>MGLW01000049.1:15079-20349 GCA_001794905.1 Chlamydiae bacterium RIFCSPHIGHO2_12_FULL_49_11
CGACCATGACGCCGCCGATCCTGATGTGCATGCCATTGCAAGCGTGGTCCATTCGTTTGTCAATGCCGCTGCCGGAGTGCCGTGGAATGTTGAGGCACAAGAAATCCGCAATTTCCACAGCTTGGCATATTGGACCCAGATGTTGGAGAACCGCCATTTTGTACGCATTTCCAAAGAATCCCATGTTTTACCGGGCGATCCAACCGAAAATGCCATGGCCCTTTTTGTCAAAGAGCCGCAAGATATCGGTGAGCTTCGTACGGCCATTTCCTACCGGAAAGATTGCACGAGGACGAAAGATTCAACGCGGGCAACCTGGATCGAATGGGGCAACGTCCGCTATGCCAAGCAATATGCCGAATTTATTCAAAAGCACCACTCATACGCGTTTGATTTTGTGGGGCATCTTACCCAGCACTGGCTCTTTTTTCTCCATTACCTTCGGGAGTCGCGAAAGGACAAAATTCCTTTGAAACAGATTTTGCTTTCCGACAATTTTGCGATGAACCTGTTTATTTTGATTGCTGCTACATTCCAAGGCCTCTCAGGGCTTCTCTTTAGCCTTCCCGCCAGGCTCATTGCAAGGCTCCAGGATGGGCCCCGGTGGCGCAGCGACACAAACCTCACCGAACTCGAAAAATTTGACGCCCGCGTGGAAGACGAGTATTCCAAATACATCGACCACACCCCTTTTTACATGTTCGATTACCTCGGAAAAATTTCCGAAGTATGGTCGATCGTTTTCCGGTCGAAGGAAAGCCTCTCCAGACGGGTTATCAATGTTGTGCAGGCGCTCATTTCTTCGCTCGGCCTTGTGATCAAAGCGGCCATTTCGGCTCCAATCCGCGCCATCTACACCAGTGAAGCCAATCTGGAACCCGACACGATCAAAGTCCTGATTTTTGATCCCGCCGATGAGCTCGACAATGCCGTCATCCGGCGCTGGGAAAAGGAAAAAGACCCCGTGTACCATGCTCATCACAAGATTGAAGTGGTTCATTCAACCCCCGACCATTTCAAACTTGTTTCCATACCGCGCTACCGCCCTTTTACCACCATTTGCGGCTATCTTTCGGAAACCTTCAACCTTGAAGTTTTGGAAATTGGGAGTCAAACGGAAATTTCGGCCGACGTGATTTTACATCCTGCCGAGGCTACTGCTTCCTTCCCGGACGCCCGCCTAGTCTACGAACTTCCCAAACTCCAAGATGAACAGAACAGGCGTTTTGCTACCTACCATTTCAAAGTTCCGGCCCTAAAAGCCCTTTTCCAAAGTCATGCCGTTATCGAGTATATCCACGAATAAAAAAAGAGTAAATGTTCAGGAATCTGGAGCGTAGCGGGGTTGAACCGCTGGCCTCAACAATGCCATTGTTGCGCTCTACCAACTGAGCTAACGCCCCAAAAAGATGTCCTTCAAAAACTGCAGCAATGATATAGTACAGTTTGTCTTCGTTGCAAGAGGTTTTTATGAAGAGTTTGTTCGATGAACTTTCCCAAAACCCCCCCGATCCGCTCTTCGGCCTGAATGCCGAATATGCAAAGGAAACGAGGCCGTTCCGTGCCAATCTGTCTATCGGTGTCGATATCGACCGCCCCAATACGGCACCTTCGATCTTTCCCGTCGTCAAGAAGGTAGAAAAAGAGATCCTCGAAGAGGAAAAAACCAAGACATTTCTTCCGATTGCCGGTATGCCCGAATTCATCGACCTTGCCGGAAAGCTTATTTTTGGACCGCAAGTATCCGATAGGATTGTCGGCCTGCAAACCCTGGGAGGCACCGGCGCCCTGAGTATGGCGGGCGAATTTCTCGCAGGGGAAATCACACGGTCCATTTGTCTTTCCAGCCCTACATGGGCTAACCATAGCGGCATTTTTACGAAGACGGGGCTTGAACTCGAGGCTTACCCCTACTGGGACGGACAAAGGGTTCCTTTTGACCGGATCGTCGACTATTTCAGGTCGGTGAAACCCAAAACGGCCATACTCCTTCATCCGTGCTGTCACAATCCGACGGGGCTCGACTTTACCCGTGAAGAATGGAAGGCTCTCAGCGATCTCTTTCTCAAGCGCAACCTGATCCCTTTTTTCGATTTTGCCTATCACGGGTACGGAAACGGTTTGAATGAGGACAGACTTCCCATCGACCTCTTCATGGAAGCGGGTCATGAAATGTTTGTCGCCTATTCGTTTGCCAAGTCGATGGGGATTTACGGGGAACGGGCGGGAGCCCTTTTTGTTGTCATGCAAAACACGCGTGCGCGTGAAAGGGTGACCAATCACTTATCGGCCATAGCAAGGGCCGTCTATTCCAATCCGCCGCGGCACGGGAGCGAGATCGTGGCGCGCATTTTGGGAAATGCGGCCCACCTGAAAGAATGGGAAGAACATCTCCGGCGGCGACGCGAAGGGCTAAATGAGAGGCGCCGCCTCTTCGGCGAGAGGCTCGTAGGTGAAGTATCGGAAAAATATGAATACGTCATCCGAGGGCGGGGAATGTTTTCCTTGCTTGATCTTTCCCCCGAACAAGTGATGCGGCTCCAAAATGAGTTTGCCGTGTACATTCCCCGTTCGTCGCGGATCAATATTGCCGGCCTTTTTCCCGAAAATATGGACCATGTCATAAAAGCAATCAAAGCTGTGCATGAAAAAAAATAAATATCTCTCTCTGTTCGGACTCACTCTGGTTCTTCTCGGAGCTTTTTTTCTGACCCCTTTGACGAAATTGCGGGAAAAATATGCGGTGCTTGTTTCCAAATCGAAGCCGGTTCAAAAGCACAGCGTCAATCTGGAAATGGAAAACCGCATATTAAAAGATCGACTCAATATGGCCGCCGGATTTCTGGAGATGGAAGACCGGATCGAAAATTGGGTGAAAAAATTCGACTATTCGACGGTAATGCTGACGGCGGCCATTTCCAAGGAAGAATTTTTGAAACGGCGCGCAAAAGAACTCTCCCTTCTGCTCGAGGAGGAAATTTATAGCCTTCCGGCGGCCGTGATTTATCGCGATCCGGTTTCCTATAGCAGTACGGTGTGGATCAATGTCGGAGAGAGGGACAACCGGACGGTGGGGCGCACGGTGGTAGCAAAAAATTCTCCCGTGCTTGTCCATGCGAATCTTTTCGGTGTTGTGGAAGAGGTGGGGGAAAAAGCATCAAAAGTCCGCCTGATCACAGACAGCAAGCTCCATATAGCGGTACGTGCCGTCCGCGGTGGGAAGGTCGACGAGATGTTCATTGAGCATTTCGAAGAATTCCTCCGGTGTGCAAAAAATTACGAACATGCAGAAGAGTTCATTGACATTCCCGCTTTGTCCAAATCCCTTTCAAAAATCAAAAAAAGCGAATCGACCACCTACCTTGCCAAGGGGGAGCTTTGCGGCAGCGGGCTGCCGCTCTGGCGGACACGGCTACCGCTTCTTCGCGGGATCGGCTTCAACTATGATTTTGCCGATGAAGAGGGGAAGGGGGCAGAGCTTCATACAGGTGAGGTCTTAATTCGGAAAGGAGACCTGCTCGTGACAACGGGGATGGACGGCATCTTTCCCGCCGGCATCGAAGTGGCTTTCGTTTCGAAAGTCTTCCCTCTTCGGGAAGGGGCCATTTATTATGAAATCGAGGCAGACAGTTTGCTTGTGCAATTTCATACGGTAGAGCAAGTTACTGTTTTCCCTCCCATTCCTTCGCGCGATTAATACCAAACTAGACGGTTCCATCGTAAATGGATTTCGTCTTCTCCGGTTTTGGGATAGTACATGTCGGTGATGCGGTGGCCCGTCACATCTCCCTCCAGGGAATGTTTCGATCCGTCAAAAAGGGGGAAATCGCGGAAGATGGCCTCTCGGGGCACTCGGAGGAAAATGATCGGTCGGCGGTACGCAAGGAAGAGGGCGGCAAGTTCTTCGTCATCGGTGATTAGCCTTCCGCATGTCGAGAAGGGAGCAAAACGGATGAGCGACGCTTGTGGCATGAGGGTAGTGATGAGGCGGATGGTGGCCGGTTCAATCGTGGAATCGGGTTTAAGCCGGATGTGGACATTTTCTTCGGTATAGGATGCTAGTCCACTCCCCATCATCTCGAGGACGGCATGAGGATTTGCCTTTTTCACGAGGACTTCTTGCATCTTGTTAAAAACAAGGAAAGCACAGTCGCGGGCCAGGGCGGCCGTGTCGAGAGGGAAGGGGTGCGGTGCTACAAAGATGGAGGCAAATGGATTTTTCTTCACCGTGGCTCGAGATTCAAACAGAAGGTTCAGCGCACTCCGTGTGTAACAGGAGACAAATACGGGTTGCGACTTTTCTGCGAGGGTCACGATCTCTTTGTCCGGGAAACAATGCACATCGATGCCGGGATAGTGTTCTTTGAGAAGACGTTCCATATCGGAGCGATTTACTGCCACGGGAAGGCGGAGAAGACGGGCCAAAGGGGCGAGGATGAGGGCGGCATGCTCATGGTCTTCTAAAATGAGCACAGTGATTTTCATGCCGCTTCGTTTTCATCCACAAGGGTTTTTTTGCTCCGATTCCCTTCGGGCTCCGGCTTTGGAAGAGGGAAAGGCTCAAAGGTTTTGCATCTTTCAATGGCCGACTCCAGTTCAGAGATTTGGCTATTTTGGAGGGAAATTTCAATCGACTCTTCCGGGATCAATTCCTCGAGGAGTCCTTCTTTTTCTTCCCTAATTTGGCTGAGCCTTTTTTTTAATTTGAGGTGTTCCTGGGTAAGTTCTTTATTCCCTCGCTCTCGGGAATGAAGAAGGGAGAGCATTTCGCGGAGAATGGCAATTTCTTTCTCTACAATTTTAATCAATCTTTGCATAATTGACTCTATGGACAAATTTCTAAAAGGGTGCAATAAAAAAGATGCGTGGCCTGTTAACTGACTGGTTTCGAAGGGAGAAACGGAAGTTTCCGTGGCGTGATATCACAAATCCTTATGCTGTTTGGGTTTCGGAAGTGATGCTGCAACAAACGCGAAGCTCGGTAGTCGTTTCCTATTTTCATCGCTGGATGGATCGTTTTCCGGACATCAGCACTCTTGCTCGCGCCGATATCGGAGAGGTAACGCTCGTTTGGCAAGGGCTCGGCTACTATGCGCGGGCGCGCAACTTGCACCGGGGCGCCCGATTTGTGGTCGAAAATTTCGGCGGCTCCCTTCCCTCCCAAAGAGAAAAGCTTGAGTCGATTCCCGGAATCGGCTCCTATACGGCAGGAGCGATTCTTTCTTTTGCCTTCAAGAAAAAGGCTCCTGCTATCGACGGCAATGTGGTGC
>MGLW01000049.1:20379-26223 GCA_001794905.1 Chlamydiae bacterium RIFCSPHIGHO2_12_FULL_49_11
GGAACATCGAGGAAAAATCGACCCGGGAAGAAATCTATCACAAAGTGAATGACATGCTGGGCCCGGAGGCCTTTCATGAGGTGATGGAAGGACTCATTGAGCTCGGCGCCCTCGTATGTCAAAAAGCGCCTCGGTGCCACGCCTGTCCTCTATCTGCCGGATGCGTTGCGCATTTACATGGGATGACGGACCGTTTGCCGAAGAAAAAACCGCGGCCGGAAGGGATCCGGCTTGAAAGGACCGTTTTTTGCATTCGCCATGAGGGAAAGTGGCTTTTGCAGCACAAAAAACACGGGGGGATGGAGGGGCTCTGGCAATGGCCGTTTCATGATGGGACTTATTTGTCCCCGAGCGTGGCAAAAGAAGCCTTCTCCGGGCAAGTGAAAGCACCTCTTGAGATTGAGGCAATTCTTCCTCCCGTCATGCAAACCTTTACCAAATTCAAAGTCCGCCTTATCCCCCTTGTGTTAGAGGCAGGAGCGCCCTTTCTGCTGCCCGGCTTTGAGTGGAAAACGGAAGAAGAAATACCGGATCTTCCTTTTTGTGCCGGTCATCGGAAGATTCTCTTGCATTTTTTTACGATCCCATTATCTTAGCAGTATATGGAGAGTGTTTTCTCAGCCCCCTTTTTTATTCAACTCCTTGCAAAAGCGGGTCCGCAAGACAATCCGATCGTTGAATTGATCGCGAGCGATGCGCCGATTTGTGCTGACATTGACCCTGCCAAGTATTTGGGAGTCGGATTGCAGGAGCACCTGCTCGAAGCCGTACGGGAGCGATATGAAAAGCACCGTTTCAAACGCCTTGAAGAACCTTTTCTTGCACCCCTGTATGTTGCCCGCCTGCCTGCGAAGGAGCGCCTCGGCGAATTCGGAGAACTTCTTGCCAATATTCGCGGCGACCGCTGCCTTTTACTGGATAAGCTCCAAAAGAAAGATATCGAAAGAGAGCCAAGCTGCAATTTGTTACGTCTCATGCGCGAGCACGATTTTGTGTTGGAACATAAAGAAAGCCAACCCCTGGATAACGGAGCGGGCTTCCTCTTTTTGGTCTTCAAAAAATGTCTCTACAACCGCTCTCTTTAAACAGTCTCGGTAAGAAATTTTTTGGCCTCTTGAAAACGAGCTCTTTCGTACTCGCGAAGCGGTTCTCCCTGCAATGCGTTCTGCACCAGCTTCAGAAACTCTTCTTGGAACGGGATGGGTACGTTATTTTCTCTGATAAATCCGAGGTAAACAGGTATTTTAAATCTATTCTCATAATTATTAAACATTGTTAAGGCCCACTTCGAAGTAGTCTCTAGTCCGATCATTTCGAATACGAAATATTGAAGCCAAGCCCTTGAATTATCAGGGTGTTTATGCTCAATTACATTGTTTAGGTGATAAAGATACATTGCAAAGGCATTCTGATAAGCCGAGAGATTGTAGCTCATCCAATTGCGCTCTTTGTCTAACAGTCGGAAAAGGCGCAGCCCCCACACGGTAGAAGGCAGTATATTCCACAAATTGGTCATCTCCATTCCAGATTTTTGTTGTATTGCATGAACAAATTCTGCGGCGGTATTTCCATCCAGAGGAACCTGATTTCTCTTCAGCCAATTCAAAAACCTATTTCCGGAATCGGGCTGACCTGGCTTGTTCACTTCCTGATAGGTCCCTTTGTCCAAGCCTCGTAAATATTTGAGATACTTTTCTACGTAATCGATATCCTGTTTGGGAGCAGCAGGGTGAGATATGCTTAGTTTCTTTAGAACGGAAAGAGCGCTGTGATAGGCGATCATTGTTTTTACCCAGCGAAATACGATGCCGGGGAGGCAAAAGAAATGCCGGGATAGAATGGTTGCCTGTACCCGGTTTCCGAAACCATGACGAATCTCTTGGATGGTTCCCATCGCCGCATGTATGTCACTCCATTTGAGGCAGTAAAAAGGGTTTGAAAAATATTGGGAAACCTTTTGAAATGTGTCGCATGCAAGCCCTTCGGTCTTTGTGTGAGGCGGTTTAACCTCGTGGGTACCCCATACGGGAATATTGTGCTCATTCAAGGAAAAAGCATAGTAGGAATGAATCATTTCTCACCTTAATTTATTGCTAGTATATTTTAATGAACCTGCAGTGTATAGGTCAAGGCATTTTTAAGAGAGTTGTGGATTTGCGGTGGTGAGGAAAGGGGGGGAGCGCCTCAAAAGGAACGAACTCTAGGGTGCCAAACGAAGAGAGGGCATTTTCGACGGCGGTGAAAAACTTTTCTTTAGAAAGGTGGTTTTTCAGGGTTGTGATGAAATCGGAATGGGGGCGGTCTTCACGGTAAGCGGGCATTTTGGGGGGGTGCTTGAGGAGGCTCATGAGCGATGGATCGTAGTCCCAAAGGAAGGTGGTGTGATGACTCCACCGGTTTTTGCGGATATATTGCGCGTTGCCGCCCACTTTGAGATTGCCCAGGGTATAATCGTTTTCCTGCAGTGTGAAAGGAAGGTGGGGCTCGTAAAGCTTTGCGGTCCATTCCATGATGTTTGCAGGGTAGGGGTCAAAGCCGAAATCGTGACGGAAAATGAAAGAAACAAAAAGAGTGCTGTCATCGACGACGACGGTGCCTCCGCCGGAGTAGCGCCGGATAATCGGAACCGGATTTTTTTTGTAGGCCTCTTCCTCGATGACGGAAGAGGGGTGTGTGGAAAGGCCCATCACGACGGCGGGAGGTGACCCCTCATTCAAAATTACCCAGTTGTCTTCATGAGTGCGGAGAAGTGCCTCTTCCATTTGAAGTTGTTTGTATACGGGAAGATGCTTTGTCTTTACAAGGTGAAACTTCATCGGGCTGAGATTGACTCGATTTCGCTTGTTTTAACTATTTCATAACGACTGCCCTGCGGCGCTTTGATGGTAAAAAGCATCAGATAACCCCCCGGCATGATGTCTATTTTCGAGACATTCGTGATTTGTCCGCCGCCGGAAATATTGAACTGAATGCGCGATGAACGTGTTTCCTGCAGGCGGCCGAAAGCCGAGAGCCAATCTTGCGCTACCGTTTTCGGATCGACGATCATGATGTCGCTTGTCTTTGTGGCGTGGCCGATAGCGGCGGTTTTCATTTCGGGAGGGGCAGGCGCCGGCGCGGCAGCATAGATTCCGGTCATGAGAAAAACGAAAGTGAGACGCATCATGGTTTGATTCATACAGGAGAATTCTTCCTCATGTCAAGTTTTTTGAGTTCGACAAGAAGGAGTCCGATATCTCCATACGTGACCCCTTCGAGGCGCATCGCTTGCCCTACGGTGGACGGCCTTACCTTCTCAAAAAGTTCCCGGGTCCGGTTTCTGAGCCCCACAATGGCATGAAAATGGAAGTCGGAAGGGATGAGATTCGTATCCAAATCCTGAAATTTGGAAAGTTCCCGCGACTCCCGTTCGATATAGCCGGCATACCGGGCATGGATTTCAATCTGGATCTCAGTTTCTTCATCAAAGGAAGGCACTGCATCGGGAAACAATGCTTTTAAGATTTGGTACCGCATTTCGGGGCGGGCCAACAGGGAAGAGAGGGGGGTGACCTTTCCCTCATGGTGGCGGCTTGTCTCCTTGAAACGGGATAGCGTGCTCGTAATTGCCTCCTGTTTGCGGATCGTGCGTTCATATCTTTCCTCACCGATGAGGCCGAGCCTATAACCGATAGGGGACAGCCGCAGGTCGGCCGTGTCTTGGCGAAGGCGGAGGCGGTAGGGGGAGCGGCTTGTGAAGACGCGGTACGGCTCGGAGAGCTCGGTCGAAATGATATCCTCGAGCATCTGGCCTATATATGAAGAAGAAGGGGAGAGAACGAGCGGCTCTTTTTTTTGCACTTTGAGGGCGGCGTTGATTCCCGCAACAAGCCCTTGCGCGGCGGCCTCTTCATATCCCGTCGTGCCGTTGATTTGGCCGGCGATAAAAAGTCCTTCCACCCGTTTGGACTCGAGGGTAATATTGATTTGTCCGCTCGTGACATAATCGTATTCGATGGCGTATGCCGGCCGCATGATGATGACATTATTGAGCCCTACAACGGTACGGAGCATTGCCTCCTGCACATCGAACGGCAAGGAAGTGGAAAGGCCTCCCACATATACCTCCGATGTCCGGTTGCCTTCCGGCTCCAGAAAGATTTGATGGCGCTCCTTTTCATGGAAGCGGACGACTTTGTCTTCGAAGGAAGGGCAATAGCGCGGACCGCGCGAGGTGATCCGCCCCGAATACATGGCTGACCGGCGGAGATTTTCGGCGGCGACCTCTTTTGTTTCGGCTGTAGTATAGGTAATCCAGCAAGGCATAGGGCGGACGAGTGTAGGGTTCGACTCGAACGAGAAGCGGACGCCTCCCTCGCCGTCCTGCCTTTCGCATACGCTGTAGTCAATCGAACCTGCATGAATCCGGGGAGGGGTTCCCGTTTTGAGGCGGCCAAGCTGAAACCCAAGTGCCATAAGAGATTTTGAGATACCGAGAGCGGGCGCGTCTCCGGCCCTTCCTCCGGCAAAGCTATGCTCTCCCATGTGAATAAGGCCCTGCATGAAAGTGCCGGAAGACAGGACGACCGTTTTTCCGAAAAATGCGATGCCTTCTTTCACTTTGATGCCGCGGATCTTTCCTTCTTCTACGAAGAGCTCTTCGAGGGTGGCTTGAAACAGGTCTAAATTTTCCACCTCTTCGAGGCATTCTTTCATGCGGATGGAATATAGCGCCTTGTCTGATTGGGCGCGGGGCGACCAGACGGCCGGCCCCTTCGATCGGTTGAGCATGCGGGTCTGGAGGGCTGTCTCATCGGCCACCCTTCCCATAATTCCGCCGAGCGCATCGATCTCTCTTACTAAATGGCCTTTGGCCGTGCCTCCGATGCTGGGGTTGCAACTCATTTTGCAAATTGTATCGAGGTTGGAGGTGAGGAGAAGTGTTGAGGCTCCCATCCGGGCAGCAGCATACGCCGCTTCCGCGCCCGCATGGCCTGCACCGACGACAATCACATCATATTCTGTTTGAAATGAGCCCATACCGATATGGGTTACTATTTTTTGTGCCGATCTCTTCTGGATCGTTTCTTGCGCTTATGCTTATTCATTTTCAAGCGCCTTTTTTTCTTTACCGAAGACATTCCTCTCCTTCTATGGAAAATGTGGAACAGAGTATGGCACAACCTCATTTTTACGTAAAGCGAATATATCTTTGCAAATATTTATCTAATTATGATAAAATATTTAACATGGAAAGGATAACCGGTAGTTCAAGAGAGGTGGTGAATCTTCCATGGTGGAAGGGGAAAGGGATTTCTTTTTTCCATCTTGTGGATCGGGTTCGGTTTGCATGGGACTTTGTACGGCATGCCAATCCGAGGGTTTTTTCCCACCTGGGGTCTCCTGACTATTTGTTCGGACAAGGTTTTAATGATGTCACACAAGCTTTCCGTCCTATTACGACGTATCCTACTGATTTCGTAGCCCGATTTTGCATCAAGACCATTCAATTTTATTCCTTTGTGTTCGCCATTGCTTGTATTGTGGGTCTCATTTTCGGCGGATTTAGTTTGGTATTGGCATTTGATTTAATTCTTTTCCTTTGCTGCTGGTTAATTCCATGGAAACTGGGGGTCTTCTTAATAGAATGGATTCTCACCGGACTAAAAGTACTTTTCACTCAAATTATCGTGAAGCTGGCTCAATGCATTCATTCCTTCGTTTTTTTTCGAGAGGGGTGGCGTATGAGCCGCCTTCTAAGTGGAGTCAAAGAAGTACCTCTTCTCTGTCCGGGAGATTTTGCGGCATCCGATGATACGCGTAATCCTTTCAACTTGTTGCCCGATGAGATAGTCACGGAAATAA
>MGLW01000050.1:0-3626 GCA_001794905.1 Chlamydiae bacterium RIFCSPHIGHO2_12_FULL_49_11
GGTCTGGGAGCGGCAAGTTCTCTTGAAGCGCTCGCGACAATCCAGTCTATCCGGACGGGGATAGTGCATCCCACCATCAATCTGAAGCAAAAAGAGGAAGAGGTGGAAGGGCTTGACCTCGTTGAAAATCAGGCAAAGCGGCATCCGGTCCGGCATGCGATTTCCAACTCGTTTGGATTCGGAGGCCATAACTCGGTATTGGTGTTTTCAAAGTATGAAAATGACAAGTGAGTCGTTCGGAATCATTCCCATCCGATTTGAGAATGGAATTCCCTTCTTTTTCCTGGTTCATCATCGGACTGGTTTTACCGGGTTTCCGAAAGGGCATGCCGAGCCGAATGAAGGCCCGTTTCAGGCTGCGGTGCGTGAGTTGAAAGAAGAGACGGGGCTTGAGGTCGAAAAGCTCCTTTTTGATATGCCGCTTGTAGAACATTACACGTATTTGCAAGGGGGAGCGGAAATTGAGAAATCAGTCACCTATTATGTTGCTTCAATAAAAGAGCATGATGCGCGGATCGATCCTAAAGAAATTGTGGAAGGATTTTGGGCCAATTACAGCGAAGCCATTCATAAAATCACCTTCAAAGAATCAATAGAGCTGTGCCGGCAAGTAAACCGCCTCTTACGCAGCCTTGGCGAAAAATAACCCTGCAAGCCGGATGACTTTCCCGCTTTCTGCAGGTGCTGCTATGGATGTGCGATTCTTCAATATTGTTCCTGTTGTCCCGGATTGAATGAGGGGAATCACAATGCCCGTCTTTCTAGGTTCCTTTGCCTTGATTTTATGACCGGAAAGGGGATTTTGCCCCTGTTTTGTGGGATCGATTTTCATAATTTCACCTCCTAATAAAGTTCCTTATTAGATTTTTTTTCAATTATCGTCAAGTGATATACCGCTGTTCAAAAAAAAAGAATCTATATATAGTGATCCAAGCTTGTGAGGTGACGATGAAAAAGCTCTTTCTGCAGCTTACGAAATTTGTTCTGGTGTGTGCGCTGAAGCTCCGCTACAGAATTATTGTGAGAAATAAGGAATTGCTTTCCGACTCCAGATTCAATGACAAAGGACTCCTTGTTCTGCCGAATCATCCGGCAGAGGTCGATCCGTTCATCATGCTGGTGCTTCTCGGTCTGCCACTCAAATTACGTCCCCTGGTTTCGGAGAATTTTTTCCACTATCCCGGCGCCTCCATGTACATGAGGGCGCTCCGTGCTATGTCTGTAACTGATTTCGACAAATCGGCAAGCCGCACGAAATTGAAACAGGCTGACGATCTCCTCCGTTCCCTCGTCGACGATTTAAAAAAAGGGGACCATTTTTTAATATACCCTGGCGCCCAGCTCAAGCGCAGTCCCGATGAAAAAATCGGCGGAAGGTCGCTTGCGTACAATGCAATCCAGGCGGCGCCCGAGACGGAAATCTTGCTTGTTCGTATCTCGGGACTGTGGGGGAGCCTCTTTTCCACGGCATTTACAGGAATCACGCCCGATTTTTGGTCTCTCATCAAGAAAGCCATCGGGATCGTGTTCAAGAACGGGATTTTTTTCGCTCCGCGAAGAAGGGTGACAGTGGATCTTTCGACCCTTCCCGAAGGGTTCCCCAAACAAGGAACCAAGAGTGAATTCAACCGCGCGCTGGAGGCATTCTATAATCAATATGAAGATGAAGAGGGAAGGGTGCATGCGAAAGAGCCGCTCACACTGGTTCCGCACACTTTTTGGTCGCGAAAGCTTCCCGATACGGTAGAAAAACGGGAAGTGGAAGTCGATGATGAAGAGTTTCTCGTTCCCGGTCATATCCGTCAGGACATCGTGTTCCAACTGTCCGAAATGAGCGGTAAATCGGTCAAAGATATCAAGGACAACGACGACCTTGTTTTCGATGTGGGCCTGGATTCGATCAATATTGCCGCCATCTATTCGCATATCGACAACCATTACGAGCTAGACAGTTCGATCCAGCCGGTCGACTTGAAGAGGGTAAATGACCTGTTTCGGGCTGCGATGCACATTTCCAAAGACCGGCCTCGCGCCGGCTCTGAACTCAGGCTTCCCAAGACGTCGTGGCCGAAAGAAGGGAAACGGCCGGTGCCCAAACATGCTGCCGGTGAAACGATCCCCGAAGTATTTTTGAACAATGCGAACCTTCTCGGCAAGTTTACCGCAGCGGTGGATCAGACCTCCGGGGTTCTCACCTACAAACGCGCCAAGCTAGGCGTCGTGATTTTGGCCCGCGAGATTGCTAAACTTGAAGGCAAATATGTCGGCATCATGCTCCCGTCCACCACGGGGGTGTATCTGTTGATATTGGCATGCCATCTGGCAGGGAAAATTCCCGTTACCCTCAACTGGACGGTCGGCCCGTATTTTATGAATCATGCCTTGGAGCTGACAAAACTCTCACACGTGATCACCTCGGAAAAATTTGTCGACCGGCTTGAAAACGTTGATATCGGCAATACCATAGATAAACTCCTGTTTATAGAAGATATCCGAAAGAAATTGACCCTCGGCGATAAAATTAAAGGAGCATTTATTGCCCGTAAGAGCACTGCTAAATTATTAAAACATTTCGGCGTTGAAAATCTCTCTCCCGATGAGACCTGCATCGTGCTCTTTACCAGCGGTACCACCGCCCTTCCGAAAGCTGTGCCCCTCACGCATCGCAACATTTTGTCGAACCAGAAAGCGGCGCTCAAGGCGATCGACCTTTTCCCTTCCGACATCTTGATGATGGTTCTCCCTCCCTTTCACGTTTTTGGGTTTACCCTCGGCATCCTTGCTTTCCTTACTGGAGTGCGCTCCGTTTTTTCCCCCGATCCGCTTGACGGCGCCACGATCGGCAAACAGATTCTCAAATGGCATGCAACCGTTGCCATCATGGCTCCGACTTTCTTTTCCCACCTTTTCCGCTCAGCAAGTTTGAGCCAGCTCAAATCGCTCCGCGTTTTCATTTCCGGCGCCGAAAAAGCACCTGCCACAATCCGGGAGTTTGTTGCGAAACTCGGTTCCGGCACCTGGTTTTTGGAAGGGTATGGGCTGACCGAAACTTCGCCGATCATTTCGGTCAACTTTATGAATCAGGAGCCGCGTGGGGTAGGGAAAGTGGTCGAGTCGTGCGATATTGTCATCCGCGAGCCGGTCAGCGGTCGTATAGGGGGGCCGCATGAAGTGGGGGAAATTTGCGTCACGGGGCCTTCCGTATTCAAAGGGTATTTGGAATTTGAAGGGAACGACATCTTTGTCGATATCAATGGAAAGTCGTATTACCGTACGGGTGATTTGGGCTATTTAGATGAGGAGGGCTACCTATATCTCGAAGGGCGCATCAAACAAACGCTGAAAAGGGGCGGTGAAATGATCAACCTGACGGCGATTGAAACCGTCCTGTTTGACAAGGCAAAATCGAAAAAATGGGTCACCGACACGGTAGCGCATACTCCTTTTGCGTGCGTGCCCAAAGATTTGCCCAACGGACAAGCACGGGTTGTGCTCTTTAGCGAGATTGAGCTTTCCCTCGACCAGGTCAATAAAACCTTGATCGAAGCGGGCTTTTCGCGTCTCTACAAGGTGAATGAAGTGATCAAAATCGAAGCCATTCCCATGCTTAAGTCGGGAAAAATCCA
>MGLW01000050.1:3639-6446 GCA_001794905.1 Chlamydiae bacterium RIFCSPHIGHO2_12_FULL_49_11
AGTTTACTGATCATGCTCCAGCTTTACGACACCCTTTCGCAAGCAAAAAAATCCCTGGAACCGGGTCGGGAGCCCGTCAAGTTGTACACTTGCGGCCCCAGTGTGTATGATTTTGCCCACATCGGCAATTTCCGAACCTATGTCTTTGAAGATTTGCTTAAACGGACTCTCAAATATTTTGGCTTCGAAGTGGTTCACGTGATGAATATCACCGACGTGGAAGACAAGGTGATCCGGCGCTGCATTGAGTCCAAAATGCCCCTGGAAAAACTCACGGAGCGCTATACGCTTGCCTTCTTTGAAGACAGCGATCGACTCCACATCCAAAAAGCAGACCATTATCCGCGGGCAACCGCGTACATTCCGCAGATGATCACATTCATCGAAAAGCTGATCGCCTCGGAGCATGCGTACGTGACCGAAGACGGGGACGTTTTTTTCCGTATCCGCTCTTTTGAAGGATATGGAAAACTCTCGCATTTTATTTTGGACGAGCTCAAAGAAGGAGCGTCGGAAAGGGTTTCGCGTGATGAATATGAAAAAGAAAATGCAAAAGATTTTGTCCTCTGGAAATCGTACGATGCGGAAAAAGACGGGCCGATTTTCTGGTCTTCTCCCTGGGGAAAGGGGCGTCCCGGCTGGCATATCGAATGTTCAACCATGGCAACCGAGCTTCTCGGCGAGACGATCGACATCCATGTAGGTGGGGTTGATAACATGTTTCCGCACCATGAAAATGAGATTGCCCAATCGGAGTCTCTCTCCTGCAAGGTGTTTGCCCGCATCTGGATGCATGCCGAGCATCTGATCGTTGACGGAAGAAAAATGTCCAAAAGCCTCGGCAATTTTTACACGGTGCGGGATCTTCTCTTGCAAGGATTTTCGGGGGAAGAGATCCGTTTTGCCCTCTTGGCGAATCATTACCGCACGAGGTGCAACTTTACTCTCGACACACTTCAAGCTGCCCGTAGTTCTATGACCCGTCTTTACGACTTCATTGACCGCCTGGAAACATATACCGGAGAGGGAAAAGTGGAGCTCGACGTGAAAGAGGCATTTGATCGGAGCCTGGCTGATGACTTGAATATCAACGCTGCTTTAGCCGCCCTCTTTGATTTTGTGCGTGAGGTGAATATCTTGATGGATCAAAAAGCACTTTCGCAAAAAGGCAAGCGGCTGGGTCTCGATTTTCTGAAAACGGCGGATCGAGTGCTCGGGTTTCTTTTCACCAAGGTGCTAGACGAGGTGCCAGGCAGTCTTCTCGATTTATTACGGGAGAGGGAAAGAGCGCGCCATGACAAAAATTATCCGGAAGCCGACCGGCTGCGCGATGAAATCATGCATGCCGGCTATACAATTGAAGATTCTCCGACCGGCCCCAAACTAAAGAAGAAAACAGGACAAAGATGAAAAAACCCGATTACCATACTCACGACGAATACAAAGTACGCCTTCACAAACTGGATCAGATACAAGCGCTCGGGGTGTCTTCGTATCCCCACCGTTTTCAGCCGACCTTTTCCGTAGAAAGTGTCGTTATCAAATACTCTGAAAGCGATGCCGCCCTCGGCTATGAAGATGCGCTCGCGGGAAAAACACCCGAAGTGACCGTTGCCGGAAGGCTCATGTTGCACCGCCCCATGGGAAAAAACATCTTTGCCCAGATTCAGGAAGAGGGAAGCCGCATCCAGCTCCTTTTCAACCGCGATGTGATTCACGTTTCCGGATTAGAAGGGGATGAAAGAGCAGCGCACAAGTTCGTGGAAAAGATGTTCGACCTGGGTGACATTATCGGTGTACGCGGTCATCTATTCAAGACGCAGAAGGGAGAGCTGACGGTCTTTGTAAAAGAGGTGACGCTTCTTTCGAAATCGCTCCTTCCCTTGCCTGAGAAGCATGCGGGTCTGGTGGACAAAGAGCTACGGTATCGCAAGAGGTGGCTTGACATGATCATGAGTCCTGAGGTGCTGGCCACCTTCAAGATGCGGAGCCGAATTTTCCGGCTCATCCGGACCTATTTTGCGACTCATGATTTTATGGAAGTGGAGACGCCCGTTTTGGAGCGGGTGTATTGGGGTGCGCAGGCGAGGCCCTTCATCACGCATCTCAACAGTCTTGACATGCAGATGTATTTGCGGATTGCCTTGGAGATATCGCTCAAGAAGCTGCTCGTAGGGGGAATCAACCGCGTTTTTGAGATTGGCAAACTAATGCGCAATGAAGGCATCGATGCTACGCACAATCCAGAATTTACCTCTGTAGAGGCGTATGTGGCGTATTGGGATTATCATGACATGATGGTTTTTGTCGAAAATCTCTATTCCTTTTTAGCCATGGAGCTCTTTGGTACGACCAAGATCGGCGTCCGCAAGGACAGGGCCGGCGTGGAGCATTCGATTGACGTAAAGACGCCTTGGGTTCGGATGACAATGAAAGAGAGTATTCTGAAGTATGGTGGAATTGATATTGAAACCGCGACCGATGCCGATCTCAGAGACCGCCTGAAAAAGGCCGGGGTTGACGGAGTGGAGAAAAAATCGCGGGGTCTTTTGATTCAAGCGACCTTTGAAGAGTTTGTCGAACGTCATTTGATTCAGCCGCATTTCATCACCGACCATCCCATTGAGACAACGCCGCTCTGCAAGCTGCACCGTATGGAAGAGCATGCAAAAGAAGGGATTGTCGAGCGTTTTGAAGCGTTCATTCTTGGAATGGAGGCATGCAATGCCTACAGTGAGCTGAACGACCCTCTCCTGCAGAGGGAGCTTCTAGAGCGTCAAGACCGGCTTTTGCAAGAGGGAACGGAA
>MGLW01000051.1:0-3296 GCA_001794905.1 Chlamydiae bacterium RIFCSPHIGHO2_12_FULL_49_11
CATAGATCAACCTTCCTTGTTTTTTCAGGAAGATGGTAGCATCTCAACTTATTTTTTGTCTCATGACTACACTATCTAGTGTAAAATTCAGCTAACCCCTCTTCTTGAAGGTATTTTTTTGCAGCTCGATACTGAGCATCTGTTAGACCACATACTTTAAAGCCCACCCTTGCTTCACCTATCTTGCAGCCATAGAGATTTGGAGAGCCGTCTCGATTTACTAACATGGCAATACAATGAAGTAAGTGGCAGGCGTGTGGTTTCTTTAATAGGTCGAACCCTAGACCCGAGCGCATCAACTTTATAAATCCTCCAGATGAAGTCATTTTTCACCTGTGCTAGATTATTTGTTTTGTTTTCTTTTGTGTATGTTCCGAAATCCACTGATCGAATTCTGGAATTTTGAAATAAATGCGTTTCCCAATTTTTACGATAGCTTTCTCTAAGCCGTTTTTATGTCGCTGTACTAGCAGGTGATTGAGCTGTCCTTTGGTGAAAGGGTACATGCCACTTGTGATAATTTGGTTTGATGAACAGAGCTTTGGATTCATTGTGTGACCTCCTTGATTGGTATTGAGTGATTTCAATTAATATTGAATTCAGCTCAATTATAAGGTCATTTTTCACGATGGATGTTCAGAGTGTATTTTTTTTGTTAGGAAATATGGGTTTATAGAGAGCAAGGTTGATGAAAAATTTGAAGATTTTTCTTGGAGGTGTAATTTTTAGACCGAAAAATTCATTTTTTAGAATCCTTTTTTGGTCTTCCAATGGCACGGGGTTTACAGGCAGCAATCCAACGTTTAAGAATACGTGGTTTATAAGTGCGTGGTTTCCACGTGGATTTTAAAAACGATTTGCTCAGGAGTTGCATAGCTGGGTTATCGTAAATTTTAAGAGGAGCGATACCCTCATTTTCTTCTATTAATTCATCTGCTTTTTCTTGATAGGAAGCTCTATGATGCTCTGCGCTGTATTTATCACCCCTAAGAGCAATGCTTCTCGGTAGGAATTCAATGAACAAGTGTTGAAGGGGATTGGGGAGCTGCTTAAAAAAGCGATGAGTGCAAGGAATGTTATTTTCTGCCGCCCACTTTATGTAAGTTGCACATGGCATTAAAATATCGTCTTCTACAAGAAGGAATTTTATTTTTGGGTTACGCCGAAGCCATTTTAGGATAGGTATCCTCACTTTTATCGTTGCAGAAGAACACTGATCCAACAGCTTCGTGTCTGTATTATTAGGATCGAGGATGTGCTCCTTGTATCTCTTTGGAAGTAAGTTCCTTACGAGAGCTGCGAATTCTATGGATGACCAGTAAGTTTCTTGAAAGTAAGATGCATATTCTTCTTTCTCACTAATTTTTAATAGATTCCATAAAACTGCTTTTCGGTTATGTTTCATTTTGTACTCCAAAGATTTTATCGCAGATGGCTTTGCTGTATTTTCTAGTAATTAAAGGATCAAGATGGGTATATCGAGTGAGCATTTCTGTAGTGCGGTGTCCTGTAGCAGTTTGCAATTCCATGTTGGAAGCACCTTCTTTTGCTGCGTTGGTAGTGTAGGAGTGTCTGAGGTCATGAAAACGGAAGTTGTCGATTCCCGAGCGTTTTAAGGCTTCTTGCCAAGATTTCTTGATGTCAATCTTTCCAAAAGCAGTTCGACTAGCAAAGACAAGTGCTTTTCTAGGATCAGATGCTAGTTGAAGGCGTTTCAGTTCCTCTAGTAACTGTGGTACGAATGGAACGCTTCGCGGCCTTCCATTTTTCGTCTCTTTGATGTACGCAAGGCCATTTTCAAAGTCGATATAACGCCACTCTAAATTGAGGATTTCACCTTGACGTGCGCCTGTGGTGATTGCAATCAAGACAATGCAATAGAGGTATAAGTTTTTACTTTGTTTGCTCGCTATGAGTAGGCGGCTAATCTCTTCATAAGTTAAAAATCGATCGCGCCCAGGATTTTCTTTTAGTTTTTTTAAATGCAAGCAAGGGCTTTCAGAAAGCCATTTGAGTTCCTTTACTGCATAGCTAAAAAGAGAAGACAGGCTTGCCAGGTAACGATTGACTGTGCTTGGAGTGCATTTAGTGCCTTTAGGAGTGGGTTTTTCAAGGAGAAGTAACCGTTCTTTGCCAATTAGTTCAGAAGTTAGATGAACAAGTGCGTACTTCCCAAGACGAGTTTTCCAGTACTCAAGATGCCTTAAGGTGTCTTTGTAAGAACGATGGTGTTGGAGTGATCCGTTAGAGATGAAGGATTCAATAAGCTCAGAGAAAGTATGTCGCTTTCTGTATTGATCAAATTTGAATTCGCCACGCTTAATTTGGCGTTTAGTATCTTGTTCCCAGTCTTCGGCTTCTTCCTTGCGTTTGCAAGTCTTGCAAATTGGAGGAAAGCCCTCGATGCGAACTACAGCTCTCCAAGAATATCCCTTTTTTAAGGGTCTTTTATAAACAGACATGTACAACCTCAATCAAAATTAATGATTGATTGTAGGTTGGTGGTTCTGCCTCGGTTTGGGCTGCGAGTTTTTACTCACTGCACCTTTTTTGCACCTTTTGCCGATTAAGCAGACCTATGCCTTTCCAATCAGATCGAAAAAAGTCACCTATCTTCCATGGAATCAGTGACTTAAAAATGTGGGGCAACCTGGACTTGAACCAGGGACCGACGGGTTATGAGTCCGCTGCTCTGACCAACTGAGCTATTGCCCCGGACGTGGTAATCGCAGCAATTGTAAATGGTTTGCCATGGCGAATCAAGAGAGAATTTATCAAGGCGCCCTTGCCTTAGAAAAGGTCATTGCATATCGTCAAGATGATTTGATACAGCATCCACATGTTGCAATGTTTCCCGTAATTTGAAAGCATTGAACGTAACAAAATCGTGGCACTGTGCCGTACCTATCATCAGAGCGGGCGTGACGATTGCGACCGCAATTGTCTTTCCATGCACAGGAATCCAGCAAACTAAGGCCGCAAGCATAAAAAGAATGATATTGACAACGTAACTGACAACACGAATCACAGCGAGAATTTGCCCGCAGAGGAGCTTTTTGCCTGCGGAAAGTATCTCTCCACGGGAAAGGTCAGACACGGCACCGGTGATAGCCATCCCTTCGCTGTGAATAACAAGAGCAGGAATAGCAACGGGGGCTAGAACCGAAATAAAAATTGGAAAAGTTACAAATACATCTCGGCCGGGGAAAGTCTGTGTCAAAGAAGATATTGACATATCGCCAATATCCTCGCGGGGGTACGTAAGCGCTATAAATCGTTCATTATAAGTTAATCTT
>MGLW01000051.1:3307-10520 GCA_001794905.1 Chlamydiae bacterium RIFCSPHIGHO2_12_FULL_49_11
TAAGAGTGTATCGCAAATTCGAGAAAATTGCAATTTTTTTCTAGATAGTGTCGTCATGAGAATTACGCCTCGGCCGGCGTTTTTTGATTGCGCCAGAACGTAATCGTCCCGGGGGCACTCCCGGATATCGGAAGTTGTGCAGTTATCACATGCTTATGACAACCGAAAGCTAATGCCGACACTTTTGCCGACATTGGTATTGTACGGACGAGACCGTCTGTAGCCCTCATGTCCCAAAGTTTAATCTGGTTATCCGCACCACTGGTAGCCACCATTTCTCCGAGATCTACCACGTGATTCGTAGGCCCGTTTTTATCGGCACAGTATTTGCGGAACATTTCACCCGTTTGGGGATCTATCATCATCAATGACCCTTGGGAATCGACTGTCGTCACTTTGTCCCAATGCATCGTCAGTTGTAAAAGGCAGTGACCGGCTTCGAGCATCACTAAATTTTTTATACGTCCCTCAGAGCTCCATAGATCGGCCCTGCCGCCCATTATAGTTACAAACCTATGATTGACAAGGGGTGATATCCGTCTTATCATCTCATCATCTTGCATTGGATATGTTACAATGTTTTTCTCTAAGTTTCTAAAACTACGTGGATTGTAATCCATTCGCATGAGCAAGCCTTGCCCACCCAGGTAAAGCAGTCCATCCTCCTGACTTGCCGAGATAGTCACAACATTACATTGTTCGGTTCCGGGAACGGCTCGATTTCCCGCTTCTCGTGTGTATCGAGACACTCCACCGGAAGTGTGAGCAACTACCCAATCGTTTCTTGCATTTACAGCTTCAATCGCACTTATTCTTCCCGCCGCCCATACCGGATCCGGGGAGGAGCCCACATTCATCAATTTTGCTATCCCCCGGTTGCTTAGGGTTAAATAGAGGCGGTCATTTATAGGAACAATTGAAGTCACAACCGGATCTCTATTATATTCAATTTTAAATGATTCAACGGGATTTAACATAATTCCTCAAAAATATAAGAAATGATAAAAAATTTGCATTATTTTTGCAAATACAAAAATTTATCTAAAGCCGTAATTCTTGAGCACAAATTTCGAGAGGATATTCAGAAGGCCTAGGGGGCAGCACCAAGTCTCTTCTTCCCATAAAAGGAAACAGGTTAATGACCGGAAGCCATCTGGCATCTTCTGTCTTCAGATAACGCAAATATCCTTTTATCACGCTGTAAAGAGTGCCTGCCAAAGGATACCGGTAATCGGGCTTTTTGTATTGTTTTGAGTTTTCGTAGATGCGCGCGAAAAGAGAGGCCATGGAAAAATATACTTTTTTTTCCGTTTTAGAAGCAGTTTCGCTCCCTTTGCGCATAAAAAAGGCGCGCACACTCTCTCTACGTTCCTCTTTCTTTTTTGGCCCGCTGCAAGGTTTGAACAGCAAAATGACAGAAATGATATCGCACTCTTCCAATATCACCCCACCCCTGCGCGCTTTCGAGAGGTGCTTGCACTGCTTGTCCATCGGCTGATAAACGGCGCCGATCGGTACCGCTCCGTCCCAATCGGTGAGAGAAACATTTCCGCTGTCGATCAGGATATTCGCACTATTGATATCTCCATGACAATACCTAAGCAGATGAACCTTACGCAGGATCTTGAGCACTTTAGCCATGATTTCGAGTTGCTCGCAAAGGCCGAGAAATCGGAACTCAGTCGCCACACCTCCGTAATTTTCAAGATACAAAGCGTCCCTGCAGCCGAACCGGATCACGGGAGTGGTAATATAAGAGACGCCGGCGACCTCTTGCCACTCGAGGAAAGCCTGGAGGCGATTCCCATACATAACCGTCTGATACGAGTCATTTTCTCCGATTTTGGGCGGAACATACGGAAATCTTTTACATACTTTTCTCTCCCAGACCGGATTATCGGCGCATAAATCGATCTGTGCCGCCATGGATACCGACTTAAAGGTTCCCCTCGCAAGAATGGCAGCATCGATGACCGTCAAAATGAGATGCCGGCCGTGCTTCAATACCATGAGAAGCGGAATGATATGTGGGGTTGCAACCCCAATAACCGCGTAATTTTTCGGCTGGAAAAAGATAAAAACACCACAGGGAATGTGGTTCCATAAACGCAATAGTGTATTGGCCACTTTTTTGACCACTTTTCGTAAAGGTCCGCCTCCGCCTATCCAACTCGCGGGCAAACTATAGACGATTCGAGAAATCCGGTCGGCGGCCACTTTCATGTAAAGAGGTTCAGCGCAGGACTGGGATGTCCAATTGTAGACGTCAAGATAAGGACAGTCGTCCGACAAGTCATTGATCGCATGCCGTATCGCCTTGACATCGAAATTTTCGAAAACCGATTCAGGAAGAGTCTTATTTTCATCAAAAAAATAATTCTGCAATAAACGCAGACGGAGAACATCTTTCTTTTCCACGGATGTGGACTGCCGATTGTAAAAAGCGCCCATAAGGCGGCTTTTTACTTCATCGCTGAGAAACTTACAAAGGGGCGACGGAGCCGCTCCGTGGGCAAAAAGTAAAACAAGGATGGACAATTTTGTGATTTCCGGGAGGCCTTCCTCTAATATCACAATTTCCAAAGCGGTGCGTCCGTCCTTCCTCCGCAGATTTACATCGGCTTTTTTATGAAGGAGAACCTCGGCGAGGCTTTCATACCCCATTTTGCATGCCCACATAAACAGGGTCATTCCTTCAGCATCTTGAGCGAGTATATTGGCTCCGCGCCGAACCAGAAACAGGGCAAACTCATTCCACCCCAAAGAAATGGCATAATGCAATAGGGGCATTCTCTCGCTTCCGATAGTCCAATTGAAGATATCCCAAAAACGCTCGCGCATACTCAACGCTCGAAATGCAACGAAAACCGTCATTTCATCTAGACCTGAAAAAAACCCGCCGGGAAGAGGTTCTGAAGGAGATAAGCGGTAATAAGCGTGCAGCGCATCCTCAAGAGGCACCATACTGCCTGTAAAAGGTGCAGCGGATAACGAACTTTGAACCGGTTGCATGGGAAAGCATTTTATCATCAACCGCACTTTATTTCATAGACAAAAAATATTTTCTTAATACATAATTTTTTTATGTCTACGTCACTTACCTCTTTACTTTGGGTCGAAGCCTGTGTGAAAGGGGGAACTCTAGATTTTTCCGCGGCAGGTTTAAAACTGTCCTGCACAAATATCCGCGATATTGCAAGCTATCTGGTTGCAGTCCGAACCGTCCATGTCATCAATCTGAGCAACACTCCCCTCGACATTTCCGCCGTTCAAACCCTCTCAGAAAAGGTGCGCTCGTTTCCGCATCTTTTTCATCAGCTGGTACTCCAAAACATTAGACTCACCGATGAAGGAGGAGGCGTACTTGCTTCCATGCTGGAACAAAATTACACCCTCGTCCGACTCGATCTTTCATTTAATAAAATCAATCACTCCGCTATGCGTTTTTTAGCGGCGGTGTCATCCAATTCTACTTTAACCCATTTCAATCTATCCCATAACGAAATCGCAGCCTCCGACAGGTCCTCTTGGGAGCGGCTCCTCAGAAGCAATACCACACTTGTCCGCTTGGATCTCTCCTCCAATGTCCTCGACTATTTTGCCTGTGAAGAAATTTCCCGCATGAGGAATGAATCGAATTCCCGCGTAGAGATAGATTTAGATCGTAACTGGTCTTACGACAACAAGGCCCCCGACTGCTCTCTAGCGCTCATGGTAACAGGACTTTTAGAACACCGTTTTTTTGTCCGCATTGATTTTTCCGGTGTTGCATCCGGGGCTGCTTGTTGGAAACTTTTAGGACACAAACTCAAAGAATGCGCTTTCGTGGAAACAGTCCTATTCAATAAGTGCCTGCTCCGGTGTGATGCCGTCGCAGTTCTTGCCGATGTACTGGTCCACAACCGCAAGATAACACGCATTGAATTGCGGCAAAACCGCTTCGGCGATGCGGGAGCACAAATACTCTGCGAAGCGGTTCGGATAAATACGGTGTTAGAAACGTTAGACCTTTCGTGCAATTATGAGTCTTGGTGGGGGGAAGAAAACATCCGTTTATGGAACGCACCCGTGGTCTGGGAAAAGGCGCGTAGCAAAGAGTTTCCTCTTTCTGTAGTGCTTGCAAATAATGGCCTCGGTCCCGATCGTGACGAATACCGCAAAGCCCTTGAGATTTTGGGCCATGTTGACTCTCTTTCCATTTTGGATCTCCACGATCAGCCGGTAATCAGCCGCCCTTTCCTTGACCTTCTTTCTCCGGCTCTCAAAGGAAATATCTCGATCCATACCATCAACATGAACGGCTGCATGTTTGAAAAATCGGCCATGGAAAAACTGGTGGAAATCCTGAATGAAAATAGAAGCATCGTCAGCCTTCATCTTATCGGATGCAATCTTCTTTCCGAAGAAAGGGGCCTCTTGGAATCGATCCGCCGCACTTCCCTCAAAATTTTAAGATAAATAACTCCATCCCTTATGGATGGAGTTATTTAGCGCACTATAACACTATTCATTGCTTGCAGATGAAGCGTCAGGTTCGCTTGGCGATTCGGCCGGCGCGTCCTGAGAAGGCTGCGCTTCTTGCGGAGCGGGCTGAGGCTCCTGCGGAGCGGGCTGAGCCTCTTCCACACTTGTTTCACAATCACAGGCGTGAATCACTTCTTCTGCAAAAACAGATGAAAAGCACATAATACCCATGCTAATCATCATCATAACCAACTTATTCATAAAAACCTCCATTTAGGGATGCCAGCGAAGTTTACCAGGAAAATGTTTTTTTGAGAAGGGTTAATTGCAATAAATTTGTAACAAAGTGTACAATAAGAGCATGTTTTCCTTCTTTGAACGTACTGCTACCCTTTCGAGAGTATTGGACCATATTCGAAAGCCTAACCCGGCCGCGGTGATCCTTGACGTCCGCACCCCCGAAGAATACGACTCCCTTCATTTGAAAACCGGCCTTAACTGTCCGATCCAATCGCTTCCCGAAAATTTAGAACGTTTGGCACAATACGACACATTTTTCGTCCATTGCGCCCACGGATACCGCGGGACAAAAGCATGCCGCCTGCTCGCGGCAAAGTGGCCCGAAAAGGAAATCTTGCTCATTGCCATTCCGATCGAAGAGTGGCCCCATTATAAAATTCCTACCGAGAAGGGCCCATGTTAACACTTCCCAATGAACTGTGGCAAAAATGTATGGAAATGATGCCGACGGATGGCCTTCTCCACTTCGGTGCAACATGCCGGCGGGCCCGGGCAAACATGCAGGTAGTTTTGGGAACAAAAGAACGTGTGTCTCTCATCTGCCGGGAAAATCAACAATGGCTTGTCCCGATTCTTCCAGTAATTTGTGATCCGGCGCGAGAAAAAAAACGGCCCGATCTTTTGGTCCATGCGTTTCATGAAACATCCCGTTGCAAGGATGCCATTGCAGTCCTTGCCGCAAACAGGTACGGCTTCAATGCACTTGTCTCCCGCTCATCGGACCCCATAGACACTCTGTTTCAACTAAAAAACCGTAGCAGCGTTGAAACCATGCTGCGAGAAGTCAAATTTTCTCAAGATCAGCTTACATCTATCCTTCAGAAGGCAAAAGAGAAGAAAAGGCAAGATATCTATGACATATTCCGCCGCGCCCTCATCGACGCCGGCTGCAGCCTCTCGGAGTTTGCATGGACCGGATAGCTAAGACACCCTTTATGGAAACGACGAAGCGCTTTCTCGAGCACACGGTGATTTCTCCCGGGGAAATACAGGTGCTCCTTAACGATACCCCTCCCTTAGATGAAAATATGCTCCAAACGCTGCAAGATACTATGGGCGATTTGATCCGCCCTATTCTCCTTGCTCGAAACGTGAATGAACTTTTGAATAACGCATGTATCTTGCGAAGCAAGTTTAGTGCATCTTTTTCCCCGGAAAAAAAGGAAGAACTGCTCGAGAGAATAGAGACGCTATGCCTGGCCATATTTCACCATCACGGACGCATTTTTTATAAACTCTCATTTGATGAAACGATTCCTCTCCAAAAATTGGCATTTTGCCTAGGAACAAACTTGGATTCCTGGGTGGGCGATCAGATCGAAAATTTTCTACGCCGCATCCGGCCCCATAAAGAAAATGAAATGGCAAACATGCTGTATACTCTTTCTCAAGCCATTGCATTGACAGCTTCAAGTAAAAAAAAATTTTGGGAAATAGTCAATACCACTCTTCTCAATACCGAAGTATATCCCGACTCCGATATTTCGGGCATAGACGAGGATCTGGCTCCCGCCTTCTTTGCCGGCAAACTTGCGTTGCAAGTCCTTCATGATTTTCGAGATCCGGAACTATTCATGACCTGGCTTGAAAGCGAACTCGAAGAAACCTCCCCTTTCCTTCCGTGGGACGAGTCCTTTTGTGTTCTCATTGCCCATTTTTGCGAGGCGGCTTCCGAAAATGGAATCAGACTGCCACTTCTGCAAAAGATTTTCCAGCGGTTCATCCCTTGTCTTAATGATTTAGAGATCCCTCAAACACTGCTACAGCTTGTCGTAAATATTTTAGAAAAAATCAAAAACCTCAATGACCAAGACTCGTCTTACCAAGCTTTTTGGACCATATTGCCTTTCTGCCTTCGGAATCCATCTCTCTTTAGCAGAGTACACGACTTTCTGCATGAATTTCAGCCCCCGGCCGAGGTTGCCGTGCGGCTCCTAAAAAACAGTCCCGATCTCTACATCATATTGCGCCACTCGTGTAACAACCTCTTGTCTTCCAATGTATCCGACATCGAATCCTTCTTTATCTATTTCAGATCGGTTCTCTTACATAACGATGGAGAGCTTTTTCAGTTTCTTTTAGAGCTTCCCGTCTTAAACGACCTATCCGAGAGCGAAATATGGGAAATGCTTGCAGAAGAAGACAAAGATTGTGCTTACGCCCACCTCATCACATTTGTGCTGGCCCCCTATTTCGACACTCCCCTTTCGACTCGAGAAAGAGTAGCAGCCGGAGGGTTTACCAGTGATCGTATCCAAGACCTCGCTGCCCTGAGCCTCAATAACATTTTATACCATTCCCTGATTGAGCAAGGCGCTACTTCGACATACCGGGAATGTGCATGCCCCGAAGATTCTACTATTCCGGCAACGCTATTCAATTCCCATATTGAAAGGAAAGATGCATTCCTAAAAGTGGTCGCTCTTGCAATCCAATCCAACCCCAAATT
>MGLW01000051.1:10541-24813 GCA_001794905.1 Chlamydiae bacterium RIFCSPHIGHO2_12_FULL_49_11
CTACTATTTGGCCCTGTCGCCATGCAAACATTGCAGCATGAAAATCTCCATTGAAGAAGCCATCTCGCGCCTCCGATCAAACGAGGTCGTCGCCGTCCCTACCGAAACCGTATACGGACTCGCAGCGTGCCCAGATTCGGACGTGGCCGTGAGCGCCGTTTTTACCCTCAAAAAGCGCCCCCAGGACAATCCCTTGATAGTCCATATTGCTGATCAAGAGGACATTTCCCGTTTCTCTTCCGCCACCCCTCCCCAGGCGCTCCTTTCCCGCTTTTGGCCGGGACCTCTGACCCTGGTTCTTCCCGCTATTAAAGATGCCGTTTCTTCCCGCGTCCGCGCCGGGCTTTCGACCGTCGCTCTCCGGGTGCCGGCGCATCAAGATACCTTGTCGATCCTCCGCGCCACAGGTCCCCTCGTTGCTCCGTCGGCAAATATTTCGGGACGACCGTCTGCCACCACCGCAGAGGAAGTCGAAGAAGATTTCGGCTCTGCAATCGGAGTTGTCGACGGAGGGAAAACGGTGCTGGGAATCGAATCGACGATCATCGGGTACTTCGATGGCAACTGGTGTCTTTTACGGGCAGGGATGATTTTACCGGAAGAGCTGGCCTCCGTCTTCGGCTACATTCCGGCCCCGTATCGCGGAGAAAACATCGTTTCCCCGGGCCGGCATCACCGCCACTACAGTCCGCGCGCGACGCTGCAAGTGGGCGGATTTCCCCCATCCGATGCAGCCATTCTCGGTTTTGAAAACCGTTTGTATCCGACCGGTAATGTAGTCATTCTAGGTCCCGTCACCAGTCCGTCCCTCCTTTTACACCATTTTTATTCTAGCCTGAGAAAGACCGATCGGTTAGGATATACAAAAGTTTGGATCGACACCGATTTTCCGGAAGGGGGGCTATTTACTCTTCTCCGTGATCGGATTTACCGTGCGGCCGGAAAAACTTTGTGAGGAGGAAGGCATGAAAGATAAAGTAGCCCAGTCGGGGAATAAAATAAAGGTGCATTACGTCGGCAAACTCAAAGACGGGACGCAGTTTGATTCCTCCTATGATCGCAATGAGCCTTTGGAATTTACAATTGGCACGGAAGAACTCATCCCCGGATTTGAAAATGCCTGTATCGGCATGCACATCGGCGAGAAAAAAGAGATCGAGCTTTCGGCGAGCGAGGCTTATGGAGAACATAGCCCTTCGCTGGTAAGAAAAGTGGAAAGACATTTTTTCCCTTCGCACATCGAACCTGAACTCGGGATGCAGCTTCAACTTGGGCAAAATGAAGAAGCGGCCTTCGTACGCGTCGTGAACTTGGACGAGAGCCATGTGGAGCTTGATGCAAATCATCCACTTGCCGGCAAGTCTCTCTTCTTTTCCATCGAACTCGTCGCCGTCATCTGAATCACAACACAACCTAAGATTCAACGACGTAGAAGTCGACGTCTTGCGCCGGGAAAACCGTGTTGTCGATCGTCTTGCCTTTGGAATCGACTAATACAAGGCGCAGGGTATGCTTGCCAACGGGAACGTTATAGAGGGCATAGGGACCTACGTCAACGAGAGTGGCAAACGGTTTGTCGTCCAAATACATCTTTACCTGGCTCCCCCACGTCGAAATCTCGACATTTTTCGGGATGAAATCGATCAGGACAGGCCTTCCGGCAAGATAGGTACCGTAAGGCTCGTTGTAAATGAGATGAGGAGCTTCCAGTTCTTTCATTTCAAGAGAGTCTCCCTCGCATCCCGATTGGTAGCAGAATACGCGGTGCTTCGAAGCGTTCGGCAGCTTGACCGTCTCCCCGTTGGAACACACCAAAATCACCGTCACGATCACGGGACTCCCTTCTTCGAGTTTGCGCGACACCGGGGAAGGGATCTTCTTCCGGTACCGTTTGTTGAAATAATTCCGTTGTTCTTCATACGTATTGATGTCGTTCTTGTCGATGTAGAAACGGGAAGAGCCGTTCACCATCACCATCACAGTCGAACCATATGGCAGTTTGCGCATCCCCTTGGTCGATTGGGCAGGGGTTTCAACGCCAACCGGAAAATCGGTCACCAGAAGATACAACGGTTCGTTCCGTTTTAAATTGTCAGATCCCTGAATCTCAATTGAAGAACCGTAATTCACCTCGGTAGGCTTGAGCTTTACAAGCTCTATCTTGTTCTGTGCTCCGAATACTCCAACACAGAAAGATAATAAAACGGCCAACTTCATTATTTCTCTCCACTTTTGACCTCCCTATACTTTCTCTATTTATTTTTTTGTACTTTTTTTATGAAAGTGAGTAAAATTATCCTAAAAATAAACATAGGTTTACCGAGTGTTGAAACTATCAATATGGTTTTTAACCTTGAGTCTAAGTTTTTTTGGGTGTTCGAAAGTGAAAGACCGGTCACAAGTACTCAAAATAAATTTTTTTCAAGACCCTCTCTCTCTCGATCCGCGAAAAGAATCTGACCCGGTCACTTGCACCCTTCTTTTCATGCTATATGAGGGACTCGTTAAAAAATGTCCTTGCAACGGACGCCCCGTTGCCGAGCTCCAAAATACGGACTCCTCTTCCCCCTATTACCTCAATGCCCTTTTCTGGGACGAAAGCAAACCGGAAGCCAACCGCCCCCAAGAATGCATTTCTCCGACTCTAGACTTCGGCCTCGCCAAAAAAATAGTGCAGAGCCATGACCGGAAAACGTACACTTTTTACCTCAGGAAAGCGTTTTGGAGCAACGGTGTCCCTATCACGGCTCATGACTTCGAATATTCCTGGAAAAGCCTTCTTGACCCCGCTTTCCCGGCTCCGAATGCACATCTGTTTTACCCCATCCTGAATGCAAAACAGGCAAAACACGGCCTCTGTTCGAAAAATGAAGTGGGCGTCCGCGCGCTCGATGACCGAATTCTGGAAGTGCGCCTCGAAAAGCCGACCCCGTATTTTCTGGAACTGGTCTCGTTCTGCATTTTTTTCCCGGTTCCGAAACATGTCGCTATCCAACAGAATGCCAGGCTTGACAACCGGTTTGACGCCTTCGTCGGATCGGGCCCCTTCACGCTAAAAAGCTGGAAGCTGGGCAACGAGGTGCATGTCGTGAAAAATCACTACTATTACCAGAAAAATGCCGTTCGATTGGACGAGATCCGCATCATGATCATCGCCGATGAGGCAACCGCTTACAAAATGTACCAAAAAAATGAGCTCGACCTGCTCGGCGCCAACATTTCTCCTTTTGCCCTTGACATGATGGACGAAATCAAATCCCATCCCGACCTGAAAATCGTTCCGGTTGCCGCTTCAGCCTATATTTCCTTCAATACATGCCATCCGTGGCTCTCCAATATCCATCTGAGAAGAGCCCTCGGCTTCAGCATCAACCGTCGTGATATCACCGAGCATGTCACCGGCTTTCGCGAAATCCCGTCTGTCCACCTCATCCCTTTTTCCATGTACAACCTGAACCCTTTGCACGATATGGAACAGGTCAATCCCGAATCCGAACTCAAAATCGCCCTTTCCGAACTCGGAATTACGAAAGAACGGCTTAAAGAACTCAAATTTTCCTATTTTTCCAGCGAAATATCCAAAAAGACGGCGCAAGCCATACAAGACAAGTGGAAACACTCTTTGCAAGTGGACATTGCCTTGGACGAGAGGGATTTTTACGGCCATTTCGATGCCCTCCGCAACCGGCGCTATGACCTGGGCCTCGGATATCTGATCGTACAGTATGACGATCCTATGAACGTACTGGAAAGATTGAAACACAAAAATACCCCCGTCAACTTTACCGGCTGGGAAAACGGCGATTATGCCTCCCTTCTCATCGAATCGGGGTATCAACAAAATTGGGACGACCGGATGCAAAAACTTCTGCAGGCGGAAGATATCCTGATGCGTGAGCTCCCGATCATCGGCTTGTACCACTTCAATAGCAGCATCTTGCTCAAAAAAAACGTGTCGGGCTTGTACATCTCGCCGATCGGATCGATCCATTTTGAACATGTGAGGCTGCAATGAAAATTAAGGCCTTCTTGGTATGCTTATTTTTTCTTGCCGGGTGCACCTCCCATTCCCAAAAAAAAGATAAACCGAAAAACATCCTTCGGCTCAATATTGTCCAAGACCCGGCGACTCTTGACCCGCGCAAAAGTTCCGACTTTGTCACCTCTACCCTCCATTTCCTTCTCTATGAAGGAGTCACGAAAATGACCCCCTACTCCCTTGTCTGTCCCGCCATTGCCGATGAAATTGAAGTGTCCGATGACGGACTCGAATACAAATTCCATTTGCGCGACGCGAAGTGGTCAAACGGAAATGAAATCACTTCCTACGATTTCGTCAAAAGTTGGACCGACATGCTTGACCCCCAATTCCCATGCCCCAACTCCCACCTGCTCTATTGCATTTACAATGCTCAAGCTGCCAAATCCGGAACCGTCCCGCTAAAAGAAGTGGGGCTACATATCATCGACCACAAAACGTTTTGCGTCATTCTGGAGCACCCAACGCCGCATTTGCCTGAAACCCTTTCTTTTTGTACGTTTTTCCCCGTAAGCCAGATCGATGCGGTCACAAACCCCGAATGGTCGGAGGGGAAAAATGGGCACAGCCCGATTTCCAGCGGACCCTTCATTTTAACGAAGTGGTCCCGCGGCAAAGAAATCGTTCTCGAGAAAAACCCCTATTATTACGATGCCGACCATGTGGATCTGGATGAAATCCATTTATCGATCATCGACAACGAAACCACTTGCCTCCACCTCTTCGAACAAGGCGAACTCGATATCTTGGGCGTTCCTTATACGGGAATCCCAACCGACGCGTTAGAATCCCTCCGAGGCCAGGGGCGCATTCAAACCGCATGCCTTCCGGCATCGAGTATCTGCACCTTTAACCTGGGAGCGTTCCCCTTCACCAATAAGCATATTCGGAAAGCATTTGCCGGCGCCATCAACCGTGCCGAAATCGTGAAGAATCTTGCTATCTTGGGGGAGGCAGGCTATACGTTTCTTCCCCCTTCGCTCATGCTAGAGCAGGAATACGAACCCCTTTTTTTAGAAAAGAATCCCCAAATCGCAAAATCCAACCTGCAGAAGGGACTCCTGGAACTCCATCTTTCAACCTCCGACCTGCAAGATATCGTCCTCATCCACCCCACCACCGGAATTTACCCCAGGCTTGCCCAGGTAATACAAGACCAGTGGAAAAAGAATCTCGGCGTCGAAATTCGCCTCCAACCCTACGAATTTAAAGTTTTTCTCGATAAACTCACACACCACAATTACGACATGGCCCTTTGCGTCCTCATCGCCCAATACCACGATCCAATGAGTTTCTTTGAGCGGTTCGAATCAGTACAAAACCCCAAGAATTATCCCGGATACTGCAATAAAACGTACCGGAAACTCCTCTCACTGTCACACCGATGCAAAGATAGCAAGGAGCGTCTCACAAAACTGCATGAAGCTCTCGCCGTTTTTAGGGAAGACATGCCCCTCTGCCCGATTTACCATTGTCATAACCCCTACCTCGTACAAAAACATGTGAAGAATTTGCAATTGCATCGTGGGGGCAGTTTTCACTTATTAAATGTGCGGACTGAGAAAAAAAAGTGATTTTTTCAAACAATTCCTTTAAATTTTCTTAGTTGTCGCATAGAATGTAAAAAACGGAAAGGGAAAAAAATATGAATTCCATGTACGAATTCGGTCTGGCTGAGGCGATTCGAGAAGAGCCGCTCGAATGGCTACTCAAAATTTCCCCCATATTCGGGTCCCACGGTTTAGGCATTCATGGGATGGGCTACTATCTTAAAGCTCTCGAATTAATCATTGCCGAAGCGCTCCCCGATGAGATCAAAGAGGCAGCTTCCCGTCTACCCATGAACAATCCGACGCTCATCGCCGACTTTTATGACATGCTCTTCAATCAGGTGCCCATTTTTAAATTTCTTCCCGTCCAGGAAACCGACCCCTATTTCTTTTCGGTTCTTGCCCTATGCCAGTCCGAAAACACCCAGGGCGTCGGCCGGTACGTTCTTGACATGATCGGCAACAACCTGCTTCCGGGCAAACAGCTCCTTGTCACCATGATCCAGTCGCTTGCCTTTTCATTCCAGCTCAACTCTAAACATTCGTATTACTTGCAGAATATTTACGTCAAAGTCGAATCGGAAAAAGATCTTGAAACGGTCAAAAGGGAAATCGGCCCCCTCCTGTCTCAAATGCGGATCACCACCATTGCGGTACAAAATGCCCGTGACATTCTACGTGTGGACCACCTCAATCCGGAACAGAAGCGGATCATGATCATGGAAAACATCCGCCTTCTGGTCCAAAAACGGGAAGCCGAAGGGCCTGCACAAATTTTCAACGAATTTCACAAGTCTCTCGAAAAAATCATCACCGAACAAACCATCAACAAAGTCAAAGAGAAACTGGTTCCTTATGTTTCGCGCTACCCTTCCACATTCGACCGGTATATTTTCTACGAATTGCAAAAACTCACGGGACTCATGCCCTCCCAGTTCATAGCCAAAAGGGATGCAAGACATCTCAAACGGATCGTGACCCATTATTACCTTTTCAAGAAGAACCTCTGTGACGACATGGAGCACAATCCGACCGGCCGCCATATCTATACGAAACTGCTCAAGGGATTTGTCACCGAAGGGACAAAAACGATCCCCACCATGGGGATTTTAACTCTTCTCAACCTGATTGAAAAAAATGAAATTGTCGATGAAACCCACATTTTCAAAGCGGTGCAAAGCCTGCTTCCGAATATCCAGATTGAATCCGGCAGTGTTATCATAGAACGGTCAGCGGTAAACGAAAGATTTATCTATCTCGAAGTAAGCAAAATGGATAAAAGCTCGTTTAGTTTTGAAGAACTCCAAAAAATCCGTGACAACATATACAAAGAAATCCGCCTCCGGATTCAGGGAATCATGAATCCAATCTTCATGCCTCGCAATGAAGAAGAGGTGATCAAAAACATCCTCATGCTCTCGCGAGAAATCCGACTTGTCTCCGACCTTCCCGAGGTGATGATTTCGTTTTACAAGCAAACGCCGACCGCCCTTACTTTTACAGTGCTCCTTGTCCGCATCAATACGAAACAGTCGATCCCGTTTGACACCCTCATCGAACGGCTCTCTTCCCATGTAAAAGTGGTAGAATCGGAAAAAAAACTGCTCGGCAAGCTGCGCAAAAAACACATCAAAGAGGCACTTATTCTCACCTTGGAAACCGACAAAAAACAATATTTGCGCAAAGATTACTCCATCGATTTCTACGCGGCAAGGTCCCACCTCTTTCAAAACCTTGTCAAAGTTTTTGGAGAGCTGAGAGATTTCAACGGGGGCATGATTACAAAACAAAATGAAGCTCTGCACGAATTAAAAAAACAGCTCCTTGCCGCCAACATCCAAAACGATTTCATCGTCGACCAGTTCTACTATTCGCTTTCCCCCCGCCATTTGCGCACGCTCATTCCCGAGAGCATCCTCACAAAGGCAACGCTCGTGCTTTTTGAACTCCTTGAGTATGCCTTTGACGAGAAGCCTTGTTTCTTTAAGTCACAGATCATCGACAACCACCTTCTGATCACCGTTGGGGCGATCAATCCGTCGATCAAGGAATACTTGCAGCCTATCCTCGACAAGACCGATTTCGATACCCTCGAAGTGATGACGGCTCACGTCACCATCCTTGACACAACCTGCCTTACCTACGTCTTTTACCCCAACTTCAAAGACCGCTTTGATGAAATCCTCAAAGCCTTCATGCACCAGATCCGCCTCTGGTCCGACGTCATCTCCCGCGGAATCACCCTGTAAAATTCATATTGCACTTAAATGTGTCATAACTAGGTTTGTAATTGAGAAATTATGCAACCGTTAAGACATACTGAAATACAACCCCCTCTTTCTGTTAATCCTGAATCAATTAGAAAAGCAAAACGGGATGAACTAAAAACTGCACTCGTTCATGCACTTTTTGAGAGAGTTTCCGGCGACCTGAACCGAGGCAGAACAACAGCGCCCGATGAGGTAAAGGGGATCATAAACGCAGAATTCCTTTCATCAGAACAAGTTGAACTCAAAGTCTCCGATGTTCAAGAAGTTATGAGTAAGGTTTTCGGTCTCTTGCTCGGTTTCATGGAACAAAAATCTAAACCGAATGATATCAAGGCCGTTTTCCGGAATATTTTTTCACAAGTAGAGATGTTTGATGCTGTCGCCACATGGCTTGAAAATGTACGCAGTCCCCTTTCCCTTCAGCAGCAAATGATTTTGACAGAGCAACTTGAATTCGATTCCCCCGAAAAGCTTCTCCGTCTTGCCCAACACCTTGCCCTCAACAATCCTACCCTTGTCGCCGCAAATCTCGAATTTTTCGAGATAAAAGAAGAGGAAGACCGCTTCAATCTCGGACTCCAACTTGTTTCGGATGAAATGGCGCAGGAGGCCACCCCCTCCCTTTTTGATGCCCTTGCCATCCGGCAAAAGGAACATCTCGAAGCCTTGCTCCTGCGGTGGGCACGCACGAGAGGCAGCTCGCTTGCCTGGTGTATGTCCCGATTTGAAATCAGGGAAGAGATGCGCAATCAGATCGCCCTCGCGGCGGCAAAAACTTTTGGATGCCCTATCAGTGAGCACCTGGACCAATTTCACCTTATCGACGGGCCCGTACTGGGAAAAATCGCTGCGAGTCAATCCGATATCAATCCGGAAGAATTTTGCCGCTGGGCCCATAAATACCACCTTCCCTCAGCTGCCCTGGAGCAATTTGCCCGCACGATGGCGTGCGATTCGCGCGCCCCGTTTTTGATGAAGTCTTTTGCCAATTTCGACACCGGATCTCCCGATCTTCTTCGGGACGTTGCCTTTAATTTAGCCAAACACAGGCCCAACGACTTTGTAAATAGCAATGCGTTGTTCCGTAATCTTCCCGAGTCCGATAAGGAAGAGCTTTTCGAAATTCTCTGCATCGGTTCCATTCCGGCGGCGCTTGCATATTCTGTAGAAAATGATGTCGGCGATCCGGAAGAAATAGATCATCAACTCATCCGTTATGCCGCCTTTCATCCGACCGGCGCCCTTGAATGGATAAAGCATCATCCGGTTGCCTCGGAAATGACCCGCTTGGAATTGTTTCAATATGTCGTTAATAAAAATAATGCCGTCCAAATCTTTTCCGAATTTCAATTCAAGACGACCGAATGTCTGGAAGAAGCCTTTGCATTCCTCTTAGATCGATTTCCTCGCGTGATAGGCCCTTGTTTTTCGACAATGCATAGCAAAGATCCCATCCTAAAAGATTGCATCGCCTCCCTTTTCTTTGAAAAAAATCCGAAGCAATTTTGCAGCCAATTTTCCCACTTTCGGTTTTCTCCTTCCGAACGGATCGTTTGGGCAGAAAAAGTACTCCTCCATAGCCCAACACTATTTGGTACCTATTTCGGTGAATTTGACATAGAGAAATTGCCTCTCAGGCAAAAATTTGCCGAAAGGCTATTTTCCCAAAATCCGATCACCCTATGCAATTATTTCAGCCAGTTCAAATTGACCGATTCCGATACAAAAACGTTTGCACACCGTTTTGCGCGGGATTGTCCCAATACGTTATTGCTAATGATGGACAGTTTTCGGATGGACCTTGCATCGAAACAAGAACTTGTCCGCATTTTAGCCGAAGGGGCGCCGGATCAGCTCTGCGGATGTCTGAATGAATTTCGTCCGATGAGTCCTGAGCTTGCTCTTGACATCGCAAAAATCGTTGCAGCCAAAAACGGGTGCTACCTGCATCCCTTTATTTCAGAATTCAATATTTCCAATCCGCGCGATCTCCGGGAGGTTGCACGCATTGCATTCCAACGAAATTTTTTGGAAAACGTAGACCATTTAAACGACTACGGCTTCAATCATCACCCTTTATTTAAAAGCTTGGCAACTCGAGAAGAATGTGAACAAGCATTTTTCCGAACTTTTGCGAGGCTCCAACTTCCGCGTGAAAGCACTCTTTTTCGCAAATCGATTGAGGCCGCTTTGAGATTGGAAGGAGAAGATCTTTGCGCCGCATGCAGAGCCATCCTTCAACTGTTTCTCTATGCCGAATTATACGAAATTCCGCCGGACCGCCTCGAAAAAATGGAACCGGTTTTTATTGAAGTTCTCGACACCCGAGATCTAAATCTCATGTATTATATCTCCGATAGCGCTCTTCATTTACTTCATCGTCCCGACATCCACGAATGCCTGATAAAAACGGCACAACAAACCTCCTCCATTTTCCTTCTTCTCCTTTTTGAATTTGATCCGTCCGCATCGGCCCAAGATATTTCCCTCTGGGGACGGATTTTTTCCGACAAGGTATTTAAAAACAGAGCGGTCGCACGTGTTTTTATCTACGATTTATTCCTGTTCATCAAGTCAAACGGTTTGAAGGCTGATCAAAAAAAAGCACTTCTGAAACATTTCGTATTGAATCAAAACAGTACGGCCCGCATCGCACATCAAAACCTGGAATTCATCACCACCCTCGTGGCATTTCACAAAGAAGACGACCTTTTACATTATACTACTCCGGAAGAGCTGGAAAAAGCCATCCTGAGACTCGTCCGATCTGCATTTCCGATATCTTCCATCCCCGACGTAAATTTTTCCCCTCTCTGGGAAAAAACCTTTGGGCTTTTCCACCAGCCTCTTGCCATTCTTAAATATGCCGCCGTTCTCCGAGATAATGCCACGGAGCCCGAATTGCTGAAAGTTCTCAATGCTTTTACCGAAAGCGTTTTACTGGGCACTTTTCCTTCCATCCGATATATCACCCGGGAAAATGCGCACCTCTTCAAAATCGAAAGCGAATTTCCCGATCTCTTTCGTGCTTGGCAAAGGCCCTTCCGCTTCACTCCCGAATTAACAATGCCCGGAGAAGTTGAAATCAAGAAATGGACGGTACAATTTTTTGACCGTCTCGGACACCTTCCTTTATTTCAGGAAAATCGCTTTTCCGAATTTCTGCACGGAAAAATTTCATGGACCGAGTGGGTGCAAATCGTCGATGAAAAAATGAAAGGTTTAACCAAAGTGAAGCCAAATCCTGACATTTACCATCGCCTCAAACTATGCCACCTGCAGCGCGAACTGGGCACATTGATGAGCGGGGAGAGCCCCTCTTCGCAACTTCCAAAAAAATGGCCCGCTTTTCTCGGTAGCCTGGCCCGATACCCAGAATACAAAAAATTATCGGAAGCACTGCAAACAAATCTTGCCCCGTACCTGCAAGATGCAAAACAAGAAGGACTTATCATAGTAATGGACGACAACCCGTGCGATCTTCTCCTGAGCGGCACCGAAGTAGCCGGATCTTGCCAACATGTCCAAGACCCTTATAATTCCAATTACGGCCTCCTTGCCACCCTCATGGACGGGAAAATCCGCGAACTTGCTCTCAAAAACAAACAAGACCATACCGTCGCACGATGTTTCCTCAAACTTCTCTGGGATACGGGACGCAGCAGACCTTGCATTCTCATGGAACCGATTTACCCTTTAGGGGCCGCAAAAGCCCATATCTCCCTGCTCCTGGATGCGGCAAAAAAAGTAGCGGCAGGGCTCGGAGTGGATTTGAAAGGCAACGAGCACCAGGGCAGCACCAATCGTTACGATGACGAACTTGTCTCTTACGATACCCCCGCACCCTACGAATATTCCGATACCTCCGGCGGACTCTTGCCTCGCCCCCCTCCGGAGCAGCGCCTCTCCGGAAAACCCCACTATATCGCCACTGATTTGTACCTATTACACACTCAATAGGAATCTGTCTCGCACATATTGCTTGGCATGGATCCACAGCTCGGATTCTTTGAGTTTTTCCGCATCCCGGATCGCTGCCTTAATTTTTGTCGGGTCGTCCATCGGATAATGCTCGGACAAAAGTCCGTCCAACCGGAAAAACCGGTCTCCGAGCACCGCGCTTAAAATATCGTTTGTCGTAAAAGATGCCATTTCGGTGAGGAGAGTATAAAAAGGCCAATCGCCGAGCCCCGGCTCCGGACTCATCCAGCGGTCCTTTCCCCAATCGATATCCCTCGAAATCGAAGAGGGAGATTTCCCCGTACCGACCGACAAGACGGAAAATGCATCGGCAGAAAGCCTATATTCGCGCATCGCCGTTGTTAAAGCCACACTCGCAGGATTGAGGGCAAATACCCCTCCGTCCACTGCTTTGCCATGTGACGGAAAATACATCGGTGCAGCACACGACTGCATGAGGGTGTCTACAAGTGAACACTCACTCCACTTTTCTGAAAAATTATGCCGCACCTCCGGCTCCCAAAAGCCGCCCGACCCCGTAAGGCTGCAAACGGGAATCACAATCTTTTTATTCAGATCGGCAAATTTGGGTTTTTTGGGGAAAACGAACGAAAGCGCCTTCGTAAACATTTTCGGGTCGTATTTGGCTTTTTTGGAATCCTTGCGGCGCGCCCCGAAGATCATCGCCCCGAAAACCTGGTATACCCGAAGCATAAAAGAGGGCTTGAAACCAAGGGCAAGTCCGGTTGCAATGAGCGATCCGGTGGAAGTCCCCCCGAACACATCAATCCGGTCCATAATGTCTTTATCGACTTCCTTTTCAAGAAAATCGAGGAGTGCCAACGAAAAAACGCCCCGAATTCCTCCGCCGTCAATGGATAAAATCTTTTTCAAATTAAAGCCCTCCTCCGTTAGAATAAACGAGGAGCAATTGTTTGGAAAGTATATGGTTCGATTAAATCCATTAAGGCCGGATGTCGTGTTCGGCGAAACGGTCCAGATCAAGGAAGTCTATCCATATGAAAACCGTCTTTACGTCGAATTATCGTATAGCTCGCAAAAAGGGAGGACAACCCTTCTTTCGGCCTTCGACGGGACCGACCTTCTTTCGCCCGAATATAACGTTAAAACGCGCGTGCACGAATACGGAGGCAAGGCGTCGGCCTTTTCATACCCCTACTATTACTTCGTCAATGACTCGGATCAGGGAATTTACGTGCTCAATCTCGAAACCCAAATGGTGCATAAGCTCTATTCATGCGCAAACGAGCGGCATGGCGACCTCTTTTATGACAAGGCAAACCGGCGTCTTATCTGTGTCGTCGAATTTCACGGAACAAACGTGGAGAATGCGATCGGGTCCATTGATACTCATACCGGCACTTTCTCAGTAGAATACAGGGGCTATGACTTCTATGCGTACCCGCGATCTTCCGAAGACGGAAAAAAAATGGCCTACCTTGCTTGGAACCGGCCTGATATGCCGTGGGAACACACAACTCTCTTAGAAGGAAGGAGAAAAGTGTGTGATACCGCCTCTTCCTTTGAACCCGGATATTACAAGGGCTCCCTCTATTATCAAAATGACGCCGCCGGTTTTTGGGATGTGTACCGTGAAAACACGAAAGTGTGCGCGGCCGAGGTGGATTTCGGTTTCCCATTATGGTCTCTCGGCTTTACGCGGCGGGCCCATTTCCAATTTGAAGGGAGAGGCCACATCGCGCTCATCGGAACCGATAAAGCGGTCGATTTCCTCTATTTGCTGGATGAAGAAAGAAAAACCGTATCCAAAATCGATCTCCCCTACACCTCCATCACACACGTGAGCGCAAGCGGCGCAAGGCTTTTTCTGGTGGCATGCTCCCCTTCCGTCCCCCCTTCCGTGATAGGGTACGACCTGAAACAGCGCGTGCATTATACGCTCTGCCAACCGGTGCACTCACCCTATTCCGATGTTTACAACACAAAAACCAAATCCGTTTCGTTTCAGACCGAAGATGCTGATACTGCTTACGGATTTTTCTACCCTCCTCCCGACCCGGAAGGAAAAATCCCCCTGATCATCAATATCCATGGCGGCCCAACCGCCCACGCCTCCCTTGCTTACAAACCCGCATACACTTTTTGGATCTCTCACGGCTTTGCCCTCTTTGACCTCAACTATCGCGGAAGCAGCGGATTCGGGCGCGCCTATCGAAAAAAACTTGACGGCCGGTGGGGTATCGCCGATGTGGAAGATGCAAAAAGAGCCGCTCTCTATTTGATTCATCATGAAAACATAGATCCCGAGCGGATCGTCATCCGTGGAGGAAGCGCGGGAGGATACACCGTTTTACAAAGCCTGATCGATTCCGATATTTTTGCCGCCGGCATCTCGTATTACGGCGCTCTTGACCTTTCTCTCCTCGCCCGGGAGACACACAAATTCGAAGAGCATTATTTCGACCACCTCA
>MGLW01000052.1:0-2362 GCA_001794905.1 Chlamydiae bacterium RIFCSPHIGHO2_12_FULL_49_11
TCCGGTACCATCGCCGCCGCCGCTACCTGCCGATTCTCCGTCAGCGCTCTCTCCGCCGGCACCTCCTCCGTAACCGGTTCCCGTTCCGTCTCCGCTGCCGCCCGTCAGCAATCCCCCACCGTTGTCGCCCCCGCCTGTAATAAGAGAGCCATTTTTCGATGCGATGGAAGTGCTGGCTCCGCCGCCGCCGCCCGCAATGATTCCCGTCCCCGAGTCGGTTGTTCCGCCGCCCGTCCCTCCCTGTGCCGTATTGGCAGAGAGGGTGACGTTCGTAAGGGTAAGGGATTTAGACCGGTCAATATAGATTGCGCCACCGACACCTGCGCCACCGCCCCCGCCCCCGGCAAACGGATTTCCTTGACCGCCGGTGCCCCCTGCGGCAAGACCGTTTTGGAGTGTGCAGTTTTCCACTGTCAAGTCAGCCTGCGAAGCAAATATACGGTAACTGGAAGCGCCGTCGATCACTTGACTCGAAGCGGCGGAGATGGTAACCGATTTCTGGATGACGGGAAGATCGCTCGCCAGGGTGATGGTGCCGATTCCGTTGTCAATGGAAATCGTGTTGGAACTGTCGGAAGAGGAATTGAGATCGGTGATCGCCTGGCGTAAAGATCCGGTACTACTGTCTGCATTGGTAGACACGGTATAGTTTGTTGCACCTAGACTCGTAATACAGAATAGTAGTGCGATTTTTTTCATTCCGCAGTCCATCTTATAAAAAAACACTTTAAAAATCATAAGTAAATTCCACAGTGCCTTCATTATTGATGTACTCCTTGCCGACGCTGAGGAAATACCTGAGTCCATAATGCAAACACTCTTTCTCTTCAAATCCGAGTTTTAGTTCCAGCGTGCCGAGGATGGTAGCCCCCGAATATCCCTGCATAGTATAATTAGGCTCGCAGAAAGGGGTTTTATTCCAATTCACCGCATAGTCGGCAGTGCCGATCGGGACGGTGCGCATGAGGCCGAGGGCAAATTCGGGAATCGCGGCAAGATCGGTCATATGGAGCTGTATTCTCTCACGAAAAGTAAAGTCGATAAGCGCGCGGAAGAAAACACGGTTTTTTGAGTCGAAGCATAAATCCATTACTCCGGCCCCTTTTTCCGAGAAGCTTGACGAGTAACATTGCACGAAACTCAAATTAAGACGGGGTTTGAAAGCTCCGTGCAGCCATGGGGCAAGCTCATGGGTGGCGGTGTAGGCCATTTCAAGAGAGCTGAGGAAATCGTGGGTGATATGGTTTAAGGAAGCGACTTTGTTCAATTGCAACATATAGATGTTGCGATCGATCGAATAAAAATTCATCGCCCATTGAAGAAATGTGCCGCAATAAAACCCCTTGTTTACATATGCAAACGATGTTCCAAGATAGAAGGCGTTATCGTTTCCTTTTCCTAAGTTCTGCTCCCAGCCGATATGGGTATAGGTATAGCCCCCTGTAAAACCGACCGAAAAGTTCGGATTTCGCATCATGTCCAGACCGCCGATGAAACCATACGTTGCCATATTGAAACGGAACTGGTCCGGAGCCACCTCGCGCCCTACTTCTACAATCGGAGTAAGCCAAACATGAAACGGCGTTTGAGGCATCGGTGCCATATGGGCCGAGGCGATGTAACCCAAATGCGAGCTGTTTTCCAGTTCGCTCATAGGAAGGGCCGAGTATATCGATCCGGAGAGTTGATTTAAGTTCAGTTCAAAATACTGGCTATAAAGAAGCTTGTTAAAAATGGAAACGATTTCGGGAGTGAGATTGGCAATATTGGAGCAAAACAGGTAATTGGAAAGGGCAAGGGCGTTGCCGTGCAAATCGCCGCGCGGGGTGGGGAGGACGACTCCGCTGCGAAGGACCTGCACATAAATTTGGTTTGGTAAATACACCACTTCGAGATCGACGTTTTGGGTCCATTCGACCGTTGAAAAAGTTCCCGTAACGCTCGCAGCTTCTAAAAAGACATAGGTCGAACCTGCCTGATGCAACCCCACGTAAGGGAAGAACAGGATCGATTCGTCAATGACGGCATCTCCAACAACAATCACGCGGTCTGAAGTGCCAAGCGGGTCGATTTCGATTTGGAGGACGGAACCCGCCTCTTGGGTATAGTTTCCATTGATAGTGATAATATTGATCGAGTTTCCCGGGGCGAGCGTTCCGAAATTATTGACGGAACCGACCGTTCCCGTTCCTCTCAATGTTCCGCCGGCATTGATCGTTACGGGAGCATCCTCCATCGAGCCATTGACGGAAGCGATTCCCGAAGTAATCGTAAACGCACCTGAATTGGTGGAAACGCCGGAAAAAAATACCTCGCCGGAGCCGAGTTTTGTGAGTAGGCCGGCACCGGAAAGAGAGCCGGC
>MGLW01000052.1:2370-4031 GCA_001794905.1 Chlamydiae bacterium RIFCSPHIGHO2_12_FULL_49_11
CAAAAACGAGAGTTGCGCCAAGATTGATGGCAATGTCGGCAGCAAGGCTGCTTGTGGAACCGGTGAGTGTTCCTGCCGAAACGGTGATTTGTCCCGAATTGGAATTTGTTCCCGAAAGGGTGAGATTTCCCGTGCCCGACTTGGTCAGTGTTCCTGCGCCGGAAAGAGTTTGCTGGTAAGTTCCGTCCGAATTTTGACTAAAAACGAGTGCCGTTCCACTACTTGTGGCAACAGAACCGGTGATGCTGCCGGAAGTTCCCGTGAGCGTACCAGCTGATAGGGTGATTTGTCCCGAATTCGAGTTTGTGCCTGACAAAGTCAAATTGCCCGCTCCTGACTTGGTCATCGTACCGGCACCGGAAAGGGTTTGAGCGTACGTGCCGTTCGCTGTCTGGTTGAAAATGACGCTCGAACCGCTCGGGACCGCGATGGAGCCGAGAAGCGTCGCGGAAGTTCCCGTCAGAGAAGACGATTCGGTCAAGGTAATTTGTCCCGTCGCAGTGGAAACGCCGATGGTCAAATTTCCCCCTCCCATGACGGTCATGGTTCCCGTACCCGTGATCGCTAGAGAAAATGTCGCATCCACCGTTTGATTAAAAATCAGGTTGCCGTTATTTGTAATGGCGGTAGGAAGAGTGGTGGTGCTTCCTTGCAGGGAACCGGCATTGATAGTGGTACTTCCCGAATAGGTATTGGTTCCCGTAAGGATAAGCGTTGCCGATCCTGCTTTAATGATGCTACCTGTGCCGCTGATGACGCCCGAAACGGTACCGCCGGCATTTTGAGTAATGGTCAAAGTTTTGCTGCCCAAATTTACGGTTCCGCTGCCCGAGAGGCCCCCAATGGAAGTGCTTGTTGTGACGGCGCTGACATCGAGCGCGGCAGAATTAGCCACAGCCGAGCTTCCGATCGATCCCGAACCGGAGAGGGCGAGGGTTCCGGCACTGATTGTCGTCGTGCCGTCATAGGTATTCACTCCGGAGAGGGTGAGGGTTGCCGCGCCTGTTTTTGTCAAATTGCCGCTTGCGCCGCTGATGATTCCGGATACGGTTCCATTGGAACTTTCATTGACGGTGAGAGTTTTTCCGGTGAGGACAACACTTCCCGCTCCGGTTAAATTATTCACCGAAGAGGTCGTTGTCACGCGGCTGATATCGAGTCCTCCCGCATTGGAAACGGAGGATGAATCGGCAATGGTTCCGCTATTGACAAGGGCAAGGACTCCTGCACTGATCGTGGTGGCTCCCGTATACGTATTGATTCCGGAGAGGGAGAGGGTCGATGTTCCCTCTTTGATCAGGACGCCGGTGCCGCTGATCACTCCCGAAACGGTGCCGGCGGCGTTTTGGGTTACCGTCAGTGTTTTACTGCCCAAAACAACGCTTCCCGCGCCCGATACAGTGTTAATCGTAGTGCTTGTTGTCACGTCGCTGATGTCAAAACCGGTAGTGTTGGAGACGGAAGAGGAGTCTGCAATAGATCCCGCTCCGGAGAGAGCAAGAATGCCGGTGCTGATTGAAGTGGATCCGGTGTAGGTATTGATGCCGGAAAGGGTGAGGGTAGCGTTCCCCGTTTTGATGAGATTTCCGCTTGCGCCGCTGATGACCCCCGAAACGGTGCCGGCTGCATCTTGGCTGATCGTGAGCGTGCTTGCCCCTAAA
>MGLW01000052.1:4045-16458 GCA_001794905.1 Chlamydiae bacterium RIFCSPHIGHO2_12_FULL_49_11
GCCCGACAGGGTATGGATTGTAGTTGACGAGGTGATCGCGCTAATGTCGAAAGTGGCAGCATTGGAAACCGAAGAAGAGTCTGCGATCGATCCTGCCGTAGAAAGAGCCAAAGTTCCTGCAGAGATGGTTGTTGTGCCGGAATATGTATTCACACCTGAGAGGGTAAGGGAGCTTCCCCCTGCTTTGATCAGATTGCCCGTTCCACTGATGGAACCTGAGAGGGTGCCATCGGAATTTTGAGTGACGGTCAAAGTTTTGCTGCCGAGGACGACCGTGCCTGATCCCGATAATGTATTGATTGTGGCTGAGGTAGTGACGGCACTGATATTGAATACGCCCGAATCGGTTAGCGAGGAAGAATCTGCGATTGTACCCGACCCCGAAAGGGCAAGTGTTCCGGCACTGATCGTGGTGGTTCCCGTATAGGTATTTGTGCCCGTGAGTGTGAGGGTTGCAGGACCCGATTTGATAAAATTGCCGCTTGTGCCGCTGATAACCCCCGAGAATGTTCCACTGCCTGTTTGAATCATGGTCAGGGTTCTACTCCCCAGGACGACGTTTCCCGAACCGGAGAGTGTCTGGGCCGTTGCAGAGCTGGTCACTCCGCTGATATCGAACGTACCCGAGTCGGAAAGGGAAGTGGAACTGGCAATCGACCCGCTCGTGACAAGCGCTAGCGTGCCGGCGGTAATCGATGTCGAACCCGTGTAGGTATTGGCTGCCGAAAGAGAAAGCGTCCCGCTGCCCGCTTTGACCAAATTTCCTCCGGCGCCGCTAATGATACCCGATACGGTTTGGTCGGAACCCTGAGTGATGGTCAAGGTTTGGTTTCCCAGTTCCACAGCTCCCGAACCGGAGAGAATGTTGATCGACGCTCCGGAAGTGGTGGCGGCGATGTCAAATGTACCGGAGTTTGCGACGGCGGAGGAATCGCCAATGCTTCCGCTGCCTGAAAGGGATAATGTTCCTGCACTGATGGTTGTGGTTCCGGTATAGGTGTTCACGTTAGACAAAGTAAGAATGCCGGTGCCGGCTTTGATGAAATTGCCGCCTGTGCCGCTGATGATTCCCGACACGGTGCCATCTGAGTTTTGAGTGACGGTCAAAGTTCTGCTGCCAAGGACGACCGCACCTGATCCCGATAATGTATTGATTGTGGCTGAGGTTGTGACTCCACTAATGCTCAACGTTCCCGAGTTTGCGACGGAGGAGGAATCGGCAATGGAACCCGATCCGGAAAGCGCGAGCGTACCTGCAGTGATTGTGGTTGTCCCCGTATATGTATTTACCCCTGAAAGAGTCAAGGTAGATGTTCCTGCCTTGGCGATGCTGCCGCCGCTCCCGCTGATGACTCCCGAAACGGCGCCATTGGCATTCTGCGTTATGCTGAGAGACTTGCTTCCTAGTACAACACCCCCCGATCCCGATAGAGTCTGAATAGAGGTCCCTGTTGTGACGGCGCTGATACTGAACGTTCCGGAATTTGCGACTGCCGATAGCGAAATGGAGCCGTTTGTGGAAAGCGCCAATGTACCGGCGCTGATGGTTGTGGTGCCGGAGTAGGTATTTACCCCCGTGAGGGTAAGGGCGCTTCCCCCTGCCTTGGTTAGGCTGCCTCCCGATCCGCTGAAAACGCCGGAAAGGGTCACGTCGGAGTCGATGTTCACAGTGAGTGTCTTAGAGCCAAGCACGACATTTCCCGACCCTGATAAATCGGTGATAGTGGTGGAGCTTGTGATATCGCTGATGTCGAGAGTTCCTGAGTTTGCAACCGAAGATGAATCTTCCAGAGTACCGCTGCCGGATAAGGCAAGAGTACCGGCGCTAATTGTGGTTGCGCCGGTGTAGGTATTTACTCCGGCGAGCGTCAGCTCGGCTGCACCCGCTTTCGTAAAACTTCCGGAAGTTCCCGTTATAGCGCCGGACAAGGTATTATCGGTGCCTTGTGTGACGGTAAGCGATTTGGAGCCTATTTCTACACTTCCCGAGCCGGAAAGGGTATTTATCGAAGCCGAGGTTGTGACACCGCTGATGTCGAGGATACCGTTATCGGTAACGGCGGAGGAGGATGCGATACTGCCCGACACGGATAAAGCCAGTGTGCCGGCGCTGATGGTTGTGATACCGGAATAGGTATTTACTCCCGAGAGGGTGAGTTGACTTGCTCCTGCTTTGGTGAGATTTCCGCTAGAGCCGCTGATGATACCCGATACGGTTTGGTCGGAACCCTGAGTGATAGTCAGGGTTTTACTGCCCAAACTCACATTTCCCGATCCGGACAGGGTGTTGATTGTTGTGGAAGAAGTGACGGTGCTGATGTCAAGCGTTCCTGAATTTACGACGGCATCCGATGTTGCGATCGATCCCGAGACGGAAAGAGCTATGGTCCCCGCGCTGATGGTTGTGGTTCCGGTATAGGTGTTCACTCCCGAAAGGGTAAGGGCGGAGGATCCTGCTTTGGTAAAGTTACCGGTGCCTCCGATCACGCCCGAGAACGTGTTGTCGGCATTTTGAGTTACGGTGAGGGTGCGGGCGCCGAGTGTGATCGTTCCGGATCCGGACAAGGTGCCGATGCCGGCGCCGAGAGTTGCGTTTGTGATATTGAGTATGCCGTTTATCACGGTGGTGTTGGGGATCGAGATGCCGCTGTTTAAGACAAGTGTTGCGCCGCCCACGCCGCTAGCGACTGTTAAAGTGCCGCCGCCGCTGCCCCCTAAGGCGTTATTATGAGCGATGACAAGCTGGTCGTTCCAAACGGTAGTGGCTCCCGAGAAAGGCCCGGCGGAACTATTTCCTGACAAGGTTGTAATTCCTCCTGTAACGGTATTATTCAAGTCGATATTTAAACTGCCGCTGCCGCTGAAAGCACCGGAAAAACTCATCGTCGCGCCGCCGTTGTTAAAAAGGAAGCCGTCCCCCGTCATCGAGACGGGGTTTGTAAAAGTTAAGAAGCCGAAAGACTTGAGTGTTCCGCCGTTAAAAGTGATCGTTTGCGTTCCATCCCAGGGAATTTTTCCGAAAAATCCCACATTCAAAGTACCGCTGAGAAGAGATGTACCGCCGCTATAAGTGTTCGCCCCTGCTGAAGCATTTGCGCCATTATAATCAACAATTCCGCTTGTTCCCGGGTTGATGACGACGCTGCCGTCACCTGCGATCACCCCGATAAGCCTTGTGGTACCTGTGGATCCGAATGTAAGAGAGTTTCCTGCATCGATGTTAAAGATTGTTTGCGTAGATGCAAATGCAGAGATTCTAGGCTGGTTGGAAGTGCTGCTTGCCGTTAACGACACCGAATTGGAGAGGGTTGCAAGGGGCACTCCATCGGAGAGAGTGGTTGTGCCATTTCCGATATCCAACTGTACCGTATTGCCCGATCCTGCTACGGCGCTGGTAAAAGCGGCATAAATGCCGTCCCCGGCAGTCGGATCTGTGCTGGTAACGGTGTAGGTGGTGGCTAAAAGGGAAGTGCCGAAATAGACCGAAGCAAAAATAAGGGGAAATTTCATTCACACTTCTCCACCCATAATCTAGGTGATTCAAATAAAAATTAGAAGAAGAAAGCGAGTTCCAGCGTGCCTTCGTTATTAATATACTCTTTGCCGACACTGAGAAAATATCGGAGCCCGGTCGTATACCGTTGCAGGTATTGGAACTTGAGGCCAAGGTCCAAAGTTCCAAAAAATGAAGATCCTGTAAAACCGTCGATTTGATAATTGGGTGTGCAAATAGTTTTGTTATTCCAATTGACGGTATAATTGGAGTTTCCTAGGGGTACCGTTTTCATAATTCCAAGGGCAAGGGAGGGGAGGGCGATCAGGGTGGGATTTAGACAAATGCTCTCTTCGAATGTGACATCGGCGAAAAGACGGAAGAAAAACCGGTTTTTTTTGTTGAACACAAGGTCCATCACACCTGCTCCCTTTTCCATGAATCCGCCGTTATAACATTGGAGGAAGGTTGCATTGAGGCGCGGTTTGAAAAGGTAGCTGAGCATCAGGTTTTGCATGCCGGTGATGGCGTAGGCACATTCGATCGAATTGAGAAGGTCGTAGGTAAAACGGCGGGCGTGGGCGACAAAATTGAGCCCCGCTACATTGATGTTGCGTTGGACCATCTCCAGATTGATCGCCGCTTGCAAGAGAGTTCCAATATAAAAAGGGCCACTGATGTAGCCGAAATACGGGCCAATGTAGGCAGCGTTATTGATGCCGTGTCCCAGGTCATACTGCCATCCGATATGGGTATTGGTATAGGCAAGGCTTCCTCCGAGGAAGAAATGGTGATTCAAGATTGCAGAGAAGCCCGTGATGAAGCCGTAGGTATCGGTTACAAAACGAAACTCGTCGGTCGCAATCTGCCGGTTTACCATCACGATAGGAACGGACCATGAGGACATGGTTTCTGTATAGAATCCGCACGCAATGAGCCTGTCAAGTTCGCGACCCATTCTTTCGGAGGCGATGTAGCCGAGGTGAGAGTTGTTTTCGAGTTCGAGAAGAGGAAATGCCGTGTAGGTCGATCCGCATACGGTTCCTAGATCGAAAGCAAAATTGGGGGAGGTGAGAAGGGCGTTCTCGATATCGATAAGCTCGGCATTCAGGTTGGAAGACATGGAACAGAAAAGGTAATTGGAAAGGGCCTGTTGATTGGGAGTAAGAACGGCACCTGTCGGGAGGACAATCCCGTGGGTGTCGACTTGAAGGTAAGCGGTGGTGGAGGTGTATACGACCTCGAGGTCAAGGCCGTTGGATTCGATCACTTGACTGAAAGTTCCGGTGATATTTCCTGCCCGCAGAAAGACATATTGGGTGCCGGCCTGATGCACTCCGGCGTAGGGCACCACCAGAATGGTCTGATCTAACGTTGCCGTTCCGGAAACGTCGAGGAGGTCGGCTCTCCCTTCCGGGTCAATTTCGACCGTGAGGGTTGAATTCGTTTCCTGCGTATAGTTGCCGATCACCGTAAGGGTATCGACCGAATTTCCGGGAGCGACCGTTCCGAAGTTGTCGAGCGTGCCGATGGTACCGCTGCCTTGCAAGATGGTACCGGCGCTCACCGTAACCGGAGCAGACGCCATCGATCCATTGACGGTCAGTTTTCCTCCCGAAACGGTAAAAGCGCCGCTATTTGTTGAAGTTCCCGTGAGTGTCAGACTCCCGTCTCCCGACTTGGTGATAGTGCCTGCACCGGAAAAGGAATCGGAATAGGTTCCGTTTGTGGTTTGGTGAATGACGAGAGTAGCGCCGTTATTGATGCTTGCCGTAAGGCTGCTCGTGTCTCCCGTTAATGTGCCTGCTGTGATGGTGATCGTTCCCGTGTTCGAGTTGGCGCCGCTTAACGTGAGATTCCCGCTCCCTTGTTTTGTGATAGTTCCGCTTCCCGAGAGGGTTTTCGAAAAAGTGCCGTTGGAAGTTTGATCGAAGATGAGAGTGCCGCTATTGGCAATGTCTGTGGGAAGTGTAGCTGCCGATCCCTGCAATGTGCCTGCAGAGATTGTAGTCGTTCCCGTATAGCTATTGCTTCCGGTAAGAATGAGTGTGCCGGAGCCCGTCTTTGTGAGATTTGTGCCCTGGATAGCGGAGGAGACGGTAAGCGTTCCCGAATTGGTGTCGATGGATCCCGAGCCTGAAAGGAGAATCGAGCGCGCAAGGGTGAAGGTGGCGGTTGTTTGCAACGTGCCGCTATTTAAAGTGATCGTATTGCTTGCATTTCCCAGATTTGCCGTTGCCGAAATCGAGACGGTACCGGCGCTGATGGTGGTTAGTCCTCCGCTATACGTATTTGTTCCGCTGAGAATAAGGGTACCCGCTCCCGTTTTTGTGAGAATTCCCGCTTCCGAGCCGTTGCTGATCACTCCGCTGAGCGTGGCCGTTTGCCCGCTTGCTACTCCAATGATGCTCGTGCTGTCGATATTGTAACTATTCGACATGGAGAAAGAACCGGAAAAAGTGAGGGTCGCATCTCCCACGGTGACGGTACCCGTGGCAAGATCCCACGGGTTTCCGTTGTTAGATCCCACTTGCAATTCTCCCGTTACGATGTTCGTGCCGCCCGTGTAGGTGTTATTGCTCGAATTGGCAAAAATCAAGGTGCCGAGCGTGCCCGATTCGTCATTTTGTTTCCGGAAGATGCCGGTTCCGGAGATGCTTCCGGTAAGGGTGGCTGTAGAATCGGTTCCTTGATGCCCTATAGTGATGTCTCCCATACCCGTGAGGACAAGATCGTTCGGAAAAGTTATGCCGTCATCGAAGAGAAAAAACGAATTCGGGTTCAGCGTCACCGAGCCGCCGCCGCTTCCTCCGAATGCCGCGTTGTTATTGACATAGACCGTTTGCGTTCCGTACACTTCGGAATTGCCGGTAAACGTGTTGGTGCCGGTGATATATACCGTGCCGATAACTCCGCCTGATCCGAGAACAAGTCCTCCCGTACCGCTGATCGTGCCGGAGAAAGTATTGGAAAATAAATTTGGGTTGATATTGCCGTTCGAGGAGAGGGATATCGGGTTTTCGATGGTAAGTCCTCCGGAGAAGGTCAACGTGCCTCCGTTAAACGTAACTGTGCCGGTACTTCCCCATCCTGCATTGCCGTAGTATCCGATCTTGAGTGTTCCGCTGGTCAGGGTTGTCCCACCGGTATAGGTGTTAAAAGGAGCACCACCGGGAAATCCTCCCTGAAAATTGATGGTTCCCCCCGCGCCGGGATCAATGACCACACCGCCCGCACCTGCAATCACTCCACTGATGGTGATTTCCTCACAGGTACTAAAAGTAATGGTGTTTCCTGTATTGATGTTGAAAATGGTTTGACGGAGGGTATAGGCATTGATCGTATTGGATTGTGTACCGGCGGCGGTTTGAAATGTGACCGAGTTGGCTACAGTATCGAGAGGGGTGTTATTGACGAGAGTCATTGTCGCTCCCGCAACCCCAGCGCCCAAAGTTACAATGTTCCCGGCTGAGGCGACGGCTGCATCAAATTCTTCGTATAAACCGTTTGCTTCCGTCGGCACTGCATTGGTGACGATGAAATTCGTCGCGAATAGAGTGCTATACCCCGCAAGACAAATGAGCCTCTTCATAATTTCACCCTAGAATATAATGCAAAAAATTACAATTTCTCTTTAAAGCACGATATTGTAGAATCATGATCTATGTTTGCCTTGACAAAGTCTTTAAAAACACTTACGGCAACGTTCCTCATTGCAGGAACTTGTATCGGCGGAGGAATTTTAGCTCTCCCGATCGAAGCGGGAGAGATGGGTTTTTTCCCGGCGCTCTTTGCACTTTTGGTTTGCTCGCTTTTTATGGCGGGCACGGGGCTTTTATACGCGCAAGCCTCCCTTTGGGTAGAAGACGAACAGGCCCATGTCGTTTCCATTTCGAAACATTTGCTCGGTCGTACGGGGGAGTGGTGTGCCGTAGTTATTTACCTTTTTATGGGGTATGCTTCTCTCGTGGCCTACAATTCGCAAGGAGTGATGTATGTGCAAAGCTTTTTTCAGAGCGTCTTTGCCGTTCCCCTCTTGCATTGGCAGGCGGCCGCCATTTTTGCCGCCGTTTTCGGTTCGGTTTTATTCCTTTCCACCCAACTGCTCGGTGTGATCAACGCCCTCGTCTTCGGTGCGATGATTGTCTTTTACTTCTTGATGGTGAGCCTGGGAGCTCCTCGTGTCAACATGGGTCTTTTAACGACGTATTCCTTTACCTCGACGTATAAGATCATTCCGCTTGTCATCACGTCCTTTTCGATGCAGATGATAGTGCCGAGCATCAGCATTTACCTTGGCCGAGATGCCAAAGCGTTAAAATTTGCCGTCTCTATGGGAATTCTCATTCCGGCATTTTTGTATGCGATCTGGATTGCGATCGTTCTCGGAATCGTGCCCCACATGGGCGATTTCGGAACTCAGAAAATCGGCTCCGGCGCTGTGACGCTCACTGCTGCGCTCGAACATTACACTTCAAGCCGTCTCTTTGGAGTCTTTTCCGAATTTTTCGGTATCTTTGCCCTGGTTACTTCGTATTTCGGAATAGGCCTTGGCCTCTATGATTTCATGAGCGATTTAACCAAGGTACACAAGCGGGGCATGGGAAAAATCCTTCTTGTCCTGATCGTGGTGATTCCCACTCTCTATTTTACCGTCTCCTACCCGGGAATTTTTCTCCTCGCACTGGATTTGACGGGCGGCTTCGGGGACTCGACTCTAGATGGAATCATTCCCGTTTTGATGGTGTGGATGGGAACGCGGGTTCTCGGCTATTCCAATGCCGCTTTTCCATTTGTTTCACGCCCCCCCGTTTTGGGACTTCTTTTCCTTTCCTCTCTCGTGATCCTCACAATCCAGATCATCAAGCTGGTGATGTAAAAAAACCGTTAGTCACTTCGGCAAGGAGTTGTCGAACAAGAGGATATTTTTGATTTGGAAAATAGGTTGTCCGTAATTTGGCAAGTTCGCTCCGGTATTTATCAGTCTGACTTCCGAGCTGGCCCCTCAGATTTTCCTTGGCTTGAAGGTATTTTACCCGATCGGTAACCCCTTTTTGTTTGTAGGCAAGGTCTAACATGTGCGTCAAAACAAAATAGTGGCGCTCTTCCATCTGCCGCTTTTGGAGGATTTCGGGCGGCAGGTTCTGCATTTTTTTGGTTGCGCCAACCTTTTCTAAGGCCGTGATAAACTGCTCGGCCCAAATGTCCATTTCAGGAGGTAGCACAGGAGATGCTGCCCGCGCATCCTCTGAAGAGCCTGCGGCCGCCTGTTTACCCTCGCTTTCGTGGAAGAACGCTTCGCGAAGAAGCCCTTCACGACTTGCTTGATTGGTTTGTTGTTTTTTTACATAGTCTAGCAAATGGTGATAGGTTGTTACCATGACGTCCCAGGAAAGAGAAAAGGCCTTCGGATGGCAGTTAAGAGTTAGTGGAATACGGTAGGGGTAGATATCGATTCCGTTGATTTGTCCTAAACTCGAGGGGTGGCCGATGCGGGAGGCAAACTCGTCTTCACTGTCTTCGACGTAAACGTGCAAGGCATCATGGAAAAAAGAAGGATCTTTATCCATATCCCGCTTGTCATCCGGACCTCGAGTATAATAGAGATGCCGGGCGATATACCGGTACATTTTGATGAGATCAGGCGTGATTTTTTTGCATTTGGCATTGAAATTGACTTTTTTCAGATTTTTCACAAAAATCCGAGTCATCGCTTCTTGTTCAATGGCGCGGCGGCTGAGTGAAAGGCCGCAGGCTGCCAGCCCACGGGTAATTTGCAGGGCAACGTGGTATCTTTGGCGCGCGGAACGGTTTGTACGTATTCGGATAAGCAGCGGATTCAGGAAAAATCTGTGTACGAAAGAAGCTGTCAGCATGGTTCCGAGGTTGATTACGGCGATTGCAACGGGGAAAGAAAGGGGAATCAGGGGAGGGAGGAAAATCGATCCGAGTGCTGCGAAAACGATGATGGCAACGACGACGACGGCAAAAACAATGATATCCCGGGCAAAAAGCCGGGTAAAACGATTTTTTTCAGTCAAATAAATTTTTTCATAAACCGCCATTTTTCCCGGGCCGGATGGAGGGGACGACGGGGCAGCCGACGCCGTCAATACTGCTGCCGGTCGTACAGGTGCCATTGCCGTGGAACTTTCCATAAAACCCTCCGATACATTAACATTATACTGTGGTAAGTTTATACTTTTCAACAAAAAAGGAGCGCTTGCCGGATGAATAAAGGGTAAATCCCTTTTAAACCGAGAGCGCGACCCGGTGAGAGTACAACTAAAAGTTGAATTTCATCCAAAAAAAAAGGTTTTGTCCGGAGCAGGGTCTCCAGCGTCTCATTTGAATAGATTTCGCACATCAAGGTGGCAAGTCCCAGGGAGATGAGGGCCTCGCTATAGGGGGTAAAATGATGCAGCTCCCCCTCTTTCCGGCACTCGATGTAAAGAATGCTTTGACATGACTTTACCCGGTTTTTTTCGATGCAAATTTCCGGCGGGGGGCTAGGACGCTTCTTTCCGAGGGAGACGAGAAATTCGTAGACTTCAGCCTTGTCCTTAAAAGAGTTAAATTGATTTTTTACCCTGTCAATTTTTGTTTGAATCGCGTCCAAAGAAAACCCTTTCAAAACTTTGTGTTATCGGCTATTATCTTACGACGACTCTTGTTAGAGTTCAATGGTAAGGTTTACGCGTATGGCAAAAAAAGAAGATACGATCGAAGTGGAGGGTGTTATCAAAGAATTACTACCCAATATGACGTTTGTGGTGGAACTGGAAAATGGGGTCCCAATCAAGGCGCATTTGTGCGGAAAAATGCGGATGCGCAATATTCGAGTTTTGGTCGGCGACCGCGTCAAAATTGAGATGTCCCCCTATGATTTGAGCAAAGGAAGGATTGTTTATCGACAACGATAACAAAAATGCAAAAAGCTAGTTGCATTTTTTTTGAAACAAGTGTATGCTCTTGACAATAAATTTGATTGTCAAGGCATGATCGACCCCTAGCAGGCAGGATACAAAGGAAATCTGCCCGGGTAGCTCAGAGGTAGAGCGTTTGCATGGTAAGCAAGAGGGCGCAGGTTCGATTCCTGTTCTGGGCAAGAAATTAAAGTTAAAAAAAATGACTTTCGGAGGAAATATTAATGGCTAAAGAAGCTTTTAAACGAGACAAACCGCATGTTAACATCGGGACCATCGGTCACGTCGACCATGGGAAAACTACGCTGACGGCTGCGATCACTAAGGTGCTTTCGACGAAGGGCGGAGCCAAATTCAAAGCCTACGACGAAATCGATAAGGCCCCGGAAGAAAAAGCGCGCGGGATTACGATCAATACATCCCATGTGGAATACCAGACAGAGAAGAGGCACTATGCCCACGTCGACTGTCCGGGACACGCGGACTACGTTAAAAACATGATTACCGGTGCGGCCCAAATGGACGGCGCGATCCTTGTCGTGGCAGCGACGGACGGTGCGATGCCCCAAACTAAAGAACACATTCTCCTTGCCAAACAGGTAGGTGTTCCGGCGATCGTCGTCTACATCAACAAGTGTGACATGATCGGTCAAGGGGACGAAGAATTGCTTGACCTCGTAGAGATGGAACTGGCCGAACTTCTCGAATCGCATGGATATAAAAACACGAAGATCGTGCGCGGTTCGGCTCTCAAAGCCTTGGAAGGAGACCCCAAATATGTGGCTACCATCGAAGAGCTCATGAATGCGGTCGATGAGTGCATTCCAACTCCGGTGCGCGAAATTGACAAACCTTTCCTCATGCCTATCGAAGACGTCTTTTCGATCCAGGGTCGAGGAACGGTTGTGACGGGACGTGTAGAGCGCGGTATCGTCAAAGTCGGCAACAAGATCGAGCTCGTTGGCTTGCGCGAAACACGCGAAACGGTGGCGACCGGTCTGGAAATGTTCAACAAGATTTTGGACGAGGCGCGCGCCGGGGAGAACGTCGGCATCCTGCTTCGCGGTATTGATAAAAAAGATGTTGAGCGCGGAATGGTTTTGGCTGATCCGGGCACGTGCAATCCCCATACCCGCTTTGCGGCAAGCGTCTACGTTTTGACAAAAGATGAAGGCGGACGGCATAAACCTTTCTTTAAAGGATACCGGCCACAGTTTTATCTCAGAACGACTGACGTTACCGGGACGGTGGAACTTCCTGCCGGAGTGGAAATGGTTATGCCGGGCGATAATATCGAGATCACGGCCGAACTCATTTCTCCCGTTGCGATGGAAGAAGGGATGCGTTTTGCGATTCGCGAGGGTGGCAGGACGATTGGAGCGGGAACCATCTCGAAGATATTGAAATAATTGGAAAACAAGAAAAGGCTGCCGGAGTGGGCAGCCTTTTTGTGCTGATACGTATGGGTGTGTAGCTCAGCTGGTAGAGCTGCGGTCTCCAAAGCCGCCGGTCGGGGGTTCGAATCCCTCCGCACTCGAAGGGCAAAGGTATTTATGATCACTTCAATAGAGACCGATACGCCTAAGAAGGCAAGGAAAAAAATGAACGTGTTTTCCTATATTTCGGGATTTAAAGGCGAAGTTCGAAAAATTTCGTGGACGGAAAGAAAAGAGCTTTGGAAACTAACCCGAATTGTGTTACTATCCATGTTCGTTTTCGGCTTCTCGGTCTATCTCGTGGATATCTTATTCAGAGAGGCGCTGTTAGGTGTAATGAATTTGTTAGGGAAAATTTTTGGATAAGAGTGGACAAGGGATGATGGCGATGCATCAATGGTATGTACTACAGGTTTTATCAGGTCACGAGCGGAAAGTGAAGAAAACGATCGAGGAAAACGTGGCCAAAGCAAAGATGCAAGACCTAGTCGGTGAAGTACTTATCCCGACGGAAAAGGTTGCTGAAATCAAGGGTGGAGAAAAGAAAATTCGAGATAA
>MGLW01000053.1:0-8757 GCA_001794905.1 Chlamydiae bacterium RIFCSPHIGHO2_12_FULL_49_11
GATGGCGCCATTTATTTCAATTTCCATTTCTTTTCCAAACGGGTCAGTTCACCCGATTGTTTCAATTCCGCTACCCATTTTTCCACTTCTTCCACAAGATCCTCATCCGTTTTCCGGATGCCGATCCCCATTCCTTGCATCTGTAATTCGGAAGGAACCTCTACCCGGCACACTTTCAATTCGGGTATTTTTCGAGTAAGGGGTTCTACGAGAGCGGAATCAACAGCCACGGCCATTGACTTGCCGAACCGTACCTCCATCACCCCGTCCATGATTTTGTCGATATTTTTTATATTCAGGTTGGCCAGCTGCTTTAAAATCTCTTCTTGACCGGTCCCCACTTCTATACATACATGTTTTCCCGAGCGTACCACATCGTCCAAAGTCACGATTCCTTTCGGAACCTCCTTCCAAAAAAGGAGCGGCACCGTGGTTTCGGCCTCTCCCGTGTAGTGTACGAGATGCATCTCTTTACAACGCTTAGCGGTAATTGAGACGGCCCAGATGATGAGATCGATTTTCCCCTGACGGAGGGCGATGATAAGGCTCGGCATGCTCCCGAGATCCTTTATGACAAGTTTTTTTTTCATTTTTTCGGCAAGCAAACGGGCCACATCGATATCAAACCCTTCGTACTCTCCTTCGGGCGTCAAACTCACAAAAGGCGCATATCCCGAAGCGGTTCCCACTACCAGTTCCTTGGGAGCGGCAAAGGCGGAAAAAGCAAAAAACAAAGTGATAAATAAACGCATTGCAGTCAATTTTAAGCTCGCTAGGCGATATTTTCAACCAAATTTTAGCCCCGATTATCGGATTAAAATTTCTCGACGAAGGCGAGTTCATCGATACGGAAGTCGCAGGTGAGATTGTTTTTGACCGTGTCGGGGTTTTTTTCAAGGAGGCAGGCGTACTTGCGGAGCGTCTCGTCGACTTTTTTGGGACCGGTACGGATGTAATGCATAGAGCTTCCCTCCGCGCTTTTAAAACCGATCACGATTTCCCTCTCGCCAAGAGACGGCTGGTACGCCTTGGACACGTCAACCCAATCGAGCGCCATCCCTGTTATCTTTTCACGCCCCGCAATTTGCATGATCCGGCGGGCAAGCTCGAAACGGACCGGCTTTTCATTCTCGGGAAGCGAGCGCCATCCAAGAAAAAAGCGGGGTACTTTCTTCGTGGTAAAAAAAGGGAAGATGGGGAAAACCATACGGTCATTGTCGATCCAGGCGCCATGAAAATCGGCAAGGACGGCCAGCGGTGCCCGCACTTCATATTGGATGCTGACAGCTTGCGGACCTTTCATCGATACTTTTACGGTTTTCATGAAAGGGTACTGGAGCAGTTTTGCCTCTAAGGCTCTCGGTTGAAGGCTCCATTTGGAAACGGGGCGCTCGGCGGAAAGGTCCAGCGCTTCGGCAAAAAAAGACGAAGTGAGAGCCTCTTTCGTGGGGGAGGTTTGCTCAATACACGTGATGTGGTATTTGGGATGGAAATATTTTTCCACGGAAAAGATAATCCATTTCTTCCAGGCAAAGGAAAAGAGGGCGATTTCAAGAAAGAGAAGGGCGGTCATCAACCCTAATTGTCTGGTCGTACTCATAGGCAAGATTCTTGGCATCCCCTGCGCCTAAAAAAAGGACGGGAAAATCCCCGATCCGGCGCAAATAATCGGCGAGCTCTTCCTTGGGAATATACACCGCCCCGGTCTTTTGACACAAGGTCTCGAGTGCGGCGCGAGGAAATGCCTCCCCTCGCATCAGATACGGAGTCGTGACCACAACGCGCGGCACCTTTTTTAAAATCACGATAAAATCATCGAGCAGGACATTCAGCCTGCTTGCCCGATGCGGTTCAAACACAAAAACGGCATCGGGGAAGCGGTCCAAAAATGTGGCGGCTGCGGGAGCAATTTCTTTGGGATGGTGAGCATAATCGGTAAACACATGGGAAGAGCCGATCTGTTCCATTCTGCGCAGCACTCCGCGGAACGAAGAGAGAGCATCAGGATCTGCAGCTCTTCCCATCACGAGAAAATGTAATGAGAGCGCGGCTGCCGCATTCTGGATATTGTGCCGCCCGAAAAGAGGGGTGTGAAATGTCCCGAGCTCCTTGCCTCGCAAGGTAAGCGTGAGGGCATGCGCTCGGCTCTGCACTACAAAATCGGCCTCAGGATGAAAACCGTAGGTAAACAGGTTCGAATGGGAAAAAGGGGCCTTTTCTCCCTCTTCCAGATAGAGGAGGACAAAGCCTTGGGTACGCCGGGCAAGGGCGTGATATGATTCTATCAGCCTCTCCTTATTTATCCAAAATTCGATATGGTCTATGTCCAGGGAATTGATGACGAGATGGGAGGGTCCTGTGTTAGCAAAAGAGCCGTCGCTTTCGTCAATTTCGGCCACAAAAAACGGCCCCGTCCCGCAGTGGCCGTGCGCGGGAAAATTCGGACACTCTCCGCCTAAAATATAGGAAGGGTCTAAGTTTGCCCATAAATGTGCGATAAGGCACGAGGTCGTCGTTTTGCCATGAGCGCCCGTAATACCGACCAACATTGAATCATGGGAGATAAGCTCTAAAAGCTCACTCCGGTGCAAAAGGACGCATCCCCCATGAAGCGCCGCATACATCTCGACATTATCCGAAAGAGTTGCCGTACTATACACCACAACTTTTGCCCTCCCGATATGACTCGGATCGTGGCCGATCGAAATCTTAGCCCCGCGCCGGATCAGCCGGTCGATGATCCCGCTCCCTTTGATGTCGCTGCCTGTCACGTGGGCTCCCCTATCGAGGAGAAAATGAGCGAGAGCGCTCATGCCAATCCCCCCAATCCCGATTAGGTGTACTACTTCAAAACCGTTTCGATGATCGAACATTCTTGTGTCATCCCTTTCGACTGGATTTTCGTTTTATGGTTTTCAAACTCGCGGAGCATTTTTTCAAACGCCAGCGTAAATTCTTCGAGCACATTTTTCTCTTCTAACACGATCCCGCCGCAGATCACCTCTTCAAAATACCGCGCATTGTACAGTTGGTGGTTTTCTATCCCCGCTGCATAGGGGATCATAATGGCAGGCGTACTGGTCGTCACAAGGTCGAAGAAGGTGCCGGCTCCTGCCCGTGTGACGGCAAAGTCGGCAATCAGGAGCAGCTCTTCAATCGGCTTGTAAAAAGAGAAGACCGCCTTGTGTTTGAGAATTCCTTTCACCCTTTCGTGATCGGCCTGCCCTGTGATCACGACCGTCTGGATTTCGTCCTTCCACGTACCCTCGACTTCGATGGCCAGATTGTTGATGAGGCCGGCGCCGAGCGAGCCTCCGTAGAAAAGGACCGTTTTTTTTGCTCTGTCGAGGCCGAGCTTTTGCATAAGCTCTTCCCTATTCACCGATTTCGAAGCTTTGAGCATCAGCTCAACCGACTGGGCGCTTTTTTTGAGCAGCCCTTTCGTTTCTTCAAAAGCGACAAAATTTTTTTTGGCAAAGCGGGCGAAAAATCGGTTTACCTTCCCGGGAAAACGGTTCGGTTCATACAGTATCACATCGATCCCGAGTAATTTGGCTGCAATAAGAGGAGGAAGCGTGTGAAAACTTCCGAACCCGATTACAAGCGACGGCGCCTCCGCCTTCAAAATGTGCAAGCTTTGAAACACACCCTTGGAAAGGCGCCACAGTCCGCGCCAAAACCCTTTCGAAAAGTTAGCGCTCGAAATCGAATACGACGGAAGTTTCACATCGAAAAAAGGATTTTTGTCGAGGTGAGCCCCGATAAAATAGACTTTCGCTTCCTTCCGGATACTTTCATACAAAGTGATCGCCGGACGGATGTGCCCAAACGTGCCCCCGGTAGCTATGAAAATTGTCTTTTCCATTCCGGTCTACCTTTGTGAATGCTGAAAATACATGCCGCCATCATCATGTTCGCCCATAGGGAAGAGCCGCCCTGGCTGAAGAAGGGCAAATTGGTCCCTTTACTGGGAAGGAGTCCCGACACGATGGCAAGATTCAAAAAAGCCTGGAACGCAATCACGAAAGTGAAGGTGAGAGCCACAATTTTATGCTTCTCGATAGCGGCCCCTTTCGAAATGACAAAGCCGGAGAGAGCCATTCCCATATAGAGAACAATCATCACTGCAATGCCCGCAAAACCGAATTCTTCGGCATAGATCGCGGCAATGTAGTCGCTGCGTGCCTCAGGGAGGTAACTGAGCTTTTGTACACTTTCTCCGAGCCCCCTGCCGAAAAGGCCGCCGCTTCCCGTCGCAATCTTTGCCTGGTAGGGCTGATGGCCTTTGCCGAGCAAATCTTTTTCGGGATGGAGATACACATCAATCCGGCTTTTCACGTGGGGATGGCTCAAGGCAAGAAGGGCCACGGCACTGATAAATGCAACCGACGCGATCACCCAATATTTCCATTCGACCCGACTGAGGAAATAGAGGACGAGCATCGTGCATAGCAGGATAAAACCGGTTCCGTTGTCGGGTTCCACCAGAATGAGTAAAATAGCGGCATAGAACGGAATCTGGCGGAGGCAAAATTCTTTGAAGCTTTTTACCTGCACATGACTTTTTGCAAAATAGAGAGGGATGATCCCCTTTAAAAACTCGGAAGGCTGCAACGAAATCCCCAACAGATTGATCCAGCGGTGGGCACCATTGATTTGCATTCCGACCTTGGGGACAAATACGAGAAGAAGAGCGCCTACGCCAAGGGCGAAGGCTAAGGGAGCCTTTTGCATGCACCAGTCGATCCCTTTCGCATAGATCCCCGCCGCGATGATGATCCCGATCAAGAAAATGCCCATTTGCTTCATCACAAGGGCATGGGCAAACGCCGATTCACGATCGCCGAGCACTTCGGCACTGGTGGTATTAAAAACCATGACAATCCCTATTGAAAAAAGAAGAGCAGTCACGATCATGAAAAAATAGGACGCCCGGCTCACTCGACCCGTATCTGATCCCCGGGACGGAGCCGCTTTGCCGCCCGCTCATCCAGGTTGTTGAGTTTCAATAATTCTTCTACCTGCATATGGTTCTGAATCGCGATAGTCCACGCACTGTCACCGCTTTTCACCGTATAGTATTTGTATTTCGATTCGACCGGAGTAGCTTCTCCGGCATCCGGTTTACTTTTGACCGGCACCTTGAGCAGTTGCCCGATTTGTAGTTTTTCGCTTTTGAGACCGTTTACCTGTTTGATTTCGTCCACCGTCGTACGAAAACGGCGCGCAATTTTATCGAGCGCATCGCCGCTCCGCACTGTCCATTCGGTAAACTCCGCTACGTGGGACGCCGCTTTAACCTCTTCGACCGGAGCGGGCACGGAGCCGGCAGCTTCTTGCACATATTCTTTGAGAAGGGTGTCGATCTGATCGAAAGAAGCAGTTTCTTTCTCTTTTTTCACGGGCGATGTTTCGGCAATCACCGTCTGATGTACGGCATCGACATGTTCTTTAGTACCGAGTGCCGATATCATGAGTAGGACGAGCGCCGCCATATTCAGGAGCACCACACTGACGATAAGTTCTCTCCGCTTCATATTTGAACATCTTACCCCTTTCGATATAATTTGTAAATTGGTCCAAACTCGAGGAGCCGGGAGAAAAGAGAATTTTGCCGGTTTCCCCCGCGTGCCGAAATGCAATTTTCACAGCCTCACTGAGATTGTGACACACATCGACAGGACAGATTTTTTTTACCGCCCCCGAAATTTCCCGCGCATTTTCTCCGAATACGACCACTCTTTTCACCCTTCCCTCAAAACCTTCTTTCCAGCTTTCAAACGTAAACCCTTTGCTGCGCCCTCCGGCAATCAGGATCACTTCATTCTCAAAATGCCGTATCCCAAAGAGTGTCGCTGCGGGAGTGGTCGACTTGCTGTCATTGTAGACCGGAATCGGAAGATCGAGCTTCTCAAGTCGGTGCTCCAAAAAAGGGAACCGCAGGAGCGCCTGTTTACAACGAGAAACATCAAGATTGAGGACCGGAGCTAAAAGGTCGACCAAGGGAAAAATTTGTCTCAGGTAGGGGTGGAGGCTGCTTTTTTCTTCGTGCCAAGGCCGGCCGGCACCGTACCGAACGAATACCTCTTCGGAAACAAAACACTCGTTTCGGGTAAGCTCGACAATATGCATTTTCGCACGGGCATACTCTTCAAAACTGCCATGCCAGTCGATATGATTTTCGGAAATGTTCAAAATCACGCTGTAATCGAGAAGTGGCTCTTTGAGTTGCATGAGTTGGTAGGAGCTGAGTTCGATGAAGGCGATTTCAGGGGGGTTTTCGATCCGGTCGAGCACCGTCTCTCCAACATTCCCGAGAGCGAGAGCCTGTATTCCTTCTTCTCTTGCCATCCACTCGAGCATTTTTACGGCAGTCGTTTTAAAGTTGGTTCCGGTCACTCCCACTTTTACCGATCGGAGCATCCGGAGCCCCGTTTCAATTTCGCTCGTCACCGTCCAATCTTTCTCAAGCGAATAAATCCAGTGTGTACGCGCGATTCCCGGAGAGACAAATACGCAGGAATAATCTTCCCCCTCAATTTCATGGCGTGTGACAGAGGACGGTTTTACATCGTCATACAAGACATATTCCACCCCGGTGCGTGCAAGGTACCGGCACACCGCCGCACCCGAAACCCCTCCTCCTACAACCAGCGCCTTCATACTTTTACACTTTTATCGAAATCAATCCCAAGAGGGCAAGCAGGAGCCCGATCATCCAAAAACGCATCACCACCTTTACCTCGTGCCACCCTTTGCATTCAAAGTGGTGGTGAAGCGGCGCACATTGAAAGACCCTTTTCTTGCGAAGACGGAACGAAGCCACTTGCACGATGACCGAAAGGGTTTCAATGACAAAAATACCGCCGACGAGAGAAAGAAGGATCTCACGACGGAGCAAAGCGGCGCTGAGGCCAAGGAGCGCTCCGATTGTGAGCGAGCCGATATCACCCATAAACACTTGCGCCGGAAAACTGTTGAACCAGAGAAAGCCCAGACTGGCCCCGATCAGCCCCGCCAAAAAGACGCCGATCTCACTTGCCCCTTCTACGTACATCGTCCCCAAATAAGAAGAGAGCTCGATATGATTGGACACGAAAGCCAAAATGGCGAAGACAATAGCAACAAAGAGCGTGCATCCAATGGCAAGGCCGTCCAAACCGTCGGTCAAATTTACACCGTTGGCACTTCCGGCAAAGACAAACACGGCCAGAAAAAAGAGAATAGGAAATCCTGCCGGTTTGAGGTGAACAGCCTTTTTGCAAAACGGGATATACAGTGTCAAAAACGCGGCGTTCAAAGAAACGGGCGCCATTTTTTTCTCATTGTGGTCGTACTGTTTATACCGTCCCCCCTTGAGGTGGAAAAAACGGCACGCGCCCTCTTCAACCGGAGCCGAAAAACACATCCCACACATGACGCACCCGAGCATGACTTCTAAGAAGAGCTTTTTTCTGCCGCTAAAGCCTCGACCGTCCCCCTTTTTCATTTTTCGATAGTCGTCATAGCCACCGATCATTGCCATAAAAACTAAGGTCAAGAGGTATACCCAGGAAAACAGGTGTTGCAAATCGAGGAATACGAGGCCGGCAATCAGCATCGACGACAAAAACAAGATGCCGCCCATCGACGGTGTGTCGGTGCTTTTCGTATACGAGGCCATCAATACCGCACAATCTTTTACCCGGATGGTATGTCCCACCTTCAATTCATACAACTTGCGGATCAGCATTTTGCCGCACAAAACCGTCACGGTGAAGCTGAGAAGCGCCGTCAGGAGCATGCGAAAAGAAAGGGAGAACAAAAGCGGACTCACATGGTGTCCCGACGCCTGAAGCCACTTTAATAGACTGAGTACCATCCTACTCTTGATCCGGATTTTCTTCTTTTTTTATCATCTCCTCTCTCTTCCTTTTTTTCAATATAAAGGGAAGAATCATGAAAATCACAAGAAGGAGCGCAGCAATCATCATTTTCGGCGTAAGAAGGAGCGAGAGCATTTCAGTCTCCGACTCGAGAGAATCTTTGATCCCTTTTCCGAGAGAGGTCATCACCATGGCAAGGGTGAAAAAACCGAGAGTGCTGGTCCATAAAAATCGCCTCACACGAACTTTTAAGAGGGAGAGGGCCACGCTGACAAGCCAGAAAGGAAAAAAGGGCATGAGGCGCACTAGAAAGAGGAAGAGCACCCCCCTTTCCTGCAAAAATGTTTGCATTTTTCCCAGGGCGCGCACCATTTTGGGACTTTTCCACGAAACTTTCATCCATTTCATGGTAAGGTAAAAGAAGAGCGACCCGAGGATGCCCCCGACCGTGATGATCACCGCTCCCCACCACTCGATAAAAAACATGCCTGCCAAAAGGTCGAGGACAAGAAGGCCAGGAATTGTCGAAAGGGCCACTGTGACATAGAGGACGATAAAAATGAGGGGAGCGAGGTATGGATGATTCTCCACATGCAAAACAAGATTGTAATATGTGGAGCGAATCTCGGAAAATTTGAGGTGCGAGGAAATATCAAAATAGTGGACGGCACTGAGGGCAAGAGCCACGACTGCGGCAAGAATGGAAAACTTGCCCAAAAACAAAAAAAACTTTTTCACACTTCTATTTTAGCAAACTTTTCCGGGCCGTGTCATCAAATAATTTCCCAAAAAAAATCTTTATGACATATTTGTAATGATGTACCCTCTTTTTCTATGGATAGGGTACAAAACGGTGCTGCTTTTGCCACTTACGGTAGACCGGCGCAAATTT
>MGLW01000053.1:8769-14133 GCA_001794905.1 Chlamydiae bacterium RIFCSPHIGHO2_12_FULL_49_11
TGGAAGACCGCGAGGTTGCCACCTTCATGACCGAAATCGTGCAAAAAGATCCCCGAGTGCAATTGCAAGTAAGCGTCAAACGGCTTGCCAATCAAAAAGCGTACTTCGAAGCATTGGAAATAATAGAGAAAGAGGGAGGATCCGGCGCTTTTTCTTTCCTCCTCTTTCAGGAAGTCTTGATCGGTTTTGCAGAGTGCCCTGATGTAAACATCGTCAAGCATGCAAAACGGGTGTATGATCTGTTTGTCCGTTTTGTGGGGAAACCTTCCCGATATTTTTTCGACTACTTTTTGCGCGCGCATTTCGAAAAAGTTCCTGACGCCGGGGCAATATTAGACAAGTGCTACGCGGCCGATCCGACTCCCAATCCCAATATCCCCACTCTTCGAAAAATTTGTTCCGTCTTGCTCAGCCACGAATTCGGCAAAAAACGCAAGCACTTCACCCATTTGCGCGACTCCCGCAGGCTTTCTGCCATGATCACGAAAACGCTCCTCATTTTGATGCATGAACATGACCAACCTATTTTGCAAAAACTTCCGAAATGGCTGTCCAAATTGCAACAGAATCATAAGCAGCCTTTTTCCCTTTCTTCAAAAATATTGCTCCCTGTGATTGCAGGTACGGCATACCTCACCTTGCCAAAAGAGACTTTGAAAGAATGGCTGAAAACCGAAAAATATACCATGGTAGTGACCATTATTCGAGAACAGCTCCACACCGATGCGGAAATTTCCGTTGCAACAATGCAAAAAACTTTTTTCGATCTCGTAGAATTGTGCGACGATTCGCTAAAAGAAGAGGCAGCAGATGCCCTCTTTGAGCTTTTTATCCATACAATCGGTTTCGTTCCTTTCTCGGTACAGCGCAAGGTAAGAAAAATGGATAGCAGGGTCGAATATGCAAACCAAAAGGAACATGCCCTCCCCTACCTTCTCTCCCTTGCCGTGTGGAACCGGGAAATAGAGAATGAGCCATCCCCTGCATCTTTCGTGGAACATGCGCTTCAATATTTCAAAATCCTTTTTGCCGCGGCTGGCCGGATCCCTACGAATAGCGAATTGGAAGTGATCGAAAAGATCTACCTTGCTTTTCAACAATTTATCGGTTACATCCCGCCGGCAATCCACAAAAAATTCGTCGCGGCTTTCCCCCGATATGAAAGCGACATTAAAAGGCTATTAGACCGGTATAACATTTCTCCAAGACCTAAGCAGCACAAAGAGCTCAATCAACTCATACGCTACCGTCTCAATCAATCGGAACCGTTCGTTCCCTTTATCCCTCCTTACTCCGACTCATCTATCACGATAGAATCCGACTATGAGGCGGCTCTTACAAGCTTGGAAGAGGATTACGCGCATGAAACGGACGACTCTCTTCTCCTTAAGGCTTCTTCCTATTTTGAAACGCTCATGCTGATTGCTTATAAGATTTATAGCGGCTCTAACTATCCTCTGCCTGTCATTTGCCGTCTCTATTCATTTTTTTCGAAATTTCTGGGGTATATCCCTGCGACCGTGCACAAGCGTTTTCGCTCCCTTCTCCTCGAACAGGAAGTGGTCTATACCATCGATCTCACGTACTCGAGCTCGCCTCCCGCTCTCAGAAAAGAAGTGTTCAACGCCGTCATAAAAATCGTCAAAAAAAAAGGCGATGTAATGCTCGAAAACGCTCTGACTCAAGACACACTGGAATCTTTGCAGGACGGATATCTCGTCTGGCTGGATCATATTGGCAAATTGCAAGATCCCGCTGCAAAATTTCAGAATCTTTTTCATTGCTCCCTCTATTTATGCTGCTTTGGCAGAGAGGTCAATATCCAACCTATTGTAGAAAAAATCTATCGATTATATGTGGAATGTGTTGGATATGTTCCCTTTCAAGTCAGTACAAGTCTCATGCGCAATTTTCCCGATTCTTATTTGAGTTCACTTCATGATACCATTGTTCCCATACTTGTGGACCGTCGTTATCTCCCGATACTGGAACAAATAGGACGCTCTCTTCCTTCTGAATTCAACATTGACATAAGGGCCGAACTCGGCCGGATGTATTTGCAGGTCAAATACCACAATGACCGGCTCAATTCCCATTTTCAAGACATGACATATCTCCTGACAGGACCTGTGCAGGTCCATCCCCGCGCTCAAAGAGCAGGCTCGAGCGGCGACGAATAAAATCATTGACGGTATCGCCCCTCGTGCCCCATAATTGCGCCGATCGGCGGCATAGCCAAGCGGTAAGGCAGGGGCCTGCAAAGCCTTTATCCCCAGTTCGAATCTGGGTGCCGCCTATATTTCGAATGAGTTCACGTTCTCTGAATTCGGAGTGATGGATATGTTTTACCTTATTGCAACACCGATCGGCAACCTGGGCGATATCACGCAAAGAGCTCTTGATACGCTTGCCGAAGTGGACTATCTCCTTGCCGAAGACACCCGCGTCACCCGCGTGCTCCTTTCCCGCTTTGAGATTCGAACCCGCCTCGTCAGCTACCACCGGTTTAATGAGAAAGAAAAGGCCCCTCGCATCATCCAAGACTTGCAGGAGGGAAAAAAGGTAGGTCTTGTGAGCGATGCCGGAATGCCGCTCCTCCAGGATCCGGGAGCGCATCTTCTTTCTTTATGCATCCAAAACCACATTCCCCTCACCTGCATCGGCGGCATTTCGAGCATCACGGTTGCCCTGTGCCTTTCGGGATTCGAAACAACCCCCTTCCAATTTGTCGGATTCATGCCAAAAAAACAGGGTCAGCGGGAAGCCTGGATAAGGCGCGTACTCGCATTTGATGGTACGACCGTTGCCTTTATCACCAAATCGGATCTTTCCTCCCTTATTCCCCTCTTTCCGGACAATGTCAATGTAGCTCTCGTGCGAGAGCTGACAAAAATGCATGAAACGGTCCTCCGCGGCTCCCTGAAAGAGGTGCTCAAAGAATGCATCCCGAAAGGAGAAATGGTGCTCGTCATCGAACGGATGCACACCCCTCCTTCCGCCTTGCAAGCCGAGGCTCTCGAGGCGCTCCTTTCTGAAGAATTTCCCGCATACAAGGCAAAGCGCCTTGCAACAAAATGGGCTAAAAAACTCACAACCTAAGACCTATCAGGCATATCCCCTAAATCATGTTTTTTTGCCTGTTGCGACCCAGTTTTGAGGTTTCTTCGGTATATTTACACCGTCCTACGCTATCACTTGTTTTTTGGGACGATTTTTGGAAAGAGCGAGAGGGGGGATGAGGGCGGCGGCAAGGGAAAGGATAAGACCGGCCACCATCGCCGAAGTGTCGCCCCAATAATAGGTCACGGCAGCGCTGACAAACGGCACGACAAGTCCCCGGACACCGAGGAAAAAGGCGTTGAGGTTCGAGTAGGGACGGCTGTCTTTTTCCTCTCCGGAAAAAATCGATCCCGAAAGGTGCCATACGACATGGCTTCCCGCTTGCCCCACTCCATAAAAGAAAAAGCTGACGTAGATCAGGGGAAAAGCGGCCAGGCTCCCGAACATCGCGAGTGCAAAAAGGGCAAATGCAAGGCAAGTCACACTCGTCGAAAACAAAATCGACTGGCGCGAAAGACGCCGGCTCCAAATCAGGGAAGCCGCAATGTACCCGAGCGCCGCAACAAGCATTTTTCCCATGCAAATCTGCACATAGGTCAAATGCAGCCTGTCTGCCCAAAAAACGGCCGACGACGGAATCATCATCATCAGCCCCATCCCCCCTAACATAAACACCAGTTGAAAAAGAGCATAATCCCGATCCCGCCTGAGAAGGGAAAAACTCCCCTTCAGTGTTTCCTTGAACCCGACCGGAGAGAAGGTCCTGGGGCCGACATTGAGCGGCAGCTTAAACTGGAGCACTACGCTGACGATTCCGAGTGCACCAGCTATGGCAAAAGGAAATTGCCACAGAGCATTCTCGCTTTTAAACCAGAGGGCAGAAAAAATTCCCACAAGAATCCCGATCAAATATCCGATCGAAGAGGAAAGGGAAAAAAGCCGCTTCCGCTCCCCCTCATCCAAATTCAATTTTAACATTTCCAGCCAACCGGGAAGAAGAGCCTTGGAAAACACCATGTAGAAGGCAGACAGAACAATCAGAGCCGGGGCATTTGTGCAGAAAGGGAAGAAGAAAAACGGGATATATCCTAAAAGTCCGGTAAGGAGGAGATTATGTTGAATCAGTTCCTTTTCGGGGGAAAGGCGACGGTTCCAAAAATAGGAAAGAACCACGGAACCTTGCTTGAGTGAGGTAAATAAGGCAATCCAGTAGATCGAGGCATGCAGCTCTTTACGAAGGATAAAGGGCAAAAGTGACACTAAGGCGAGGGCCGGTTCAACCAGAGCCGTTGAAAAAAAAAGAGTTGCCCGCGTCCTTCTGCGGATAAGGAGGTCGTTGATTGCCACGGCCCACCATTTTAAAAGGAAAATACATTTTCGTCCACGTGAGTTTCTAGAACGTATCGTCAAAATAAAATTAAAATTGACTTGCTCTTTTCGGGACGATTTGCCATCTAAAAGCTATGGGCCAAGACCTCATCCAATCCAAACAAAAAGTACAAAAACGCATCGCTATTCTCTTGCAAGAGTATCGTAATATGAAAGATAGGGGCACCTGCCGCGGTATTCAAAAAATGCTCCATGATGAACTTCAAATCATTGCGGGAATTGAACCCTGTTTTGAGAAGATTGCCCTTGATTTTTGCATTGAACTCATGTCCAATCCACCCAGGGAGACCGGCTTTTTTTCCCGTCTCACGAAAAAGTGGAAAGAAACAACCTTATCAAACCTTCCTCTCCAAGAACAAAAAAAATTTCTCATTGATTTTGCACCCCAACTGGAAAAAAAGAGCGACCTCTTCTTTACTTCGTTTTTCAATGCTCCGGCTCTTTACCTTCACCCGGGGGCTGATACAACGTTGCAAGGGACTCTCCTCAGCGGAGAAACGATCTCATCGACTTTTTCAGAGACCACGGCAGAAGCGGTACTCGTGTGCTATGACGGATCTACGGCAAGTTTTCTCGAATTTATTGACCGGTTCCGAGAAGCAGTCCGGAAAAAAACGCCGCTGATCCTTATTACGAAGCCGAAATATTTCCCTTTCATTTTTTCCCGCAGGTTTCATGATATCGAATGCATGCTCTTTGTCACCGAAAATCCCGTAATCGTGCCCTCAATAAAATCTCCCATATTTTACGCTGCAAAGACCCTGTTCATTCCCGCTATCGCGGGAAAAGATACAGTGCTGATAGCAGGATATGACACCGCGGCGGAAAAAAGGACTCTTTCCTTCCTTGCACGGAAACATTCCGAACTCAAAGAGAGAATTATCAACCCCCTCCACGCTTTAATCCGATTGAGCA
>MGLW01000054.1:0-17040 GCA_001794905.1 Chlamydiae bacterium RIFCSPHIGHO2_12_FULL_49_11
CTCGATGCTGATCATGGTCACTCTCACGGTTGATGAGATGGTGGCTGTGTTTGCCGGATTGAATCAGGCCCGCCGCGAAGGCAAGTCCCTGTGGCATTCCTTCTGGTTCGGAGACAACATCCGCGCTGCCAAAGACGACAAGCGCACGCCCCCGTTCGAAGGGAAGGTGAGCTCTCTCATCGAATCGCTCCGATGGGGAATCGGATTTCGCTGGAACCTTTTTATTACAGCGCTTCTTGGCGGCTGGCTCATGCTGACCCCGTATGCGTTTGACCTTCCCAAATCACTCTATTCCGACATTCTCTATCTGATCGGCCCGCTCGTCATCGTGACGTCTATCATCGCACTTGCGGAAGTGGCGCGCATCATTCGCTATGCCTTGATCATGTTTGGATTGTGGCTTGCGATCGGGTCGTGGTTTCTTTCCGGCAGCTCACTATCGTCCAACATAAACCTCCTCATCATAGGGGTCCTTATTGTCCTCCTCTGCATTCCTCGAGGGGAAATTCGGGAAAGGTACGGGCATTGGGATCGTTGGATTCTCTAACGCAATGATTACATACAGACCGTCCCGAGAGACGCTCACTGTGCGCAAGGCGGGAAGATCCCGGAGCAGCCCCATTATATTATGGTCGGAAGACGGGACTATTACTTGAGCGATTCGAGAATTGGTTATGGTCACACATTTCAAAGAGTCTGAAATGAGAGGCACGCGGGGACAATTCATCGACTCGAGAGCAAGCGTTTGCAGATGGTAACACTGCCACAAAAAAAAGGACCCTTCCCACGCGCAGTTTTTGAGTGATAACACCTCAACCGAGACGGGAGAAAAGATAGCTTCCAAATCCTTGGGTAAATCGCACTCCTCAAACCGGAGCTCGGGAATATGTATAGGAAAATGATCATATTGGGTGTGAAGCTGTCTCAATTCGATCCGTACAAGTTCAAGCTTCATGAGCCCGAATCTTCTCAGATCAAGGAGCCTTTCCGGTTTTAAGGCAATGATCGTCGACGCAATGATTTGCAGAATCTTACCGGAACAAGGAGTTTTTTGTATTTTTTCATACACGAAATGGGCGCACTCCTCAGAAGATCCGATTTTTCTCAGGAATGAAGTCCACCTTTCCGGAAAGAAGTCGGAAACAGCGGGTCTCAGTGAAAAAGCTATGCTGGTATGTTCGTCCACGGCGCAATATCATATCTTAACAGGGAATTTATTCAGGTAAAAAAAAATATTTTGTGATAAATTGAAAAAAAGAGGGGTAGTTGATGTTATTTCAAGAATTAGAGCTTATTTTGGGAGACCGGCTTGAAACTGTGATGGGTTTTGCACAAGGGAAAATCCCACGAGAGATGCTTCACCTCCCGGGTCCTGATTTTGTCGATCGCATCTTTTCCCATAGCGACCGTAACATCCGCACATTGCAAAGTCTGCAAGCGATGTTCAATCACGGCCGTCTTGCCCGTACCGGTTATTTATCGATCCTTCCCGTTGACCAGGGAATTGAACATTCCGCCTCGAGTGCGTTTGCTCCCAACCCGGTCTATTTCGATCCCCGCAAAATCGTTGAGCTTGCGCTCGAAGGGGGGTGCAATGCTGTTGCTTCCACTTTTGGAGTGCTTGCCCTCGTAGCACGCAAATATGCTCACAAAATTCCGTTTATCGTCAAAATCAACCATAACGAGCTGCTCACTTATCCGAACAAGTACGACCAGATTTTATTCGGAACGATCGAGGAGGCATACAATCTCGGTGCCAAGGCGATCGGGGCGACGATCTATTTCGGCTCGGAAGAGAGTGACCGGCAGATTGTCGACATTGCTAGAGCGTTCGCGCATGCGCACGAGCTGGGAATGGCAACGGTCTTGTGGTGTTATCTCAGAAATAGCGCCTTTAAAACCAAGGAAGAAGATTACCATACCGCAAGCGATCTCACCTCGCAAGCGATTCACATCGGCGCTACCATTAAGGCAGACATTGTCAAACAAAAGCTGCCTACCTGCGACGGAGGATTCAAAGCGTTGCATTTCGGAAAAACGAGCGACCTCGTTTATTCGGAGCTCAGCTCCGACCACCCGATCGACCTTACCCGCTACCAGGTGCTCAATGCATATGCAGGTTGTATCGGGCTCATCAATTCGGGAGGTCCGTCGGGCAAGAATGATTTACAGGAAGCGGCGCTCACCGCTGCGATCAACAAGCGTGCCGGAGGGATGGGGCTCATTTCGGGCCGCAAAGCGTTCCAAAAACCGATGAGAGACGGCATCAAACTATTACATGTAATTCAGGACGTCTATCTTGCTCCTGAAATCACCGTGGCAGGATAGGTTGTATTATGAAATTTCCGATTTTTTTGAGTTTATCGTTACTACTTGGTGCAGCGCAGTTTAAGCCGATGGATTTTTCTGCCCTTCCGGCAAAAGTTCCCGAAATTGACAAAAAACTGTTCGAAATGCATTTCACACTATACCGAGGTTATGTAGCCCAAGTCAATTTTCTCCAATCGATGCTCGATGATCTCAGTTTAGAAGGGGCTAAAAACCAGTTTATCTTTGCCTCAATCAAGCGCCAATACGGTTTTGAGTATGATGGAATGCGACTGCATGAACTCTATTTTGAAAACCTGGGCGGCAAGAATTCGTATTTGGGAATTGGCGTTGTGGCAAAGAGAATCGCACAAAATTTCGGATCGTACGATACCTGGAAACAACATATGATTCAGACGGCGATGACCCGCGGCACCGGCTGGGCAATTCTCTACTTTAACCGGATGACGGGTGCGATGACAAACGCTTTTATTGAAGGTCATGACATCGGACTCCTTGCCTCAGAATGCGCTCTCGTTATCATCGATCTTTGGGAGCACGCTTACATTACCCAGTTCGGGCTGGATCGGAAGAAATACGTCGAAATTGTGATCGACAACATCGACTGGAAGGTGGTCGAAACCCGGTTCAACCGTCCCTGCGGACTGCAATCCGCCGGCATGGACCCAGCTTCCCCGAAAGGGGGAACCTTCGGCGGTCCCGGTTCAAATAATCTTTAAGGATTGATTCTTTAATTATTTATATCTTATAATTAATTCCATAATTATAAGGAGCAAATAATGGAACCATCAGGATTAAGTCGTTCATCTTCAACAAGCTTATTTGGATTCAATAGTTTATCGCAGGAAGATGACTTATCTTCGCACGAGGGGGGAAAGCGGCGAACCAACCTGGAAACCCTCTCGAAATCACTTTCCGATAAGATAGATACTTTACAAGTGAGTTTGGACAGTACTTGGGCCTCGTTTGCTACTACGATCAGCCGCTTGCAGGGTAGTCTCGATACGGTAATGAGTGTCGTGGCCGAAAAGCTCTCTCCGATCGATGTCAAAGTAAAAGAATTTTTCAGAAAGTCCCATGGGGTGGAAAACCGTCTTGGCCGTTTTGTAATCCGAGCTTTTAAAAGCCCTTTTGAAGGTGCCTATAATGTAGTGAAAGTAGTTCTCTGTATTTTCAGGCTGATTGCAAATGTTCTCATACATCCCATCAATACTATTTTGAACGTTGGAAAGGCTCTCGCTTCTTTCATCAATCCGAAAAAGCTCACCCTTCTTGGAGCGGCGATCATCGGGAGTGCTACAGCCGTTGCTGCAATTTTCGGTTTTGCTCCGGTGGCCCTTTTGATTGCCGGAGCTGCACTAATCGTGCTGGGGCTTACTCTCGGCGGGATCGATGCAGTCTTATCAAGACCGGAAGACGAGTCTATTCGGGAAGCATTGAAAAAAATGCTCTTTAAACATTTTAAAAAACTCCCCGCAAAATTCGTTACCGGCTTTATTTTCGGTGCGATTGTGTCGGGAATCACCATCGCTGCCGGAGGACAAATTGATCCCACGGCAAAATTAAGAGAACTTCAAACCAAATTCGTTGCAAATCATCACCAATACTATATCTGGGTGAATCAGTATCAACAATGGGTACCGTGGACTTACCCCGGTCCTGATGGATTCCCACTAGACCAGGTGTTTCATATAAACCCACTGTCTTGGTCTAATGCTCCCGCCGGTGTGGTAACCAATGCTTTGGGCAATACCTTTACTGTTACGACAAATGCTGGCGGAGCTGCTCTAACGGGCTGTATTGTAAATCCGGTAGCTCTTACCACAGCAGTCCCGGTTATTCCTTTCGTAGGGAGTAGCCGCTAAATTTACGCTATCCTGCAAATCCTGCCGCATGTTTATTAGGGTGTGTCGTCAAATAATCTTTAAGGGTTGACCCTTTAATTATTTATATCCTATAATTAATTACATAATTATAAGGAGTAAATAATGGAACCATCAAGGTTAAGTCATTCATCTTCAACATGCAACATGCTCCCGCAAGGCGACTTGTCTTTGGGCGAGATGGGATCACCATCCATAAGCCGTTCATCTTCAACAGACAGGCTGCTTTTGCAAGAAGATTTACCTTTGGACGAGGGGGGAAAGCAGCGTACCAAGCTGGAAACCCTTTCGAAATCACTTTCCGGGAAGATAGATGCTTTAGGCGCGAGGTTGGACCGTCGTTGGGCCTCGATTGCTCCTCCGATCAGCCGTATACAGGGCAGTCTGGATATTGCAATCAATACCATAGTAGGAAAGCTCTCTCCGATCGATAACAAAGCAAAAGCATTTTTTAGAAATTCTCACGGGGTGGAAAACCGACTCGGTCGATTTGCCATTCGTCTCCTAAAAAGCCCTCTTGAGGGTGCTTATAATGTAGTGAAAGTAGTTCTCTGTATTTTCAAGCTGATTGCAAATGCTCTCATACATCCGGTCAAGACCGTTTTGAACGTTGGAAAGGCTCTTACTTCGCTCATCAATCCGAAAATGCTCACCCTTCTTGGAGCATCGATCTTAGGTGGGGTAGCGGCAGTGGCTGCGATTTTTGGCGTAGCGCCGATTTTTCTTGTGATTGCCGGAGCCGCACTAATCGTGCTGGGACTTACTCTCGGCGGGATCGATGCAGTCTTGTCAAGATCGGAAGACGAATCTATCCGCGAAGCATTGAAAAAAATGCTCTTTAAACAGTTCAAAAAACTGCCGGCAAAATTTATGACCGGCTTTATCATGGGTAGCATTGTTTCAGGTATCGTCAGTGCAACGGTTCCGGACGCCACAACCCAATTCCATAGGCTCCAAGAGCAGTACCTCTCCACGCATAGGGGCTATTGGGACTGGAATCCTTATCATTATCATTATAATAGTGCCCATTGGGCCTGGGATCCTAATCATCTTCATCCATCATGGACATATGTTGTAGGACGTTGGGAGTGGCACGGTCCGCTTGGCTTTATGGATGCTCCTGCACATTTGCATGTATCCCAATTTACCTGGGATACCATAAGTAATGACGGGTTTATTACAGGGGGAGGATTGCTGTCTTCGGGTGTCGCTTCCGTCGCAGCCGGTGCTCTCAATACCGGAACAGAAATGGCCCGCAAAAAAATATTACTTCGTAGAAGGAGTGAGGGTTGCCGATTTTGCGATCCAGAGGACAAGGGCCGAGGATAAGAAGAGAATGACCGGGACGGCGGCTCCTCCCGTTTTGAAAATCCGGAAAGCGAAAAAAAGGCAGATCAAAATGAGAAGAGCGAGTGCCCCTTTTTTGCTGTCGACAAGGACAGTGACGATGAGAAGGGTAGCGAGGACCGATGAGGCGAAAAGTGAGACGAGACTGTGAGAAATGTGGTATCCGATAAATCCCATGAATAAGAGATAGATCGCATACAAAACGATGAGCGGCGCAAACGAAACGGGCTTAATCATGTCTAAATACTATTCCTGTCCAGGTATATTTGTAAAATGAAATGTGCGCTCACCGCATCCACCTCTTCTTTCGTATGACGCCGGCTTTTGCCGGTGAGGCGAAGGTCTGCTTCGGCCCCTTTGGAGGTGAGCCTTTCGTCAATGAATTGAATAGGGATAGAAGTTTTTGCCGCGAGGCATTCTTTGAAAAGGCGGACATATTTCGACATTTCCGATTCATGGCCGGAAAGATGGATCGGAAGGCCGAGAACGATCACGTCGATCGGGCCAAGGAGCTCAATTTCTTTGAGGATCGTCTCAGCGCTCGCTTCCGCGGTGCGTCCGGCAGGGACTTTTTTGAGGGGGAATGCGATCGTCTTGTCACTATTGGAAATGGCAAGCCCGATCCGCTTTTTCCCTAGATCAACGGCTAGTATTTTTCCCAAGAACGATTTTCTCCGGTATTTGGCACGCGAGTGCCGCTTTGAGGAATGCGGTATATAAAGGGTGCGGCTCCAATGGTTTTGAGATAAGTTCAGGATGGAACTGGACGCCGACAAGCCACGGATGTGTGGACAGTTCTATGATTTCAACAAGGTTCCATTTCTCATGGTGTCCCGAAAATACCATTCCATTCTTTTCGAACATTTCACAGTAGCGGCGGTTGAATTCATACCGGTGCCGGTGGCGCTCTGCAACGCGGGTTTTTTGATACGCTTCGAAGGCTCGAGTGCCCGGTTTGATATTGCAAATTTGACTTCCGAGCCGCATCGTGCCGCCAATCTCTTCGACCGTTTTTTGCTCTTCCAAAAGGGAAATTACCGGGTTGGAAGTTTCGGGAGAAACTTCGGTTGTGTTTGCATCTTTCAAGCCGAGAACATTGCGGGTAAATTCGGTTGCGATGGCATGCAGGCCGTAACAGATGCCGAAAAGGGGAATCAGGTGTTCCCGTGCATAGCGAACGGCATGGATTTTTCCTTCCCAACCCCTCTCGCCGAAGCCGCCCAGGATGAGGATTCCATCCAGCCCTTCCAATTTCTTTCCGGCCAGTGCATCCGATTGAATCAGGTCCGATTCGACATCGACGAGTTTCACGGCGGCATCCACAGCAAATCCGCTATGGTCAAGCGCTTCATGAACCGACTTGTACGCGTCTTTATGGGTGAGATATTTGCCGACAAGGCCGATTGTTACTTCACGAGATCGCTTTTTTTTGGAAGCGATATAGGCGCTTAAGGGGTTTTGAAGTCCTTCTTTTGCCTCGAGGCCAAAGCGCCTGAGCAGGGCAGTATCGAACTTTTGTTCCGACAGAATGGACGGAGCTTCATAAATGGTTGTTTTGACGTCATGCAGACTGAAAACATGTTCGGGCCGTACGTTGCAAAAGAGGGATATTTTCATGCGGGTCTCTTCGCGGATCGGCTGCTCTGACCTGCACACGATGATATCTGCGGCAATGCCGACCGAAAGGAGAAGTTGCACCGAGTGTTGGGTTGGCTTGGTTTTAAATTCACTGCTGGTGCCGAGATAAGGCAGGTAGGTGAGATGGACACACAGTACTTCTTGAGGACGCTCTTGCTTGAACTGGCGGATCGCTTCCAAAAAGGGGCCCGATTCGAGATCGCCCACAGTGCCGCCGATTTCGACAATCACAAAATCGCTACGGGTTTTGCCGGCCAGTTTCATGATGCGAGCCTTGATTTCATCTGTCACGTGAGGGACAACCTGGACCGTCTTACCGAGGTATTCTCCTTTTCTCTCTTTGCCGATCACGGCGCTGTAAATTTGTCCCGAGGTGATGCTCGATTCCTTGAACAATTTGGTGTGGGTAAAACGGAAATAATGTCCCAGGTCGAGATCGGTTTCTGCACCGTCATCGGTTACATAGACCTCGCCATGTTCAAACGGGTTCATTGTACCGGGATCGACGTTCAGATAGGGATCGAGTTTCATGAGCGACACGCTGTAACCCTGGTTTTCGAGGAGGTGGCCGATCGAGGCTGATAAAACGCCCTTGCCTACTGACGATAAAACGCCGCCCGTGACCAGTATAAAACGCTGCATTGGTTTTTAGTTATACTCCTTTGAAAATTAAAAAGAAAGTGATAAACTGCCAAAGTGATGGATGTCCCGTGCTGCACAGCTCTTAACCCGATCCGTGAAACAAAAGTAAATGACGGCGAGCGTCTCACTTTTGAAAAGAGCATGCTACAACCTGCTGTTGCAATGAAAGTCGGTGTTCTCTTTTCGGGAGGGCCCGCGCCGGGAGGACATGCATTTCTCTACGGGCTGGGCAAGGCCCTTTTTGAGATCCATGACAAGATCGAACTCCTCGGATTTCTCGAAGGGGCAAAAGGGTTAATCGGCTGCAATTTCATGAAGCTTGACATGAAGACGCTCGCAGCCTATGAATCCCTCGGTGGTTTCCATCTCCTCGGAACAAGCCGCAAAAAAATAGAGGATCCGGATGACTTTGCCAAAATCGAAGAGGTCATTCTCAAGTTGGGCCTTTCTGCGATTGTGTTTGTCGGGGGAGACGATACCCACACCAACGCCTATCATCTTGGCAAATACCTGGAAAAGAAAATGCTGCCCACGACGATTGTTGCCGCACCTAAGACGATCGACGGCGACGTGAAGTCTCAGGATATCAAACAGTCGTTCGGCTTTGATACCGCAACCCGTGTGTATTCCGAGCTGATCGGCAATCTCGGAACCGACCTCTTGTCGACAAAAAAATATTGGCACTTTGTTCGCCTCATGGGACGGAAAGCCTCTCACGTCACCCTCGAATGCGCTCTCCAAACCGAGCCGAACTTGGCGCTCATTTCTGAAGAGGTCGAACGGGAAAAGATGACTCTTAATTCTCTGGTTGACCATATTGTAGAACTCGTGATCGAGCGGAAAAAAGTGAAAAAACCCTACGGACTCGTCCTCATCCCCGAGGGGCTGATCGAGTTTATTCCCGAAATGAAAGAGCTCCTGGGAGAATTAAACCGCCTCCTTGCCGCCGGCAAAGATGCTGCATCCCTGAGTGAAAAATCCCGGGCCGTCTTTGATCTTCTCCCTCCTGCATTTCAGCGGGAGCTGCAGAGCGAGCGCGATAGTCATGGCAATATCGGCCTTTCCCATATCAAAACCGAAGAGCTCTTAAAAGAGATCGTGATGGAGAGGCTTACACGGGAAGGGCAAAACGGCGAGATTTCTATCCTGGGCCATTTTTACGGGTATGAGGGGCGCTGTTCTCCTCCGTCTGATTTTGACCGTATCTATTGTACCAACCTTGGGCGCGTTGCTGCAGCCTTGGTGTATCATCGCAAATCCCTTACCGTTGCCGCTCTTGACCGGCTGGAAGAGAGTCCTGTCAACTGGCAGCCCGTCGGGGCGTTCATGGAAAAGGCGATGGGGGTAGAAATGCGCAGTGGCAAAGAAAAACGGGTCGTGCAGAAAGCCCTTGTTGATTTGAAAGGCAAGCCTTTTCAACACTTTGCATCAAAGCGGAAACAGGCGCGTCTTGCCGACAGGTACTCGGCTCCGGGTCCCATGCAACTCGGGTTTTTTTCCAAAGTACAAATCACAAAAACATTAGAACTCGAGCTCCAATAATTATATTCTTTATAATTATCTCTTCTGCTTAATAGCAGTTAGAGGTGGGTTTTCGGTGTCAAAACGATTCAAAAATCCTTATATTGAAAAACTCAAGCGTACCCCTAAAGACTTCTTGTATCTTCTTTTAGGGAAATATAAGGAGTCATGTATTCCCAAAGCTCCTCCACCTCACTTCTGCTATCCCGAACCGGAAAGCAAGGGGAGTGCGGGTGAATATACTGTGACATGGATCAACCATTCGACATTTTTGATCAAAGCGGGCGGTTTTACCTTTTTGACCGATCCGATCTATGCCGAATGGGCGGGTCCCTTCCCTTTTCTCGGCCCGAGACGAAGGCATCCACCGGGGATCTTGCTCGACGATCTGCCTCCGATCGATTTTGTTTTACTCAGTCATAACCACTACGACCACATGTGCAAAGAGACCATTTATGAGCTCGTGCGCCGCTTCCCCGCTATTTGCTGGATTGTGCCGCGGAATTTGGAAAAATGGTTTGCAGCGCGCAATATCGGTCGTGTGACTGCTTTGAACTGGTGGGAAACGAAAGAGTTTGACGAATTTCCGGAAAACGAAAAAATACGCATCACGGCGACTCCCGCGCAACACAATTCGGGGCGCGGTATTTTTGATGTAAATAAGACGCTTTGGATGGGAATTGTGGTTGAAATTGAGAAAGAGGGAGTGAAAAAGACGGTCTATTTTGTCGGCGATACCGCGTACAATCCATACGATTTTAAGGATATCGGGAACCGGATTCGGCCCATCGATCTGTGTTTATGTCCGATCGGAACCTACAAGCCGGATACATTCATGCGGACGGTCCATTCCAGCCCCGCCGATGCGGTGAAAATTCACAAGGACGTCAATGCAGCTCTTTCGATCGGCATGCATTGGAAAACCTTCAAACTTTCGTTTGAGCATATGGAGGAGCCGCCCTACGATCTTTTCCTTGAAATGAAAAGGCAAAACCTCGATCCTCGTCACTTTATAGCAGTAGACCCGGGATTGGAAGTGTGTTGGTAACACGTCTCAAACTTGCCTATTTTAACATGCTTGAAGAGAGAAGGCTGAAAAAGCTTTCAAGCCCTATGTTTCGGAAGATCGATGCCGATTGGAAAAGGCACTATCATCGCATCAATCCGTATAAAGTATGCCGGACTTTCTGGAATAATCCTCATGGCATTTACGGGGAAACGCCCCTCTCCGCGCTGGACCCCATTTTAAAAGAATGCGCCCTCGGCCCAAGCGATGTGTTTTATGATTTGGGAGCAGGCAGAGCCCGTCTTGCTATCTACGTTGCCGCCACCTATCCGTGCAAAGTGCGGGCCGTAGAAAAAATCGAACTTTTCAATCACCATACGATGCAGCTCATTGCAACCTATCCGCTCCACCTGGAGCTTCATGATGCCGACATTCTTGAAATTGATGTATCCGATGCTACGCTCATCTATTTTTACGGCATTACCTTTTCCGACAATTTTATCCGCAAAGTGGCCGAAAAAATTCCGTACGGCTGCAGAGTGATCACGGTATCGGAGCCGCTGGGAGGGAGATTTTCCGTGCTCAAAAAGTATTGGGTGCGCTATCCTTGGGGCAAAACTGAGGTATTTCTTCAAAAGTGAAGGTTGCGATTATTTTATGCGGCTGTGGTTTCAAAGACGGCTCGGAAATTCACGAGTCGGTGCTTAGTTTGCTCGCGCTTGATGCAGTCGGCCATTCGACTCATGCCTTTGCTTTGCCAAGTCCTTTTACCACCGAACCGTATACGTCGAAAGGAGTTTCCGAAACGCGAAACCAGCTGGAGGAGGCCGCGCGTATTAGCCGAGGCGATATTATGGAGCTTTCGCTTCTCGATGTTAAAGCCTACGATGCCCTGTGGATTCCGGGCGGCTATGGCGTAGCGCAAAGTCTTTCCACCTTTGCAAAAGAGGGGATCTATGGCAAAGTCAATCCGGTCCTAGAAAAGATCATCCTTTCCTTTTCCGCCTCCAAAAAGCCGATCGTTGCGGTTTGCATTGCTCCCTACATTGTCGGGATGGCGCTTCGAGGGAATAAAGTGCGGATGACGGTGGGAAAAGATCCGGGCCATCTTCGCGTCCTCGAGGAGCTCGGCCACATTCCCGTTGCAAAACCCGCGGACGGTTACGAGTACGATCCCCAGCACAACATCTATACCTCGCCCGGCTACATGGAACCGCCCCACCTCGCCGGCATCTATCGCAGCCTCCTCTCAATTTCCGAAGCGCTAGGGCGCATCGTCAATTAATCTCTCGTTTGGGCTTTGCACAGCCGGAGTTCAATTCTCGCCACCTAAAACTGTATTTCTTAGGACGTTTTTTGCTTAGATTCTGCTTGTCATCCCACTCTAAATCGGCATCGCTTTAGCTCAACCTCAATTTACCCACGGCTTGTGGGGAAATTACTATCCACCATACGCACCATCAAGGTCATTAAATTCCTTTTCAAATTTTTCGATCGTTTTTAGAATTAATTCCCAATCCGGTACCTCTCTGAAAAACATGACCTCCATCAGATGATAATCCTTTTCAAGTTCTTTGAGTATTCTCCGGGGAGGGAAAAGTTTTAAGGTTTTCTTTCGAGCTGTTCCATAGTTTGCCCAACTTGATGCAAAGTAATACCAAATGCAAGAAATAATGTCATAAAGTCGGGTCAGATAACGAGGCAAATTTGCACGATCATTTCGAACCCCATATTTTTAAATATGAGTGAGAAAGGATCGTACAAAGGTGACCGTTAGATGATCCCGAATTTATGACATTATTTTTTGCGTTTGGTATAAATGCTTTTATGGATTGCAACTCGTTCAAGTAGAGCTGTCTCAATAAGTGCTTTCTCTTTGATTTCAGAATTTAGCAAACGAAAAAAGTCATAAAAATGTCTTGAAATTCGTGGTGGAATTTTTTTCTCTTCCGGTAGATGCGCATATTGGTGAAGGATTGTCGCTTTCTCCCAGAAAGTTCGTTCAGCATTCAACACTCGAACCCACGTTTCAGGCTCATGAATTTTCTCCTTCAGTGCCTCTTTAGCATAGCTCTGTATTTTATGTTCACTGACAGGCCAGTGTTCTGATCTTGCACCGATTTCGATTTTCACAAGCGGTCGAATGTATCCAGCTTTTGAAGCCTCGCTTGGATATTCAAATAGCAGTGTCTGAGCATCTGGATCTTCTAGGTCGCAGAAAATTCTCCAGCCGTTGGTAGTTCCAAGCTTTGTACCAATAGCATCTTTCAGATCATCTAACATCTCAGTTTGCACATAGTTGGAGCAAGCTTGTGAAAGATTATCTAGAATCGTTCTTTGTTTCTTTTTGGAAGAGGCATTTTCAGGATCGCTAGGGGCTTTAAAACCAAAGAATTCTCTTTCAATGGAAAGATCAATATCTTCGGAAAATCGGTCGATTAATCCATATGCTTTTGAAAGTGAAGTGCCTCCCTTGAAGGTGAGGCGAGACTTCATTTTTCCTAATGAAAACAGCCTTTCCAAAAGCCATACAACCCAATAGTCTTTCTCAATAATTTCGAAAGGCATATACATGATCTCTGCTGCTGTCCTAAAGAACAAGGCACGTTCCTCTTTAGATAAGAGGTGGAGGTGGATCTCATTCATGACTTTAGCTCCATAATTCCAAAAACAAGGGTTCGTATCCATGCAGGCGCAAATTTCATATTTTGTCTTACTGCTTTTTCGGTTGAATCCTTGAGGAATTTTGAAATTTGCGCACGCGCTATCTGATCAATGTGATCTTTTCCTAAATTTTTCAAGGCTTGAATCAGAAGACCCTCTCTAGTTCCGGCAGAAGACATGACTTTTTTAGTGGCCTTTTTAAAAATGATTTCTTGATTACCAATTTTGACTTTCCTTGAGGGACCTTCAGTCAAAAAGATAACTCGACCAGGAACCTGTACAGAAAGGCCAACTAAATTTGCAGCGTAAGCTCCAGCTGGTTGGATTTGAACTCCATTTTTTTCTGCAATTGCTTTCGCAACCTCATTCAAATCTGGGGGAATTAGGCCCAATAGATCATGCATTTTGGGATAGTCGTAAACACCCTGTGCGAGCCGTCGAATGATATTTTGTTTTTGAAGCTGTGAGAGAGCCTTGCGAATAGAAGCATCGCTACCCAGATCTGAAAAATGCATTGAGGTAAAACACCACCCCCGGCCGTGATTGGCAATCCTATTTTTCACCGTGATTTCAATACTTTGGCCCATTTTAACCGTCTCTATTTTTCACAAACATAACATCTTTTTGTGAACTCATGCAACAGAATTATCATAAATTTCACAAACATAGCATCTTTTTGTGAACACTAGACTAGTATAAGTCTATTATCTCCAAATAGATATATTAAATATCCTTCAAAAAAACCCCCTAAAAGTCTGTTGGCTATTTGTAAGGCCAAGAGCATTCCAATAGTTTTAGTACAGTTTGGTCTCGTCTAGTGGTCTTTCACGCAGTCTGAGTGTAATACCAAACGCAAAAAATAATGTCATAAATTCGGGATCATCTAACGGTCATCTTTGTACGATCCTTTCTCACTCATATTTAAAAATATGGGTTTCGAAATGATCGTGCAAATTTGCCTCGTTATCTGACCCGACTTTATGACATTATTTCTTGCATTTGATATAAGGAATTTATGGGAAAGACCACTAGTGCGTAAAATTTGCGTAATTTTCAGTTACGCACTGAAATTTTTGACGTGGGATTTTGATGAATTTTGTCTATGAATCTCGTGACTACACTAGCGTATACCCTTTCTTGTTAGTCGAGGGAGATTTCCCAGGAGGGTTTGCGGAAGGCGTGGATGAAGAGGGGGATAACGCTCATGATGACAAGGCCAAGGGCAAGGAAAAATTCGTAGAAGAAGAGATTGCCGACGTGAAGCTGGGCGGGGGGAATGAAAACGAGGAAGAGGGCGAAAAAGGAAGAACACATGCCTAGAGTTGCGATTAGCCAGATACCGGTATGCGGCTGGGGAATCTTGTAAGCGCGAGGTACTTCGGGCATCGTATAGCGGAGGCGGATGGCTGCGGCAAACATGAGGATGTACATGATCAGGTAAATCTGGATGCTCAGCGCCGTCAAAATCCAGTACGAACTACTCAGGCTTGGCATCAGAAGAAAGACAAAAGAGGCGATCGTCACAATAATGGCTTGGAAAATCAGCAGGTTGACCGGCACATTGGCCTTGTTGCGCTTTTGAAAAATGGGGGGAAGATTCCCGTGGATGCACGTCATGTAAAGCCCCTTCACCGGGCCGATGATCCACGAGTTCACCTCTGCGATCGCGCCGTACACAAGCATGATCCCGAGAAGCGGTACGAGCCAGCTCATGTGAAATGTTTTCAGAAATATGTAAAGGGCGTCAATCAGTCCGGAAACCAGACTGAGATTAGCATCCGGAATGACAATCGCAATTGCGAGCGAGCCCAGCATGAAAAGGAAAAAAGTGATGAGGCCGGCCGATAAAATCGCCGTCGGATAGTTGCGCTGCGGGTTGCGCACTTCCCCCGCATAACCGGCGGACACTTCAAGTCCCGCGAAAGCAAGAAAAAGCCCCCCAAGAAAGACGATGTTTTCAATGCGGGAAAAATCGGGCACAAGGGCACCCCAGGAAAAGGAAATGTTCGAAGGATGGCCCAATAATAGCCACCCGAAACCGAGAAAAATCAAAAAAATGCCGGGGAGGATGGTGCCCGAAATCACTCCAATCGTGCTGAATAAACCCGACGTTTTGATGCCCAAAAAATTGAGGAGGGTCAAACCCCAAAAGCCGATGAGCACCACCGAAAGAACGAAATACTTGTTGGAGGCAAGGGAGGGATAAAATGAGATCCCGAGGGTCGTTGCCACAAAGGCCAAAATGGCCGGATACCAGGTGACATTATGCACCCATTGCATCCAGATGGCAAAAAAACCCCAGCGGTCCCCGAACGCTTCCCGGACCCAAACGTAAATCCCACCCGATTTTGGCCATCCCGTCGCAAGTTCGGCCGAAACAAGGGCGGCAGGAACCAAAAAGGTGATTCCCACAATCAGAAAGTAAAAAATGCAGCCAAGCCCATATTCCGCAACGAGCGGCAAATTACGCAAGCTGGCCATTATAGACACGTTGAGCATGACCAGCATGAAAACACTGATCACCCGGCCGCCGTTTTCTTCTTTTATTTCCATCGTGTTTTGAGCCAGTCAATGATTTCACGCGATTCGTACATCGGTTTGTTGTCCACAAACAAACACGGTACTTGAGGCTTGCCGCCCACGGTAACAAGGCGAATGCGAGCGTCCCGATCTTTCGAAATGTCATGAAATTCAATCTTGCTATGAACATGCATTTCATCGATTACCTTGTCCACTTCACGGCACCAGTAGCAACCGGGCAGGTAAAAAAGCTCTACTTTCTCCGCGAAAACAGAGAGGCACAGGAAACACAAAGAGAGTAATTTAACCATTGATCCTCAATAATTTAAATTTGCTGTGAGCATAGCATATCGTGGGATTTTCTTCTAGAATAACTTATATCGCTTATTTTAAGCATATTAAGATTCAGTGCATCAAAAAACATTTTTAATGCCAAAAATAGTGTAAAAAAAATGATATGGTAAATTGCCTTTGCAGATAGCTGTAAGGGCAATTTTTTGTTATTACTATTTTTCTGTATAAAAAATAATAGAAATTAATTTTGTAATTTGTATTCTGATGATTGAGAAATATAAATAACAAAAAAGCCGAGGTAATTATGCCAGCAAAAAAACGAAGGGCTAAAAAAACCCCCGTTGAGTCACTAGCCGAAATGCTAATGACAAAGAAAAAGAGACCAGCACGAAGAAAAAAAAGTGCTACTCGCAAAAAAGCAGCTTCTAAGCGTCCAGCGAAAAGAAAAGCTGCTAAGCGCAAGACTGCTAAACGCAAAACTGCAAAACGCAAGACTGCTAAACGCAAAACTGCAAAACGCAAAACTGCAAAACGCAAAACTGCAAAACGCAAAACTGCAAAAAGAAAAACAGCTCGTAAAACAGCTCGTAAATCTCCTCGCAGAAAAGCAAAAAAATCTGCTTCTAGAAAAACTTCTCGACGAAGAAAATCTAGAAAATAAACCATTTAGGGTGAGCCGGAAGTCATTTCCGGCTTGCCTTTTCTATCTTCATAATTTCCTCTCTTTCCTTCGGAATAAATCGGCGAAAACCAATTTTGACAATTTGGTAGCTGATGTATCCGACTCCGAGTCCGAGAACAAGATCACTGGGAAAATGTTCCAGGAGGACGATGCGGGAAAGGAGAGTGGAGCCGATCACGAGCATCCAAAGGGGTGAAAGGTATTGCCACCTTTGCGCCGTAAATAGCAGAGCAGCAGCCACACTGGCATGGGAAGAGGGCGCCGACAGGTAGCCTTCCCTAGTGGTAAAGCCGTAGAACCCCGATACGAATTCACCCGTAAAAAGGTAAGGTCTTGCACGACCCAGTACCATCTTGATATTGCCAGTGATAAGCATCGCTATGATCACCGAAAGGGCCATGGCCAGAAAGAACCAGAAAAGCTCTTTTTTCCTAAAAAAAAGGCGCTCGATCATGAGCACGAAAGGCCAAAAACAAAGGTTTAGGAAGGGAGAGAGGGGAAGCGAAATCATACGC
>MGLW01000054.1:17052-18728 GCA_001794905.1 Chlamydiae bacterium RIFCSPHIGHO2_12_FULL_49_11
AGCCAGGGCGCTCTGGTTGACGAAATCCACAGTGCGAGAGGCTCGTCCACAGTGTAATAAAGTAGAGCCCAAGCGACTGCGGCACCGAAAATCCATGCACTGCCGATTAACTTATTCATTATGACTTAGATGGTTGACGATCCAGTCGGCCGCCTTTTGGGCCAGCATTGATTTTACAATGGCTTCCAAGGCTTTGCTACCTGCAAGCTGGGGCTCTCCCATTGTTCCCCCGATATGGAGCGGAAGCGGCCTGCACAAGATCGGATCGATTCCAAAGACGTCATGCACGGCGGAAGGGGACATTTCAAGGTCGAAGTCGAGTCGTGTGGTTAGGAGGTCAAAGGTGCCTGCAAGGGAGAAAGCATATTTTCTGTCGATGAGGACGGGAGCGGGAAAGAGTTCGATCCGCTCGTAATTGATGGCGAGAGGGATATGGGATGCTCTGATTTTGTGGTGCAAAATTTTATCCTCATCTCCGGTAAGCACTCGGGTGAGCGTGCTCATGAGTTCATTTTCCGAACTCATTTTCAGCTTCCGGATTTCTCCCTGCAGCTCAATCGTATGCAGGAGCGCGGCGCAAGCTACGTGGGTAGAGGGCCGGATTGCAATGACCGCATTTTCAATGCACGTTTTTTGTCCCGGAATTTTGGAGCCGGCGCTCACATCGAAATTGCGCAACACGAGTTCGGTTGGCTCGCGGATGAAAAGATGCTCGCCGTCATAGTCGACATGGGCATAAAGGCGGATATTGGGGTGTTGCATCGTCACCTTAAGAGCCAAAGGCCCAAGCCGCGTTCCCGTAACGGCAATAGTCAGATTGAATCTGTCGTCATCGGAAAGCGCATTGAGATAGTCCCCGTATCCGGCAGCAAAATATTGGATGACGGGTTTAGGGATATTGTGGAAATAGCACTGGAAGAACCCCTCCCCTTTTTCCGATTCCACCCAGCTGATTCTCATTTCACGGGGATCGATCGAACTAACGATAGTGCAATGGGTGTGTTCTTTTTCAATGTAAAGGTCAAGCGGCTCATTCAAGACGGGAGAGGAAAGGCCGGTAATATAGAGGTCGTAACGGTCGCGCATGAAGCGGGTCAGTTTGGGATGGACGGCACGCCAGAGTGGCTCCTTCCATACGATTTTCCGGATTGACACGGGTTTTTCATATTGGAGGTTGACATTATGAAAAGTCACCCCGTCTCTCCATGTGGCTTCCATATTGCCGACGATAACGCGGCCGTGAAATTTTTGGCTGAGGATCGCACCGATCATTTTTGCGCCGATCCGATTTGAAAGTAGAAAAGGACTAAAGTAAACTACAAGGCCGAAGAGGGTTAGACTTAAAAAAGCGACAAAAAATTTTTTCATGGCAAGATCTCCAATGGAGCCATTATAGAAACGTGAGGGAAAGTTGTAAATGGTATTATTCGACGGTAACCGATTTGGCAAGATTCCGCGGCGTATCGATTTGTGTGCCTCGCGAGCGGGCGATGTAGTAGGCAAAAAGTTGCGTTGCGACGGAATAGGCAATTGGGGCAAGCGGGTCCGAGTCGAGGTCGGGCATGTGGATCACATCGGGGGTGATGGATAAGATTTTCCGGTTTCGGTGCGGGGCAAAAGCGAGGATGGGGCCTTGTCTTGCCTTTATTTCCATCATGTTGCTGAGCAGTTGGGTG
>MGLW01000055.1 GCA_001794905.1 Chlamydiae bacterium RIFCSPHIGHO2_12_FULL_49_11
TGTTTCATTTCTCCTGCAGCGTAACCGACGGCATTGATGTAAGAAATTTCTTTGAGCTTCAGGGCCGCCTCAAGGCTAGTCGGATACATATACCGGCGCCCGATGAAGAAGAAATGGTCGAAGCCGGCGTATCGCAGCGCGTATTTTTCGATGATGCTTTTTTGGGACAAGACCTGCGTGACGACGGCAGGGAGTTTTTTGAGGTCAGCGATGAATTCTTTCCCTTCTTCTTTGGTCATGTGCCGCATGCGTGCCATCGTGATCGTGAAGAGGAACAAGAGGGCCAGTTGGGAGGAGAATGCTTTTGTGGAGCATACGCTCACTTCGGGTCCGGCACGGGTAAAAAGGCATGCATCAGCTTCCCGGGTGAGGGTGGAGTGGCTCATGTTGCACACGCCGATGATTGTCGCCCCCTTCGATTTTGCCTCGCGCACGGCGGCGAGGGTATCGGCCGTTTCTCCCGATTGGGAAATGGCGATCACAAGGGTATTTTCGGAAACGATCGGGTTGGTGTAGCGAAATTCGGAGGCAATTTCTACTTGGGTCGGGATGCGGGCAAACGCTTCCATTTGCGCAGCGGTGATGCATCCGGCATGGTAAGAGGAGCCGCATGCAAGGATCAGGATGTGATTTGTGGATTGGAGGAGAGGTTTTATGTGTGACAGTTCCGGAAAGAATCCCATTCCATAATCTTCGAGGATGCGGTCTTCCAGTGCATTGGCGATGGTGATCGGCTGCTCGAAAATTTCCTTGAGCATGAAATGTTCGTAGCCTTCTTTGGAAATATTGGTGCGAATAAGGCGGAGGGTTTCCATCGGTTTCGTGATTTTGATGCCGTGCGAATTGAACACTTCGACTGCTTGAGGAGAAATAATGGCCGTTTCATCGTCGGAGAGGTAAAATACGTCGAGTGTTTTTCCGGAAAAGGCATTGGTATCGGAAGAGAGGAACACATCTTGCGTTTCATGACAAATGCCAATCACGAGAGGGCAACGGCGGGCACTGGCAATGATTTTTCCGGGATGGTCTTTATGGATGAAAGCGATTGCAAAGCTTCCCTCGAGCTCGGGGAGTACCTTTTGCATGGTGCGGAGAAGGTTGAATTCGTAATAGTGGGATACCAGTTCGGCAATCACTTCGGTGTCGGTTTCCGATTGGAACACGACCCCTTTTCTTTCGAGTTTGCTCTTGAGATGGGCGTAGTTTTCCACGATCCCGTTATGGACGAGGGCGACCGATTGGCTCATGTCGATGTGGGGATGGGCGTTTGTTTCACTGAGGCCCCCGTGCGTTGCCCAACGGGTGTGAGCGATTGCCATTTCAAGTTCGAGAGGAGAAGTTTTTAATTTTTGATCGAGGTTGGAAACATGCCCGACTGACTTGTAGGAAACGATCTTTCCATCGGAAATTCCTGCAATGCCTGCCGAATCGTAGCCGCGGTATTCGAGCTTTTTTAGACCGTCCAAACAAACGAGAACCGAGTTATCGGTTCCCCTCATTTTGATGTGGCCGTATATTCCGCACATGAGCCCATGTTAAACAAAAACTCCTTTTAAGAAAAGAAAGAGCGGAAACTCATTCCGCGCGCGATTTTCCCTTTTCCCGGTTTTTCCCGAACTTTGTTTGGGAGAGAGCCACTCCTCGAATTTTTCGAGCTTGAAACCGGCGTCGATGAGGGCTTGCACGTAGACTGAAACGGGAAAATGGAACGAGGTCGTCTCGGGTCCCTGTTTTTTAGAAGGGTGCATGGTGATGGGGATTTCCATTGGAGAAAAATAACGGTCGATGCGTCTGTATTGCAAATCTTTATCGGAATCAATTCCCCAGCTGCTTTGGCGCGGAATGCGGAATGCAGGGTGGTTAAGGACGATATGGATATGTGCTCCCTTCTTGGAGCAGGCGGCAATGTGGCGGAGTACGAGGTACGGATCTTGCATGTTTTGCAAAGAAAGGATAACGTATATGGCGTCGGCTTGCAACTTTTCGGGGATGGGTTTCATCATGTCGTGCACGATAAATCGCGAGCGTGCGTCTTTGGGCGCGTTATTGATCAGTGTCTTAGAGGCATCAATGCCGATGTAGTCGGTATTTTCAGGCAAAATAGCGCGTAGGCTGCCGTTTCCCGAGCCGATGTCGAGGACCGTTTCCGCTTTGTTCAAAGACTTTTGCAGCTTGGGATAGATGAGGGTACGGTGGTAGTCATGCCCTTCTTTTCCAACGATCTTGTCGTACCAGTCGGCCACATTTTCCCAACTTGTATCTGGCTTTTTTTTCATGTGCCGAGTATAGCCTGAAAGAGAGTATGAAGAAAGACTTATTGTTTCATCCTGCGGGTGAGAGTGCGCGCCCCGTACCGTTTGTCCTCACGATCCATATGACCGTCGGAGAAGTTCTCGAAGCGATTCGAGGGACACACCTTAAGGAAATGAACGTCATGTATTTTTATGTCGTCGATGACATGAGCCGGCTCCTTGGGGTGGTCAAGACGCGAGACCTTCTTTCCAAAGGTCTTTCCGAGCCCATCTCTTCCGTTTTACAAACCAGGCTGCATGTAGTGCAGAGTTTTCAAACCTTGTATGATGCCCTCATGCTGATGCAGAAATACCATCTTCTTGCCATTCCCGTTCTCGAAAAAGGAAAATTGATCGGGGCGCTTGATGTCACGACCTATTTTGAAGAGGCGGTGCAGCTTGACAGTGCAAAAAAGAGGCAAGATATTTTTCAGACGCTTGGGATCATCGTGGATGAGACCGAAAGCCATTCTCTCTGGTACAAATACCGGATGCGGATGCCGTGGCTTTTTTGCAACATAATCGGAGGGCTGCTTTGCGCCTTGATTTCCCAATTTTACAAAGTTCTGCTCATTAAAATCATTGTGCTTGCGATGTTCATTCCGCTTGTTTTGTCGCTGGCAGAGTCGCTCTCGATGCAAGCCATGTCGCACAGTTTTTTTCAACTTGCGCGCTCGGCCCGTTCTTCCCGTTCGATTCTGGCATATCTCTTTGTCGAACTAAAGTTATTTGTTCTGATCAGTATTACCTCAGCCTTTGCGGTAGGGCTTGTATCTCTCTTATGGGCCGCAGGTCCCATGGCCTCCCTGGTAATCGGCACCTCCATTTTTATCACGATTATTATTGCTGCCCTCATGGGCTCTTCGATTCCCATTTTTCTGCATAAGTTCAATCTTGATCCGAAAATTGCCTCCGGCCCGATCGTTCTCATGCTAGCCGATATTGTCACCACCCTCATCTACCTCACCCTCGGGGCATGGGCGCTGTTGTAATTTGAGTACCCATTTTTTATCCTTCCTATCAGGCATATCCCATAAATCATGTTTTGGCAGCGAAACACTATGGCAAATCTGCTCGGCAATACGTTGAATTTCGTGCAGAGATCAGGATTTTTGAATAGGCTTCCAGCCGTCATTTTTGAAGGCGAGGATGAAGAATGGAATGAGGATAAAAAGGATAAGGCCGATGCCGAGGTAGGTCCAATACCGGATTTCCATGCCGGGTTTGATGTCAGGCGGGGGGATCAAACTGATGGCGAAGGCAAAAATGGAGCTGAAGAAACCAAGGAGGGCGACGATCCAGGTGCCGGTCATCTTTCCCGGAATGGTGAAGGGACGAGGAAAGTGAGGCTTTTTAATACGGAGGACGATGAGGGAGGTGAAAAGTAAAAGATACATGAAAAGGGTCAAATCGAGAGTGAGGACCGAGAGCACGACAAAGGCGGTGTTAAGGCTGGGCAGAAATAGGTAGAGGGAAGAAAGGACGGTGACGATCGCTGCCTGGAATATCATGATAGTGACCGGCATGTTGTGCCGGTTGATCTTTTGGAAAAAGAGAGGAAGATCGCCGCGAAGGGCGGCGGCGGCAAGACCGCGAGAGGGCCCCGCTGTCCAAGTGGTCACGCCGCCAAGGGAGCCGATGGCGAGAGCAAGGGCGAAAAGAGGAATGGCCGAGCTCATCCCAAACTGGTTTAAAAAGATGGAAATCGAATCCATGATGCCGGAAAGGAGTGAAAGTTTAGAAGGGGGAATGACGATGGAAATGGAAAGGGTTCCTAAAATGGTCGCAATAATCATTATTGTTGCCGTGGCAAAAATAGCTTTCGGATAAGCCGACTTCGGCTCTTCCACATCTTCGGCATGCACACCCGACATTTCGATACCGCAAAAACTGAGGATCATAAGGGAAAGAAATACAAGCTGGCTTGTCGTGGTAAAGGTCGGAACGAGGGTATCCCACGAAAAGGTGATGTACAGGGGCAAACCCTGGAAAAACCAGGCGCACCCGAAAAGAATGATGAGGACTCCCGGGAGTAAAGTTCCCAAAAGAACAAAAAGCGAACTCAAAAATCCCGATACCTTCATTCCGCAAAGGTTGAGAAAGGTGATGATCCAATAGGTGGTGATGCTAACAAGGAAGGTGTAGACGGGATTTTGTGAAAGGGTCGGGTCGAAACTGTAGGCAAGGGAACTCGAAATGAAGGCGAGGATGATGGGATACCAGGCGACGTTTTCGGTCCAAAAAAACCAGACGGCAAGAAATGCCATGCGCTCACCGAGAGCTTCCCGTACCCATGCGTATACGCCGCCCTTATGAGGCCATCCCGTAGCCAGCTCGGCCACAGTGAGCGAAAGCGGAATAAAAAACACTCCGGAAGCAAGGATGATATAAAAGATCGAAGAAAGTCCGTATTCGGCCGTCGGTGTCCAGTTGCGGATGCTGAGGATCGCGGCGATGCTGATCATCGTCAGGACAAATGCATTGATCGATTTGCCTTTTTGCATATTTCCATTTGTATACTATAGGCGATTAAAATTAAAATTGCATATTTCGGCTAGCGTGAAAGCTCCCGCAATTCCATTGTTTCAAATTCGGAAATCGCTCCCATCTCAAAATGAATTTTTTTTCTTGAACACATGCATCTTCCGGATTTCCATTTGAAAATGTGATCGTTTCGATTTCCTCTTCTCCGGGAAGCGGGGTATATCCGATCAAATTCTCGAGCCGACCCGGGGAGTCTAATAGTAGAGACTTTACTGCTACCTTCGACGTAACCTTTTCAATATCGCCGGAGAGGAGGGTGGAATCTCGAAGATCCAGTTCACCCACCGTCCACAGGATGTCCCTCAGAGGTCCGTAGAGCTGCAGAAAATTTCCGAAATCGCGAACTTCTTCTGATGTGATTTTTGTGATATGAAAGCTCGTTACACGAAGGGAGTGCACCGGTGTATGCTTTGATAGAGGGATGCATTTTTGTAAAAACGGCCACACGGCAGCGAGCCGGGAGAGCGTCATGGGTGGAGGACATTTCCCGTTTCTTTCGGAAGGTTTGATGGAATGATGCACCTCCTCGGGAGGGCGGAAGACGAGATCGTTCTCGTTCGGAGCGGAAAGTTGCAGGTGCTGCAGTTTTTTAAAATCGGCAAAAGGAAACCTGTTTAATAGGGGAGAAACAGCCTCATCCCTTGCTCGGCTACTTTCAAAGAGAAACCTGATCGAGGTGACGTTTTGATGGGGCATCATGCTTGGAAGTAAATTGGAATCGTGCACTTCGATGACAATCTGCTCCAGTCGCGGAAGTTTTCTCAAATCAAGGGGTGAGTGTGAAGAGGAAACAACGATAGTAGTGACATCCGAACGCACGCGTGCAATGCTGACGTCAGGCTCGCCTGTAAAATCCAGGCAACTGCATGCCTCGGGAGCATCTCCCTGCTTGCAGGTCTCGTCCGGTCCGGGTCCGAAATAGGTGTGTAATAACAGAATACGATCCCCTCCTCGTGTTATATTGGATAGCGGCACGGGAAGAGAAGTCCACGCCGCCTCGGCTCGGTGGCGTAAAAAAAGAGGCACGAGTAAAACGGCGCCGATCAAATATAAACATGGCCTTGCAATACTTGGATATCGGAAGCCGGTTTCAATTCTTTGCATAACAAAATCCTAGGGAAGATAACATCCCGCAGCCGGGTAATATACTGAAAACGGTTGCATGTTAGGGGGAAAGTAATACTGCATGGGGGGTGCAATGAAAAAGGACGGTAAAGGATACAGCTGCATCGGGGGACCGATAAAGGGGGGAGGAGCTGCTAAAGAAAGGTTTGGTATATTTTCATCCGGAAGAGGAGTAAGCGCCGCTTGCGAAGCAGTGGGGGAGGGAGGCACTGCTAAATCCGTGGGAAGGTTCGGCATAGTTTCATCCGGAAGAGGAGCGCCAAAAAGTTGTTCCATCGCCGCAAGAAAACGCTTGTGAAGAGCTCCATTTCGGCTAATGCGCTCTTGGGAACACGCGAGCGCGAAGTATTTCCGTTTTTTTAAGACACGGCAGAATTCCAGGAGAGAGTGAGGAGAGATATGAGTGAGAGCGTCTTTTTTTTCGCTCACATCCAATATCTTAAACAAGTGTCTTGCATAACTGAGATCTCCCAGGTTTACACTACAGGCAACTTCGGTCCACAAAAAAAAAGAAAATTGAACTCTGAGGTAGAAAGGAAGTTTCTCTGACCGAATATTCGCTCTCATTGTCTTCAGGAGATTTTGCAAGCCCTCTGCAAATCCGAAAAGAGAAGTTATGTTTCGATGAGCGGCATTCTGCAAGAAATTATCGGCTTCCTTTTGAATGAGGGAGGCTACATATTCAAGCCCCCTGCTCGTGGCAACACCCTGCTTGAACCTGAGGAGCAAGTTGAATCCGCTGCGCACGAAATGGGCCGGAAGGAGAGAAACAATACGGGACTGCATGTCCCCGCTAGCCGGACTTTCGATTTCACTCCCTCTCATATAGGGCATCACAATTTCGAGAAGCTCATCGGGCATCTCATCGACGGGCATCATCGGGATTTGTGAAACATCTCTTTCCACTTTCAAAGTCATGAGGTAAATTTTAGAATCTGTTAAAAAAAAGATCAAGAAGAAAAAACACTTTAACTAAAGCATCTTGATCCCTAAAATAGGGCGCATGCGTGAGAGCTGGACTTCAAAAGTCGGATTCATTTGGGCGGCGATCGGCTCGGCCGTCGGACTTGGGAGCATCTGGCGCTTTCCCTATCTCGTCGGACAAAACGGCGGCGCCTGGTTTGTCCTCCTCTTCCTCGTCTTTCTCTTTGTTCTTTCCTTTCCGACTTTTATCACCGAAACGGCGATCGGCCGATCTGCTCAAAAATCACCGAGCCTTGCATTTGCCCGGTTTGGAACGAGCAAGGGATGGAAGAGTTTCGGCTTTATGACCGTCCTTACCGGCTTTATCGTCAGCTCGTTTTACGGAGTGGTGTGCAGTTGGACCCTCAAGTATGTCATTGACAGTTTTCTCGGGATTACGAGCCATTTTACCAAACAGGCGCCCCCGGAAGCATACTTTATTCGTTTTTTGCAAAATCCGATCGAATCGCTGCTCTACCTTGCCGCTTTTTTTGCTTCTGCCACCCTGGTCTTATATGCAGGAGTCAGGAAGGGGATCGAATCGTTCAACCAATACTTTATGCCCCTTCTTTTTGTTATTCTCTTCTTTTTGGCGATCAAAGGGTTGACCTTATCGGGGGGTGCGCATAGCTTAAGATATCTCTTTTATCCCGAATGGAAAAGTATTACGCCATCGATTGCGCTTGAGGCTCTCGGGCAGGCTTTTTTCGGAGTGAGCATCGGACAGGGGACTCTCGTCACATATGGCAGTTATCTGAAAAGAAGCGACAAGCTGATTTCCACCGGCTTTGTGATTTTCTTTTCGGTGGTCCTCATTTCCCTCCTTGCAGGGATTGCAATTTTTTCATTTGTCTTTGCGGCAAAACTCCCCCCCGCCTCCGGTTTTGCTCTCATGTTCAATGTACTCCCCTTTATTTTTTCCACGTCTCCATTCGGCTACGTTCTTTCGATTCTTTTTTTCTTCCTTATTTTTGTCGCCGGCTTTACTTCGCAAATTTCGGCCATGGAGCCGATGATTGCCTACCTGATCGATGAAAGACGCCTATCAAGGCATGTTGCCGCGACCATCGTAGGTACTTTTTCCTTTCTTCTCGGCACTTTTTCGGCTATCTCGTTTATGGGAAACGGATGGTTTACCTTTTACGGAACTTCTTTTTTTTCTTTTATTTCCGACCTTTCTGTCAATTTCCTGATTCCGATCGGAGGCCTCGGAGCACTCCTTTTGGCAGGCTGGAAGATGCAGAGGCCTATGCAAGAGGAAATGTACGGCGATATAGCTTCCAATCTATTGCGCTGCACATTCATCCTAGCAGTCAAGACCATCGCTCCCGTTGCCGTCGTATTAATTCTTCTCTACCAGGCTCTGGGAGCGATATAAGTTTTTACTGCTGAGGAGGGGTTACTCTTTCTGAAGTAAGTAGTCTCGGGCTTGGTCTTTGGATATTTGCGGCCAAAATTTTCTGAATTTCTTCCGATAAGGGAGGGGGAGTATGGCAGAGCGGGGACTGAGAAAGTTTTCTCATATCGTCCATTGTGTATGTCCTGCGCGGGGATGAAGCAGTCGAGCTACTTACAAAATGACTCGGCATGTCGACCGGGGATGAATTTCTACTGGGTTCCATAGTTTACCTCAAATTTTGATTGTAATAATTACATGTTTAATTAACGTCGTATTTAAGGGAGTTCGGATGGAAGCAAAACAAAGATACAACGCATTCACAGTCATGACAAGTCCAAGACTGTTTATTCGCGAAAGGCGCGCCGTCAAGGCGGGCCCCCTCATTTTGCTTTCATGGTTATACGGTCTCATTTTTCTTTTCGACTATTCTTTGAACCAGTCGCTTGGATACAATCTCGGCTTCTGGCAGATTCTTGTTACCACTTTTTTCCTAGCTCCTCTTGCAGGGTTCATTGCGATTATGATTTCGTCAATTTTACTCCTGTGGACGGGAAAGATATTAAAGGGAAAGGCGACTTTTTGGCAAATAGTTACTGCCGTTTCCTGGTCTAAAGTACCGCAGGTCTTCATTTTACTTACCTGGCTCCTCCTGTTTTGCATTCTCGGCAGCACCGCTTTTGCCCCCCAGCCTCTTCAAAGTACGCCCCTTATTGGTGCCGTAGCAATATTATTTTGGGTGCAGTTGGCGCTTTATGTTTGGAGTTTTATTATTTTACTTCACATGCTAGCGGAGGTTCAGCAATTTTCTGCGTGGATCGCCTTGTGGAATGTGATATTCAAAGCGCTCATTTTGGGTGTCTTGGGCTTTATTTTTATAACAATCAATCAAAACATGATCTATCCGCCCCCTTTAGGGATAATTATCGGGCAGGGTAGTGTAGGGGGAATTTATGCATTTTAAGCAAACGCTCGAAAAATGGGTGATGGGAACGACTCTTGCCCTGCTATTTACACATGCACCGGCGGTCGCAGATGCACCGGCAGCGCCGTGTCCTCCCAAGGGGCAGCAGCAATATTTTTCGGGACAGGAAAAGTGGAAAAAAGTGTATTCGCAGCCCGGCAAATGCAGCGCGCATTTTCCCCGCAATCCTGAATACATTCAGCAAAGAATGCAAATTTCCGGTGATGAGCAGGAGATGCACTACCACGTTTATGTGGCAGATGAGGACCGGCAAGCGGTATATATGGTTTTGATCGCCGCGTATCCGGGCCAGGTTGATGATGAGAGCGCCGTGAAAAACTTGGAGCACTTTCTGAATGTCCTACTATCGCAAAGTCCGAAAAACAAACTCGTTTCCGCCAATCTGGTGCAAGTGCAAGGGTATCCCGCCATGGACTTTTTCATTCGTAACGACAACGTCTACTTTCGCGGGCGAGCTATCCAGGCCAATAACACCTTATATCTCCTTGCCATGGAATGTGAGTCGCCGAATTATCAGGAGCCGCATTTCGTCTTCTTTATCGAAACCTTCGAACTCCATAATTAGAGAGTGTCCTCACAAGACTTATATATATTGCAAATTTTTCTTAAAGTAAGTACAATTCCCTTTTAACATTTAAACAAGGGGAATATATGGAAGTATACAATTTCGGTGAATTACACCAATTTGTAACGGGAGTGGTCGACCGGTACGAAACAATAGAAAAAACTCTGGAAAAAGAAACGGAAGTGCCGGTGGCTACGGTACGGGAAAGGGACGAATTAATCCAATCTTTGTTCAGAAGAATTGGGGAACTGTCCCGTTGCAACAAGTTCACCGATGAACCCAAACGCATTGCGATCACTCTTGCTTCAAAGCTGCCGGAGGACGTTGCTCAAAGGGCCTTCTCCCTATTTGCAAAAAAATTTGTAGTAGAGCCCTCCATGGCACAGTGGCTGGCTTCTCCCGAAGTGGTACGGTGTTGGAAAGTTATGATGCAGGCGACGCCGCCGGCAGAAATGATCTTGGCACTGGGTTTTTCGAAAGAGGAAGAGAGGGAGGCATTCAATGCATCTTATTTCTTTCTGAACCTGAAACAACCAACTCTGGGTCTGAAAGACTGGATTGATTCTCTTCGAAGAAAGTATTCCTCCCCGGAAAAATGGCAGGTATTGTTTACACAATTCTTCTGTAAGACAGAAGGTTACTATCCGTTCAATATTTATGGTTTCAGGGCACTGAATATTCCGCTCGATTACCGGTTTAAAGAGGGGACTCCGCTTGAAAGGTGCGCGCGCTTTCCTGTGTCTTCCCCGGGCTTTAAAGCGATTTATGATCTTTGTTGGTGCGGTGTTGATGTGTCGTCTGTCACTAACATTCCCGAGGATTTGAGTCGGAGGATCCGGGAGCTTTCTATCGGAAGGACTTGAAATGGAGCTTGCCGACTGCGGGGATGAGCTCGGGAGAAGTGTTTCTTAGACGGTGCAGGGCTGCCATTGCGGGAGTGCCTGCGCCTTTTGCAAGGGATACGCCGTGTTTTTTTTCAAGTTCGTGCAGCCCCATTACGAAAGCATTGCGCGCAAGAACGGAGGCGGCGGCGACGGCAATGTCTTCTTCGGCGCGAACCATTTGCTTTAGAGGAATCTTGATCCCGCGACCCTGTTTGAGCTTTTCGACATAGTGTTCACTTCCGAATTTATCGAGGATGATCGATTCGGCTTCCGTGCGCAAAGCCAGTTTTTCCATGAGGGTGACGTGCGCCCAGGCAAGGAGGTGGTTGAGGTTGCCGATCTTGTCGTAAAGCTCGTTGTATTTCGGTGGATTGAGAACCATGATCTCATGCGGACAGATGGTTTTAATGAGAGAAGCCGCTTTGGCAACAAGGGTGTCGGTCATCTGCTTGCTGTCTTTGACTTTTGCCTGAAAAAGCTTTTCAACGAGGGAATCGTTGACGTAAACGGCGGCGACCACGAGCGGTCCGAAAATGTCCCCTTTTCCCGCTTCGTCGCAACCGATGCGCGGCGATGTATCGATGGCATGGACCGGATAGGAATAGGACAGGTCGGTGATATAGACAGGTTCGATGTAAGTGCGCACGATTTCGTCGGTGTCCTGTCCCTGGATGACAAGAGAGCCGGACCGGTAGTAGGTGAGAGTCAGTTTTCCGCGGCGGGCTTGAAAATGGGTGTACTGCGGTTTTGTTACCGTGAAGCCCAAATTTTGCAGATCGGATTCAAAGGCTGCGATTTTTTCTTTACTTAAGAGCAATTTCGTTGTAAAACAGGTAGACATGAGTTAGACATTAGCAAAGTTTGGTAAATTTGTCTAACGGTAAGGAAGCGTGATTATGGTTAGCGAAGCAAAGAGTCTTGGCGAAATATTCAAGGAAAGACGGGTTGAGCTCAATCTCAGCTTGAAGGAAGTGGAAAGTGCAACCAATATTCGTGCTGCTCATTTAGAAGCGATCGAGGAAGGGCTTGTCGACCGTTTTTTATCCAAGGTGTACATGTATGGTTTCATGCGTCAGTACGCTCAATTTTTGGAACTGGATATCGAAAAATTATCACGGGATTTTCCCGATGCATTTACCAGCCGCTCGTCCGGTATTCCCGAATTCAGTTTCGGGATCGGCACGCTCGAAATGCGCAAGAAAGCAATGCCGAGGCGAAGTCGTCTGATGAGCTATTCGGCCTGGGCTACAGCCCTTTTTGGCGTCGGATTTTTGGCGTGGCTGTTTGCCCGTTATTTACAATTGATTTGAGGAGGCTATGAAAGGAAAAATCATCGGCGATTTCGTCATTGAACAGGAACCGGAAGAAACTTTGCTCGGGAAGTTTTACTTTGCCCGTCATAAGTTCATGCATTCTCCCCACAAAGTGCTCGTCCTTGACAGAAAAATAGGGGCCGATAGCTCCGCGTTTGAAAAATTCGAGCGCAGCGTAAGCCTTTATGCACGCCTGTCTGATCCGAGTCTTGCCAAGCTGCATACGATCTCGTCATTTCAGGACGACCTTTATCTCGTGTATGCCGGTGATCTTTCCCAGGAAGAAATGCCCCTCGAACAATTTCTGTCTTCCCGGCGCGAGCGCCTTTCCGAAGAGACCATTTACGAGATCGCAAGGCAAATTGCGGCTGCATTGGACCTGCTGCATGAAAACGGCCTGTACGGCGGATTGAATCTGCGCAGTGTCTATATCACCGAAAATATTCACGTGCGTCTCTACAATGTCGGGATCGGCAAAACGGCAGGTTCCCTCGCCGAAATGCTTGCCGGAGGCGCCGCCTCCCGCACGCTTTCAAAATTGCTGGCCAACCAGCTCTATTTTATGGCTCCCGAAGAAAAAACGGGGAAAGACGTAAATTACAAAATTGACCACTTTGCTTTCGGCACCCTTGTTTATTTTTTACTCATGGGGCAATTTCCTGAAGGGTATTTCCCCCTTCCCTCCTCTCAGTTTGAAAATTCGCGGTTCAATTGGGATCTGCTCATCAAAAGCCTCCTTTCTCCGATGCCCGCAAGGCGCCGGGAAAATCTTTCCTCCCTGATTTCCGAAATGAAGGAAAAAGAACTTGGACAAATATTCAAGAAAATCGAGTCCCGCCCCTACTTTGCCGAAGAAGTAAGCATCCCAAAACCTAAACCAGCTCCGTCAAAATCGCGTGTATCGCAATATGTGACGGTTAAAGAGACGGCCGTACTCGAGCTGGAAAAAGAAAGCGTCCCGCAGGAAAAAGAGCCGGTAATCATGCCGTCGAAGCTGGAAAGGCATGAATACGAGTCCGACCCCGGTGCGATTTTTCAAAAAGAAATCACGATCAAGCCCTACAAACCTGCCGAAAAAGAGATGTCCAACATCGAGCCGGTCCTTGCGGAAATGGTCATCATCGAAGCGGGCGAGTACATGCGCGGATCGAATACCGGTGCGCGGGACGAAAGGCCAAGGCACAAGATTTATCTCGATGCGTTTGCTCTCGATGTCCAGCCCGTGACCAACGAACAATATATCCGGTTCCTCGAGGCGATGGGAGGTGAAAAGGACGTGACGAATAACGACATGATCCAGCTCAAGGAATCGCGGATAAAGCGCACCGGAGGCAGACTCGCGATCGAGTCCGGGTATGCCAGGCACCCTGTGGTGGGCGTGAGCTGGTACGGGGCGGCTGCGTACGCCAAGTGGGTCGGGAAACGCCTTCCGACTGAAGCGGAATGGGAAATAGCCGCAACGCAAGGGATTGAAGAGAATATCACCCCCTTCGGTCCCGAAATCGAACGGATGGAAGCCAACTTTTTCGGTACCGACACGACTGCCGTAATGAGTTATCCGTCTACTGATATTGGTCTCTATGACATGGCGGGCAATGTATACGAATGGTGTGAGGACTGGTACGACTACAACTATTACGACACCTCAACCCAGGAGCCAAAAAATCCGAAAGGGCCAGTGCAGGGGATCTACCGGGTACTCCGGGGAGGATGTTGGAAAAGCTTGAAGGAAGATCTACGTGCCTCGCATCGCCACCGGAACAATCCCGGAACGATGAATCGGACTTACGGATTCCGGCTGGCCGCTGATGTAAAATGAAAAAGAAAATCTTCCAGATTGATAAAGGACACATGAAACGTGTCCTCGGTGTAATGGATTTGTTTGCCGTCGGCTACGGCGACCTCGGTTCGACAATCTACTACGCCCTGGGAATCACGACGCTCTACGCGCTGGGAGCCGCGCCGATCGCGTTGATCCTTGCGGGGCTTGTTTTTTCTTGT
>MGLW01000056.1:0-1677 GCA_001794905.1 Chlamydiae bacterium RIFCSPHIGHO2_12_FULL_49_11
TCCGTTTCAAAAGGAGACTTCAATGAAACGGATGCTGATACCTCTTTTCGTTATGACGGGGTGTGCCGTCGGGCCGAATTATAAACCGCCCGAAAATACGGTAAGCGAACATTGGGTGACCGAAGGCGACTCTTCCGAGCCGGTGCAAAACGACTGGTGGGAAAGTTTCCACGACCCCCTTCTGTCCAAATACATTCATGAGGCGCGGCAGCACAACAACGATGTCCTGACGGCCATGTCGAACATTTTGCAGGCGCGAGCGCTCCGGCAAATCGAAGCCTCGGCCTTTTATCCACAGCTTTCGGCACTGGTCAACGCGACCAAAACTTACTTCAGTAAAAACGGACCCGTTTTCAGTCTCAGTACTCCCGAAACTTCCGGGCTTCCTTATGCGGTGCAAGTGCCCCAGATACAAAACCTCTTTAATTTCCTCTTCGATGCGTCATGGGAAATCGACATTTTTGGCAAAACGCGAAGGAAAGTACAGGCTGCAGAAGCGGTTATTGGCAGGACAATTGCACAGAAAGACGACATTCTCATCAGCGTCTTTGCGGAACTGGCACGAACCTACATGGAACTCTGCGCCGTCCGGGAGAGAAAAGAAATTATCAAGGAAAACATTTCCCTGTTGGAGAGTAAGTCGTGCCTGATCCGCTTGCAATATCGGCTCGGTTACGTCAACCGGATTGATGACGAATCGGTTCAAGCTGCTGCTTTTGCAGAAAGGGCCAAGCTTCCGCCTCTTGAAAGTGAGATGTACCATCATATCTATACTATTTCGGTTCTTATCGGCAAGCCTCCCGAGGCTCTTCTCGAAGAGCTTCTTCTGTACAAGCCTCTTCCGCCTCTTCCGGAAAAAGTGGCTGTCGGCCTCCGCTCCGATCTCCTCCGCCGCCGTCCCGATATCCGCAAAGCCGAACGGGAACTTGCGGGCGCCACGGCACAGATCGGAGTTGCCATCGCCCAGTTTTTCCCTACCTTCAGCCTCACCGGTGACGGAGGTCTGCAATCCCTTTCGATCGGATCCCTCTTTTCACCCAAAAGCCTTACCTACGCTTTCGGCGGCGGCCTCAATGCCCCGATTTTTCAAGGCTGGCAGTATCTCGGCAATTTGCATGCGAGGCGTGCCGAGGAGGCGGCCAAATTCACCGCATATGCAGGGACGGTTCTCCAAGCCTTACAAGAAGCGGAAAGTGCGCTCATGGCCTACAATAAAGATTTAAAATCCCTTTCCGACACGCAGCTTGAGACGAAGCATCAAAAGGAAGCCACCTACCTTGTCGGAGAAAGGAACATCAAAGGGCTAGTCAGTGCACTCGAAGTGTTCAATGCCAAATTACAGCTCTCGGGAGTGCAACTGTCCCTTCTCGACCATGAGCTCAAAACCAGGATCGATCTCATCTCCCTTTATAAAGCTCTCGGCGGCGGCTGGCAGTCAAGTTAGCTTGTACTGTGATTTTTTTTATCGATGTGTTATGATGGCCCTGTGAAAAAGATTGCGGTACGCATGCCGAATTGGGTCGGAGATGTGGTGATGGCGCTCTATGCCCTTCGCGGTTTGCGAGAGGAAAATCCCGAGGTGGAAATCCATATTTACTGCAGGCCTCATCTCCGGCCGCTCTTTGCAGGGTTTCAGGTACGCGATCTATCGCTCTCCTCGCTCCTGAAAGAGCGGTA
>MGLW01000056.1:1726-13731 GCA_001794905.1 Chlamydiae bacterium RIFCSPHIGHO2_12_FULL_49_11
TTTATCGGAAGAGTGCAAAAGAGGCGGGCAAAACACTCTTTTTGGGCCGGCATATTCGGCGCGCGCCGCATCTTGTGGAGCGGAGGGCACCACACTGCCTTGTATCAGGCTATTGCAGGGGTGTCGCAACTTTCCGAAGCACCGCTATGGCAGCGGAAAAAGGCGACGGGTCCATTCCGTATCGGAATCAACCCGGGAGCAAGCTACGGATCAGCAAAATGCTGGCCGCCCGAGTATTTTCGCACGTTGATCAGGCTGATTCTTGAGACAATGCCCCGGGCTGAGGTGCGGTGCTTCGGCTCGTGGGAGCAGCGGGATTTGGTGGCATCGATCACGGAAGGGTTTGATGCAAGGGTACAAAATCAGGCGGGAGAGACGAGCCTCGGAGAGCTTATCGATGAAATCGCTGCCTGTCATGTTTTTGTCACAAATGACAGCGGGCCGATGCATATTGCGGCGGGCCTGCACCTCTCGCTGATCGCCCTCTTCGGTTCCACTGCGCCGGAAAGTACGGGGCCTTTTCCAAACGGGATCGTACTGACGGAAAAGGTCGAATGCTCGCCCTGTTTCAAACGGACGTGCCCGATCGATTTTCGATGCATGGTGCGCCTCACTCCCGAAAAGGTAGCACCTTTGCTGAGCAGGAAACTCATCGTGATTCTGGCAGGAGGAAAGGGAGTGCGTCTCGGGGCTGAAGGGCCCAAGGCAGCGGTAGAGGTGCGAGGAAAAAAACTCTTTACCCACCTGCTCGAAAAGGTATCCTCCGAAGATAAGGTGATGGTGCTCACATCACCGCACAATGACGCTGCAACGCGGGAGATGGTCCGGCGGGAAAACCTGTATTTCTACGTAGGCAAAGAGTACCCTTCTTTTAACCGGGACCGGTCGGAGCTTTATTCCGATGACCTCTTTCCGGAAGGGAACGGCGCTTTTCTCGACGGCCTCGAAGAGATGTGGCAAGAGGGGCTTCTCGACGACGTTGACCGGATTCAGGTGGTGCCGATAGACAATTACAGGGCGCCCGTGGGGCACAAGCTTTTTTTTGAAACCGAGAGTGACCTGGTGGTGCTGGAAACGGATAAGCTCTCCCCGGAAGAAAAGATGGGGGTGGTTCAAGTCAAAAACCGTCTTGACGTCCGGGAATACCTAGAGGGGCCGATCGAGTGCCCTCGCGGGTTTACCGGGATCTTCTCCTTCAAAGCGAGATGCCTGCCAAGTTTATTTTCTAAAACATTTCCCGAGCATGTCGTGGAAAAACGGGGAAGATTTCATAGTGAAAGATTTGCTTTTGATATTTTTCCTTACTTTGACTCGTTTTCTGTGGTGTATTTGCCCCGCGAGGAGTGCTTTATGCCGGTGAAAACACAGGAAGACCTTGTCAATGTGAACCGATTCTAATATACTATAGGTATGGCTAAAGTCGGATTTTTAGGAACGGGAGCGTGGGGGATTACCCTTGCTGATTTGATCGCGAAGAATGGGCATGAAGTGCTTCTCTGGGGAATTGAGGAAGATGTGCTGGACAGCCTTGAAAAAGGCAAAGGCCACCCCAAATTTCCTGCTTTTCCCGTCTCTTCCGCCCTGCGTGTAGTGCGATCGCTCCAAGAAGTGGTGGAAGAATGCGACCTATTTGTGGAATGCGTTACTGCCAAAGGATTTAGACCTGTACTGGAAAAATTGTTTACATTGGGCGGCCTTGACCGTCCCTTTATCATTACCTCGAAAGGGATCGAGCAGGAGACGGGGCAGCTCCTTGCTGAGGTGGCTTTGGAATATATCTCTTCCGATTTGATCGGATACATGAGCGGACCGACCCTTGCCAAAGAAGTCATGCAAGGGCAGCCGACCGCCGCTGTTGCTGCCGGAAAGAATCCCGAAATGCAAGAGCTCGTGTGCCGGCTGTTTGATTCGCCCACATTCTGTATTGAAACGAGTTTTGACATCATGGGCGTTGCTCTTGGCGGCGCCATGAAAAACGTGATTGCCATTGCGTCGGGGATTGCCGAAGGGCTCGGTTTCGGACACAATACAAAAGCAATGCTCATCGTCCGGGGTCTACGTGAAATGTGCCGGATGGCAAAACTCAAAGGGGCCCGGGATGAAACCTGTTACGGCCTCGCCGGAATCGGCGACCTCATCGTGACCGGAGTATCCAACCTCAGTCGCAATTTTCAGTTCGGCCGCTTTTTGGGGGAGGGAGTGGACATCGATGAGGCGCGTAAAAAAGTCGGCATGGTGATCGAGGGGGAATATACCGTTCTATCCGCGTATCGTCTCGGACAAAAAAATCATTTGGATTTGCCCATCACTTATGCTATGTACCAAGTCTTGTACGAAGGGAAAAATCCAAGGGAGGCGCTGCTTCATCTTCTGGAAGAGAGAGAAGCCGCTGCCGAAATACAATGAAACATAACGATACTCCGATTCCGCTCGAAGGAATGCCGATATTGACGGCTCATGAAATGGCCCGGATCGAACAAAGAGCCATTGCCGAAGATCCTTCTCTCGATGAATTGTTCATGGAAACGGCTTCCCGCGGAATGTTCGAGCTTGTGCTTGGCACGATACGCCAGAAAGACTTTTCCGATCATGCCATATTAGTGTGCGGCAAGGGGAATAATGCGGGGGATGCCTATACCATCGGGACCCTTCTCCTGGCCGAAAGTATCGAGGTCGATGCCTACCAGCTATTTCCTCTCGACGAGTGTTCGAAACTGTGCCGGAAGCATGCTGCTGCATTTAAAAGCAGGGGTGGTGTCATTCATACGATTGCAAGACCGGAAGAAATGGAAATTCCGTCGAGACGAGATATCATCATTGACGGCATTGTGGGAACGGGATTTACGGGAACCTTGACCGGGCTTGCGTCCGATATCGTACAAAAAATTAACCGCTCCGAGAACTGTGTTTTTGCAATCGATATTCCTTCAGGCATTCACGGCGGTACGGGAGAAATCGGGGAGGCTGCGATCGAAGCCAATATCACCGCGTATCTGGGCGCTCTAAAAATCGGCCACCTGTATAACCAGGGGCTCGAAAATGTGGGCGATTTGTACCATATCGATTTTGGTTTGGAAACTCGTTTCTACGATGGCGCACACTTTTTCGGGCACGTCATCAACCCCGAAATTTTGCGTCACAATCTACACAAACCACGCCGCAAGGCGCACAAGTATGAAGTAGGACAAGTAGCCGTCGTTGCAGGCAGCCCGAACATGCCGGGTGCGGCTGTTCTTGCGGCCAATGCCGCCCTGCGCTCCGGAGCGGGAATGGTGAAAGTATTCTCTTCGCCGGAAGCGATTTCTAAAATGCACGGGCTATTTCCCGAGGTGATTTTGATTCCGATGGAACCGGAAGCGTTGCAGAATGAAATGCACCGCACCCGATCTCTTGTCGTCGGTCCCGGTCTGTCTCGGACGAAAGAAGCCGAACAACTTGTCCACCATATTTTCAAACTCAATGCTATGAAGGTGATCGACGGGGACGCCCTCTATTTTATGACGGATAAACCTCCGCCCCGTTCGATTTTGACACCACACGAGGGGGAACTCAGGCGTCTTTTACATGCGGAACCTGAAGTAGGCCAGTTGGAGCTTGTCGATCTGGCACAGAACTATGTCGATCGGCATGACGTCATTCTCGTTTACAAGGGGGCGCCGACTACCCTTTTTGCAAAAGGGCTTCCCAAGCTTGTATTTCCCTTCGGCAATCAGGGGATGGCAAAGGCGGGAATGGGAGATGTGCTTGCGGGGATGATAGGTGCCTTCCTCCTCTTTCACGACGACCTCCGCGAAGCGGCTGCGATGGGGACCCTCTTGCATCAACGTGCAGGCGACCATGTCCAAGCACGCTCTTCCATACACTCTCTCATTGCCTCCGATCTCATTGCCGATCTTGGCCCTTTATTTCATCACCTTGAGAAGTGACCGGTATTTGTCGATCATAGAGGCGGCAAGGGGGGCGCATTCTTTTCCGAAGTCGCCGTAGCGCAAATATACCACGACGACAAGTTCCGGAGAGGTGAATGTGTGGGCTTCCTTGAAAGAACCCGCGACGAACCAGGTGTCTTTGGTTAAGGCTGCCGGGACTTTGGCATTAAGATACGGCTTGATCCGCTTTTCGGCGGTCGATGTTTTTCCGATCATGAAGGGGGCAAGTTTGCCGTAGATGTCCCTGAGCTCTTTTTGTTCGTGCAAGGTACGGATGGCCGTTTTGCGTGCGGTACCTCCATTGCTGTTTACTACGCTGTAGAGTCCCTCCAGAATGAGCCGGCGGAGAGGCTCCGGAAGAAAGATGCGTGCTTGAATCTCCGTATGCAATCTTCTCACATACGGCTCATCGCTGCCCGTTTCCCCGGAAGTGAAGAGGGGGAAAAAAATCCCCATATTTTTGAGCGCTTCACGGAAGGCAAATTCGGTGCGGAACAAGACCTGCTCTTTTTCTTGCGGTTCCAGGTTCAAAAGGTGCAATGCGATCCGAGGCACAACTACATTGCCCCCGTTCATAAAAGCCGACAGCATGACCGCCGTCTGCAGCGGGGTGGTAAGCAACGTGTGCTGGCCGATCGCAAAAGAATATAGATTGGAAGGGTTGTCGAACAGGTCAAACGGTACCTTGCCGGTCGCTTCGCGGTCGAGTTTAACACGGGTGGGAGAACCGAACCCCATTTTCATCGCACATTTTGAAAGGTCGGTCGGGATGGACAAGTGGTCTTTTGCGAGAAGGGAAAAATAGAGATTGCTCGACTTTTCAAAGGCACCGCAGAGATCGATTTTTCCGATATTGGGATGGCTGCGCGGGAGGCGTCCCCCTTTATACCAGCGGCAGATGGGGGTGCCGGACAAAGTGTATCCCAAGACGGTACCGGCTTTCATCGACATGGAATAGGGCGGAGATGCATCGACGATCACAAGCGGGTTGGGATCACCGGTATCCCGTTCAATTTTTTGTCTGGCCGCTTCATATCCGGTGACAATTTTGAAAATAGACCCCAGGGGGGACGCCTCCTGAAATGCGGAGGATGTAGCAAAACCACAGCCGCCTGCAGGGTAGGCATGCAAAATCAAATCCTGCTCCGTCTGTTCTTTTCCCGGCTTTTGCCGGAAATGATACCGACCCACGAGAGACTCATCCCGTTCGTAAAAGGAGCGGCAGGCGCGGAAAAAGGCGCGTACTTGTTCGGAGTTGAATTCGGCTAGAAATTGTTTCAACGCTTCGATTTCGACAGCGGAGGACTCCAGACTCTTGGAAATGATTTCTTGAATAAAAGGATTGAGCCCGGGTTGCAATCCGGCTCTTTTTGTGAGAAAGGCCTCTAGAAACAGTTCGCGATTTTGGTGGAAAAAAGGGCGGAAGAGAATCTCTTTTGCTTCTTCCAGATAGACGGTATAGGGTTTTTGAGAAGATTTCTTCTCTTTTTCTTCTTTTCTTTTTTGCTCTAAAAAATGGGTGAAATACGCCTCACGCCATGCGGGAAAGTCGGTTCGGGTAAAAATTTTTTCGGCGATCCGGTACACCTCTCCACGTGCCGTTATGACTGCTTGTTCCAGAGATCGGAAACGATCGGGAGAGAGGGTGCCAAACGATCCGAGAAATTCGGGTCCGGCAAGTTCTTTGGAAATGAGAACAGCACACAAATCACGAAGAAGGTCCCGGTCTTGCGTGCTCAAAGCGGGATTTTCTTCCTCGTCCGCTTTTATGCATAAGTTGAGGGTAGAAAAGGAGGAAATTATCCGGTCAACGTCGCTCCCTTTGGCTACCAGCTGGTGCACAAACCGTTTCCATGTCCATTTTTTCGGGGTGCTTCCCGGTTTGGGGATATTGTCCAGGCCGTCCCATAACCGGCGTACATATTCGGGAGTTTCGAGCCACATCCGGCGCCTGCTTGATTTTCCATGTGTGATGAAATCGGCAGGATCAAAGCCGGGATAGGAAGCAAGAGCCAGAATATCGCCGGAGGTAGGCTCGATCGCTACGATCGCCCCTCCGCATACCCACGGTCTGGGGAGGAATTTATGATCGGGAGAGCTTTTATAAAACCGTTTTTGCCTTTCGCTGTCGGATTGCATCAGGATCATTTCGGCATGTTTTTGCAACTGTGCCGCAAGGGTGAGAAAAAGCCTTCTGCCGCTGACCGGATTTTTGGAATCGGGGAGTTCCCGTATGGTGTTTCCCATGGGGTCGATTTCAAACCGTTTTTCGCCGAACCGGCCGGCAAGGTCGGCCTGAAATGTTCTTTCCACTCCGGCTTTGCCTTGCAGTGTGCCTACGAATTTCAGGTCGGTTTGGAGTTCATGAATCCTTTCCACCACCTGTATTTGCGACGTGAAACCGGCAGGAAGTGGAGAAGGGATCAACTCTTCCACATCCTGCATGTAGGCGAGGAGGCGGGATAATTCTTCTTTTTTACGGATGCCCGACTGAAAATCCATTTTTCCCAGATACCCCAACACAGAGGAAGCGGTTGTGCCTTCGGGGTAATGGCGGACGGGAAAAATTTTGGCTCTGAGGCCCGGCCACTCTTTTTCGAGAAACCGGAGTTTGTAGTAGGTTTGTTCGTCGACCGCCTCATAGACGGTGAAGAACATGGACGGGAAGATGGCTGCCTGGCTATAGATCAGGTCTACGATATCTGTGGGGTCCACATCGAACTGGCCTGCTAAAAAGCGGGCCAGTTTTTCGGTGTATTCTTTGCGCGGAAAAGTCCTGGTGCGTGTTTTTCCGTTCGTCTTCCACCGGATGCGGGGGATCGATAACAGATCTTCATACATGATGCCCACCGAATACGAAATTTTATTTGTCACCAAAACTTCGTTGAACCGGTCGCGGATCGTTCCTCGGAGCGGTTCGACAAAGACCGTCTTGTACTTGGGGCGCCTGGAGAGTTTTTCATACCGCTCGGTTGCCACGGTGGTCAAAAAGAAAAGACGTAGGGAAATGATGATGCCGATGATACCGAGAGCCGTATAAATTTTTTTTAATTTGAGTTCCAAAAGCATCGTTTTCTGATTATACGACTTTTTTGATCGAAGCGTGTATCAAAAAAGTTGCAAAGTCAAGTTGCTAAAAAAAGCCGGATGTGAAAAAATTTGCTCGCAAAAGTTTTAAAAACTTGCTTTGCGCCATATTTCACCGTATTTACGGTGAGGCTTAAAGCGCCTGTAGTTCAATGGTAGAACAATAGCCTTCCAAGCTATTAGTGTCAGTTCGATTCTGATCAGGCGCTAGAAAAAAATTAAAAGTAGAGGAATTACCTTTGACCACGCAAGAACAAGAGAAAGAAACATATCAGCTCAGCGTAACGATTAAAGACCTATTGGAATCGGGAGTCCATTTCGGCCATCAAACGCACCGTTGGAATCCGAAAATGGGTCAATACATCTACGAAGTGAGAAACGGCATCCACATTTTGGATTTGTCCAAAACGATCCAGCAACTGAGGGCAGCATGCCATGTTGTCCGCGATGTAGTGGGCCGCAAAAAAAGCATCCTTTTCGTAGGAACGAAAAAGCAGGCTAAAATCGTCATCAAAGAGGTGGCGGAAGCGTGCGGTGAATTTTACGTATGCGAAAGGTGGCTTGGCGGCATGCTCACCAACCTCGTGACGATCCGGCAGTCGATCAAAAAACTCGAAAAAATCGAGAAAAAGGTGGCGGCGGGCGGCGAAGGACTCAAGAAAAAAGAAGTGTCGCGTCTTACCAAGCTGCAAGAAAAGCTTGAACGCAATCTGTCAGGTGTGCGTGCCATGCGCAAAGCGCCCGGACTTGTCATCGTCGTCGATCCGCATAAAGAACACATCGCGGTAGCCGAAGCGCGCAAGCTCGGTATCCCTGTGATGGCGATTACCGATACCAATTGCGATCCCGACCTCATCGACTATGTGATTGCCGGTAACGACGACGCCTTGAAGAGTAACAAGGTAATGCTCGATGCCATTGCTAAAGCAATTGCCGACAAAAAAGAAAGTTTGGGGCTGGCCATCCGGCCTTCGAATGAAGAGCACGAAGAAAAGCCGGAACAACGATAGGGGGACGGGGATGATTACTGCATCTTTGATTAAAGAATTACGGGAAAGAACGGGCGTCGGCATGGCAAAATGCAAAGAAGCGCTGGAAGAAACTTCCGGCGACATCGATGCCGCTATTGATTTTCTTCGCAAGCAGGGAGCCGCGTCAGCCGTCAAGAAGGCCTCGCGCGAGACTAACGAAGGGTTGATCCGGTATAAAGAAATGGATGATGCTATTTTTATTCTTGAGCTCAATGCCGAAACCGATTTTGTGGTGAGTAACGAACGTTTCACAAAATTCCATGTCGATTTACTCGATGAAATGCACAAAGGAAGACCTCATTCACCGGATAGTTTGCTCCAGATGAAATCAACGCGAGAAAAATCCAAGACTCTCGATGAGCTCAGAAAGGAACTCATCAGCGTGATTGGGGAGAACATTGTTGTGTCACGGGCGATCACCGTAAAAAAAGAAAAAAACGCTTCTTACGGCGTATATTCTCACATGGGCGGGAAAATTTTATGCCTCGTGGAACTTTCGGGAGGCACGGGAGCGGAAGCTTTGGCTCGAGAGATTGCGATGCATGTGGCTGCCGAAAGCCCTGAATATCTTGTAGCCGCAGATGTACCGAAAGAGGTTGTGGAAAAGGAACGAGAGATTGCCAAAAGCCAGGCGCCCGGAAATAAACCGCCGCAGATCATCGAAAAGATTATCGAAGGGAAGCTTAAGGCCTATTTCGATCAGGCGTGTTTGCTGAACCAAAAGTTTATCAAAGATCCCTCGATCACGATCGCCGACCTCGTGCAGAAGGCAGGCAAGGGGCTCGCATTGACCAAGTTTATCCGTGTACAGGTAGGGCAGTAAGTAAGATTGTGCAACACAGTCAAAAACGAATTATCCTGAAGCTTTCCGGTGAAGCGCTCATCGGAGATCAAAGTTACGGGATCAATTATCAGGCGTGCCATAACATCGGAAAGCTCATCGAAAAGCTTGCCGGCCACGAAATCCAGATCGGGGTTGTGATTGGCGGCGGCAATATTTTCCGTGGCCGTACTGCGGCCGATTTTGGTTTCGAGCGCACTCCCGCCGACCATATCGGCATGCTCGCAACCTGTATCAACGGTCTTGCGCTCCACCAAGTCCTCATCACTCTCGGATTGAAAACACGCGTCATGAGCTCGCGCAATGTCGACGGGATCATTGAGCATTTCAACTGGCATCAGGCCCACCTTGCCTTAGAGAAAGGGGTAGTGATGATTTTTGTAGGGGGCACAGGCAACCCCTATTTTACGACAGACACCGCGGCGGCCCTCAGAGCAGCTGAAATGAAAGCTGACATGCTGGTCAAGGCGACGACCGTCGACGGGGTTTATGACAAGGATCCGAGGCTTAATTCTGATGCCAAGCGCTATGACCGGATCACGTATGAAGAGGTGCTCCGCCTGGATTTGCGGGTGATGGATTCGGCAGCGATTGCTCTTTGCCGTGATAATCATATTGAAATCCGAGTCGTACCCGTCTATGATGAAGAGGCGATTTTGAATGCGATCGTGCACCGAAGAGGGGGCACCAGGGTCACAAGCGGGGAGGATTCACATGGCATTCCATAAAAAAGAAATTCAGGACAAAATGCAGCATGCGTTTGAACATTTGCAGTCCGAGTTCAATGCGCTGAGGACAAGCCGCGTCAATCCTTCCATGCTCGACCATGTCAAGGTGGATGCTTACGGAAGCGAGATGCAGCTCAAGGCGCTGGCGACCGTTTCGGTTCAGGATCGGCAGCTGGTGGTTTCACCCTTTGACCCTTCCCTTGCCGCTTCGATCAGCAAGGCGATCCAGCAGACCAACATGGGGCTCAACCCCATCCTGGAGCGCAACGTGATTCGGGTACCGGTACCACCCCTTTCGGAAGATTTACGCAAAGTCATTGCCAAAGATGCGAAAGACAAGGCCGAGAAGGCAAAAGTCGTCGTTCGTGAAGTAAGGCGCAAGGGAAATGATCTCATTCGCGATGCCAAGCAGAAAGGGGACCTCACCGAGGACCTCCAGAAGAAATCGGAAAAAGAAGTGCAACTGCTTACCGATGAGTACTGCGAAAAAATCGACAAGCTTTTTGTGCAGAAAGAAAAGGAGATTCTTACAGTTTAAAATTGCAAAAAAAAAGCAATCAGGTATAAAATTGCTAGTGAAATAATTTGGCCCCATCGTCTAGCCCGGTCCAGGACACAAGATTTTCATTCTTGCAACAGGGGTTCGAATCCCCTTGGGGTCAACAAGAGCAAGTGGCAGAACTTGCTCTCTAAAGAGAGCCTTTAGCTCAGCGGTAGAGCATCTCCCTTTTAAGGAGAGGGTCGATGGTTCAAATCCATCAAGGCTCATATTTTCATCCCACCCCAACTCTGTGTGGGCCTAGCTTTTTGAAGTGCCCTTTTGTCTGAATACGGTATTTATTTCGATAACAAGAGGGGAAATTTTTTGGGCTTTGACATAGCCGAAACGGGGAATCATTTGACGGCCCACCTTAAGGATTAAATCAACTCGTGGCAACAACTTGCGATTGCCAAAAATCCCTCATCCATTTAAAATCAGCTCACAAAAAACTTGAGATTATTTATACGATTCCTCATTTTCCTTTTTTCCTTGTTCTGCATATGCAGTGCTCAGGCCGATCATTGGAACGGGCTGGAATATGCATACAATTCGTCTGTTCAAATGTCCCATGCAGAATGGGTATTGAATAGCCTCCCCCTCGCCGGCAATGAAAATATCCTCGATGTGGGGTGCGGCAACGGAAAATTGACTGCTCGTCTTGCCCAAAAAGTTCCGGACGGAATCGTGATCGGAATCGACCCTTCCGATTCCATGTTAGCTGGTGTGTTGCAAATGCAGGCATCAACCCGTAATTTAACATTCCTGAAAGCATCGGCAGAATCTTTTTCTCTCCCCTACCAATTTGACCATGTCATTGCAATTCATGTCATGCACTGGATACAAGAGCAGGAAAAAGCTTTGGCAAACATTTTCGCACACTTGAAACCCAATGGGAAGGTGCATATCATTCTGGCTCCCTCTAAAGAGGGTTTGCCTTTTTATACCGCATTGAAAAACACCATGCATGAGTGGAAAGATGATTTTACCGGTTTTGTCAACCCCCAACAAACCTTTGATTTGGAAACCTACCGCACCTTAATGGTTCGTGCAGGCTTCCATATCGATTCAATCCATTACGTTTATCACAAATCAATGCATGAAAATCGAGATGCCTTGCAACAATGGATCAAGCAATGGCTCCCGCACAGAAAGCACCTTCCTCCGGAAAAACAAAATGCCTTTTTGGATTCACTCATGCAATATTACCTTGCGGCCATGAATATCGATCCTCAACAAAATAGCCCCATCCCTTGGGGAGAATATGTGCTTATCGTACACGGAACAAAACCAGCACCAACGGGAAAAATTCCAGGCTGATACCCAAAAATATGGATAAGATTGCGACACCCTACGAGAATGACTATACAGTTACGGTGTACCGATTTGGTTCAAGAGTTCCCTCCTCTGTTTTTTACGCTATCGGAGGAGCAATTACGGCGGGTGGAATTTGTTTGATGAAATATTCAAGGCATCTGCAATCTACAAGTTTTGCCGCTCCTCTCACATCGCTAGGGTAAAAAAATATCTCAAAGCGAGCGAAGTTGCGGTCATGAGGCGCGAACAAGAGGGAGATTATGGCAGCGCATTAATGATAGCGCGAAGTGTGCATCATGACTTCAAAAAATTTGGTTTGACCCATGAAGCCGATACCTGCGTTCAAAAGGTAAAATCTTTAGAAGAAAAATTATTAACTTTGGGTTTCACAAGGCGTCTATTTGATGAAAATTTAATGCCGAGAGAGAACCTTTTGCAGCTTTTACAACTTCTAGGGGCGTTGTTGCGTAAATAGTCACGGATAACGGAATTCTTTGCGCTTAAATTCTTGATTCTATAAATTTTTTGTTAGTA
>MGLW01000057.1 GCA_001794905.1 Chlamydiae bacterium RIFCSPHIGHO2_12_FULL_49_11
AGGGCCTCGGATTCATGGTAAAGCATGTCACGAGGGACGCCGCGCTGGCTATGGAGCAGATCTAGCAGTGCAAAACGTTCATGTACGTTCCCGTACCGAAAGGGGTTGTCTTCATCCGAAAAACGGCGGTACGCTTGAAATGACTTTTCAAAAGCATCGGAGCGCATCCCTGCCAGAAGATGATTTACTGCAGTCTTAAAGCTTCCGTCTTCGGCTCCCCCGGTTTCGGTGACAAGCCGGACGGCTTGGATTGCCGTTTGCATCCACCGAGTGGCACAAAATTCCGATATTTCCGAAAACGATTGAATCACAAACTGTTTATGGTAGGGATTTGTTTCCAGTCCGGTGATGATATGGCATAGGAGATTGCGGATGGTATCGAACCACTCTCCTTGATTTTTCGGAACTCCAATAAAAGGAGTGCGTGTTTCGATCCGGTCAATGAATTCGTCTAATTTTCGGACCGTCTCGAGATCAGTGCTGCCTTCCCGAGCCCATTTTTTAAAAATAGCAATGTCCCTGTCCGGTACCTTATCGATCGGCTTTTCGTTAAGCACTATCCAATGGACCGGACACTCGTTATATACTGTGGAGAGAAGGGAAGCAAAATCGAAGGAAGGATATTCTCTATGCAGGAGTAAAATCGCCTCGTTCGTTTTATCCACCCCCATTTCATATAGAAGAGAAGTGCTTTCTCCTGTAAAGTACGCATGGATAATCTTATGCATGAATGGATCATTTCCTAAAGGGGCCGCGAAACGAAGAATAAGAGAACTCAGCATTTCGGCCGGGATATTTTTTCCGAAGTCGTGAGGCTTTGCTCCTCGCAGAAGCAGGGTTTCAATGATTTCATAGGAAGCGGCATGCAAAATCGCCGGTTTTCCTGTATAATCAGGGGCGTCGATGGGAGCACCGAGGTCCAAAAGGCGCTTTGTTAGGTCCAAATCGCTTTGCCGTGCGGCAAAAATGAGAGCATGCTCGTCCTTCCTATTTACGGCATTGATATGGGGATGGAGGGCAAGTAAAAACCCGCTCAAGCGGGGCCGTTTCTTTCGGATCGACCACATGAGGAGCGTGTCGGCATCAGCTCCGACCTGGAGGAAAAAAATATTCCATTTGGGAAAAGCTGTATTCACTCTTTCAAAAAGTTCAATGAATTCGTTATCGGAGAGAGAGTCGTAGGTTCTTTCTCTGTGCTGAAAAAATTCTGTGAAATAATGGATGGCAATAAGAACCGGAGTGAATGGGACTTTTTGTCCCAGCGCGGTGAAAACTTCACCGCTTTGGTTTTTCCCTTCGACCCACCAGTCTTCGTCCCGGGTACAGGCCCCCGATGCCACAAGAAGAGCTGCCGTTTCTATTTGACCGTACAAGAGGGCAATCCTGAACGGAGTGATGTTTTGATTGTTTTTTGCATTGATCTCTGCCCCTTTCGCGAGGATCAGTTCGACTTCTTCATTCCACCCCTGCATAGCCAAATAGTGCAATACCGACATTGCATCCGTGATGGAGCATGTCTTAGTGCCAAGCCCCTCTTGAATCAAATATCTGCATAATAGTTTCAGGCCGTGCTGGACAGCCCATAGTAAAATGGCTTCTTTATGATGTACAAGAAAAGGCCAGGGGCACCTTGTTTTCGAAAGGGCGTTCAAGAGGGAAACGATTTGTTCTTCACTCGTGTTTTCAAATAAGAGGTCTAAATCGACACTGAGCGTATCACATGTCATGTAAAAGAGTTTTCTTACTACCGGAATGAGAGCAGGTTCTTCCAGTGGGACAAGGTTTACAACATTTTGGCATAGTGTTGCAAAGTTCTGCACTTGCAGCAAATTTGGGTTAGCCTGAGCCCCCCGTTCCAAAAGAAGAGAGATCAGTTCAACTTGAGTTCCCGGAGCGGCAATTTCGTGCATTGTCACGTACGAGAGTGCCGACATGTACCCGATTCGTGGGTCTCTATAGAGTATGTTGACGTCGGCGCCGGCATCGAGAAGCCGTTTCACGATGTCATAGAATTTGTGAGAGGCGGCAAGAATGAGAGGCGGCGTTTCCGGTCCGCTTGTGTTGATTTCCTTCAGCATCCCCTTTTCCAGTAGTATACAAACGATGTCAGGCAGCGAGTTGGAGATGGATTCTTGTAATGCAAAGCCGTTGTATTCATGGATATCGGCTCCCCTTTCGATCAGGAATTTGGCAAGTTCAGGCCGGTGTGCCCTTATGGCGGTGCAAAGGAAGGAGTCTGAATTATTCTCTTCCCACATAAAATGGAATCCGCAGATGTCCCATTCGGGAAATTCTTCGAAAAGATTTTCAAGTACCGCGATGGTTTCTTCTTCATTTTCGGGCAGAATCTCTCTCGGAATCTTATTTGCAGAATCGCTAAAATAGGCAGCCATCAAATCGCTCTTAAAGTTACCGGTAAGTGTTCGGAGAGGTTTTCCCAAATACGCCGCAAGGCCGGCAAACCCTTTTCTTGCAGCAAAGTCAGCCATGGATTCATAGTCAAATTCCCAGGTGAGAGTTTGCCAATGGGGGAAATTTTCTTCACACCATTGCAACACCCGAATGATCGTGCTCTCATCGCAATCATCAAAAATACCGTGTGGGAGAGGGCAGGTTTCTTGCTTCAGATAGCAAGCCAAAAGACGGTCGAACAGGTTGGAAAGAGAGACAGCAGTATTAGAAGGGGCAGCATTGTGAGAGGGGGCGGGGCCGTTGAAGGGGGCGCGCCTCGACCGGAAAAATTTCCGGATGACAAGTGGCATTGTAGCATCCTCAAGATGCGTGACAGACGAGGAAGACAGGTCACGTCGATAGCATTCAAGTAACTCTACATTAATATGATAAGTGTCAAATATAGTGTCTTGCTCATACCTCGTTAAAGGAGAGAAGGGACCGGCGGTGGGATTCGAAACGGGCGTCATGGGTAAACTATATTATAATGTGGATTATAATAAAATTCTAGTAATTATTTTAACTTCCGATGCCATAAGGGGAAAAAGAGGTGAGTTTCTTTTTTATACACCTGATATTCAGGGTCATCCTTGTGATGGCGCTCGATCTCAGGGATATGGAAGATAAAAAGGCGGAAAGCGACCAATAGAGGAGAGAAAAAATAGGCCCAGCCGAGGGGAGTGCTCAGGGCAAAGAGATAAAATGAGAGCCAGACGAGGCATTCGCCGAAGTAGTTCGGGTGGCGGGAAATGGACCATAACCCGATATTGCATATTCTTCCGGGATTTTGCCGTTTAAAGTAGATGAGTTGGAGGTCGGCAAAAATCTCAAAAATGAATCCCGTGACGAAGAGGGCTATAGCAATCCCGTCGATGGCGCCGAGGCTTGTCGCCGAGGTGAGCATGACCCGAATGATCACAAGCGCGATCGCGTATTGATATAGCCCTTCCAAGAGGAAGAAGCGGAAGAAAACATGGGTCCAGAGTTTCCCTTTCCAGTGGGCCATCACCTTGACGTAATGGGGATTTTCCGAATAGTCCAGAGTCATTCTGTGGACGAGAAGGGCGAGGAGGCGAAAGGCCCAGAGGAGAACGAAGAAGAGAAGAAGGGTTTTGCGGCTATTTTGGAGCGGCTCCATGAAATAGGCCGAGAGGCCGAGGAGAGGCACCCCCATGGTCCAATACACATCAACCAGGCTGGCTTTATTCGCTTCCTTTGCAAACCAGAACAGAATGAGAAGGAAGACGAACGAAATAAGGGCCAAATAAAGGTAGGGCACTTTTTGCCTTTTTTAAACGTTGCCCGGGAGAGGACTTGAACCTCCACACCTTGCGGCACTAGATCCTAAGTCTAGCGTGTCTGCCATTTCACCACCCGGGCCTGTACTCAAAAGAGTATCGATCATACATTATTGAGAAAAAAACCTTTTCCGTCAAATATTTGTCGATTAAAATGTCTGTGCATGAAACCGCAAGACCTTCCTTTTTTCTATACTTTTGAAAGCCGCCGCCCCCTTTTTGAGCCGCCGGTGCTTTGTATTCCCCCTTATTTTTCCGACCATGACAAATACTCTTCCCTTTGTTTGGAAAGTTTTGAAAGGCTTGAAATCGAATTTTGTTCGGGGAACGGGGACTGGATCGTTCATCGCGCCCTTTCGCATCCCGGTATCCAATTTGTGGCGGTGGAAAAGCTGTTTAAGCGGGTGCGCAAAATCTGGTCCAAAACGGTCAATCACAACGTTTCTAATCTCCTCATCGTATGTGGTGATGCCAAAGATTTTATGAGACACTATGTCTTGGATGGGAGTGTAGACCGTTACTACATGAATTTTCCCGATCCGTGGCCGAAACAGAGGCATGCTAAACACCGTCTCCTCACACCCGAATTTATCGCCGGTTGCCGCGTAAAAGCCAGGGGTGAGGCTCTATTTACCCTTGTGACCGATTCCCATGAGGTAAAAGAAGGGTCACGAGCCCTCTTTGAGAATCCCGCTCTTACTCAGCTCGACCTTGCCTCTTATGGAAGGTCGTATTTCGGGGACCTCTGGGTTTCTCACGGCCGCACCCTATATCAGGTCGAGGCAAGAGTATGATTGACCTGCGGGAAGTGTCGCTCCTTGATTTTAGCACCCTCATTCCAAAGCTCGAAAATGGGCCCCTTTCCCTGACCCTGGATCTGGGAATCCGGTACCCTTTCACCCGGTTTCTTGATGCCCGTACCTTTGCTACGCTGGAACTTTCGCTCCGCACGTTCACCGGGGCGGTGCTTGAACCGTACAAGGACCACGTGACCGGCATTACTCTCTATCAAGGCTCGAGTGACTTTTCCTACGTACTCGAAAAAAACGTTGCCCTTCAGGAGCGCTTCGAATCGTGGATCGTGCTCTATTCTTTGTCTGACATCCATCATGCCCGCACGGCGTTTGGGTTCCGGATCGCATTGGAATACCTGGAAAAACTTTCAAGTTTTCTCCCCTACGACATTCCCGTCAAGGTAGTCTTTACCGATGCGGAAAAGCGGCCTTCGTTTGCTTTAGAAACTCTGACCTGCGATGCCCCATCGCCTTTATCGATCGTCCATCCTTATGCAGGGAGAGAGGCTACGATTGGGCTTGTCATTCCTCCTCTCGGCCAGATGCCGTATGAAGAGACCGATCGGATTGTTGCCTCCTTTACCGTGCCTTTTCGGCCCATCCGGGAGGTTTTGATAAATCAGATGTGGCATGGGATCGATGAGCTCGTTATCTTTCCCTCCATGATGCAAGGGGAAACACTGCGCATGCTGCGAGGCTTCGAAGCGGCTGGAGGCTGCATCACATCAATGTTTTGACAAGTGTATGGAATCGGGGTAGAGGGATTTGAACCCCCGACTTTCTGGTCCCAAACCAGACGCGCTAGCCAGACTGCGCTATACCCCGTAAAAAACTGGATATAGCATAGATGTTAATGGTTTTTTTAGCAAGAGTCTAATTTCCTGTTGCGGGGAAAGGATAAAATAGTATAGTCGAAGTTGAAAGCAAAGGAAGTTATATGAAAATGAATAAATTGCAATCATTTAAGAACTTGCAGAAGCTTGGTAAAAAAGCGCCCGACCTCTCTGCCGACCTTGATTTCAACTTGCGTGCTTCCAGGTTTCAGGCGAGTCATGGCCCTTGGACCTTTTACTATTCGACCGAACGCGTCACCGACCCGATCATGGAAAACTTATGTCTCCTTGCTCGTGAGGCCGACGTATTCCGTAAGATGCAAAACCTAGTCGACCTTAAGGTTATGAACTATATCTACGGCTGTCCGTCGGAAAACCGGCGTGTCGGCCATACCGCCATACGATGTGAAGGGTGCAAAGAACATTCCCACGACGCACTCAAAGCCTACAGTGATTACAGCCTTGAAATGACCAAGCTCGAGCAATTTTGTCAAAAAGCCGACAAATTCGAGAGCATCATCGTGATCGGCATCGGCGGTTCCTACCTCGGCACAAAAGCGGTTTATAACTGTCTCAAACCGTTCCGAAAAGGAAATAAAAAACTCTATTTTGCCTCCAATGTCGACCCCGATAAACTCACCTCAATCGTCCTTAAGGTGAAACTAAGCAGCACCCTCGTTCTCGTTATTTCCAAGTCGGGAAGCACTTTGGAAGTGCATGCCCAGGAGAAATTTTTACGCAATCTGTACCAAGAACACCATCTGAAAAGCTCTGACCATTTTGCCTGTGTGACCGAAAAAAACTCTCCCCTCGATAGCAAGTCCGATTTTATGGAAGTTTTTTATCTGCAAGATTATATCGGCGGAAGATTTTCCGTATCGAGCATGGTCGGTGCCGTGCCGATTGCGCTTACCTGCGGACTTGACATTTTCCGCGACTTTTTGCAGGGGATGCACAATATGGATCATCACGCCCTTGAGGAAAAAAATCCGCTCCAGAATTTGCCTCTTCTCGGCGCTCTCCTCGGAATCTGGAACCGCAATTTTTTGAACTGCGACACGTTTGCCGTGATTCCGTATTCAACGGCAATGAACAAGTGGACCCTTCATTTGCAGCAGCTTTTCATGGAATCGAACGGAAAACAGGTGTGTAAGGAAGACGGCAGCCTCATCACCGAGTACGACACGTGTCCCGTTGTGTGGGGAACTGTGGGAACGGAAGGGCAACATTCTTATTATCAATGTATCCATCAGGGAACTCGGGTCATTCCGGTCGAGTTTGTCGGCTTTAAGGAAAGCCAGCTGCACCAGGATCAGATGATTGACGGGACGACCAACCAGCAAAAACTCCTTGCCAACATGTTCGCTCAATCGATTGCCCTCGCGCGCGGACAAAAAACCAGCAACAATAACAACCGTCTCTTTCCCGGAAACCGGCCGAGCCACATTTTGCTTGCCGACGAACTTTCTCCCTATACCTTGGGAGCGCTGCTTGCCTATTACGAGCATTATGTTGCGTTCCAGGGTTTTATCTGGGATGTCAACTCGTTCGACCAGGAAGGGGTGCAGCTTGGCAAACTTCTGGCAAACAATCTGATCGACGGATATCGCCATATCAATGAAGGACGCAGCTACGTGGCGCCAAAAGAAAATTCCCTCAACCAGTTTTATCTGGAGCTTACCCTGCCGCGCCCGAGAGAAAGAAGGCGTGAGACGCGCAAGAGTGCGTGAAAAGATCCCGGGTAGATGTGATAAAAACGCTGGAGAGGGGCCGGATTGCTTCTAAAAATGCGGCCTCGTTCGTCGCGTCAAGATGAGTGCCGAAGTCGTCGATCAAGAAAACGGGATTTTCCAAAAACGAAAGTTCGGCCAGCTTCAAGGCGGCAAGCAGAGCCCGTTTTTGTCCTTCCGAGGCGAATTGTTTGGCCGGTTTGTGATCGAGGCGGATTTGGAAATCGTCTCGGTGAGGTCCTATGCAGCATAGGGCGTAGCGGAGCTCTTTTTCTCTTCCTTCTTTCCATGCCTGCAAGAGCGGAACTCCGCGAGAGTTCTCTTCATAGGTGAAAGTAATCTGTTTGGCTCCGTGAAAACACTGAAAGTAGGGATCGGCTTTTTCTTGCAGTTCAAAAAGGAAAGTGCGCCGTGCGGCAATCAAGTAACTGCCCGACCGGTCCATCTCGATTTCGAACGGTTCAAGAAGATGCCATTTTTCCTGTTTGAGAAGGGCGTTTTTATGTTTCAAGGCGCGCGTATAACGGGCGAAGTGGAGCAAATATTCGCGGCTCCGCTGGGAGAGCAAGAGGTTCATGAAGCGGCGCCGGAAGGCCGGCGAGCTCATGATGAGTTCGATGTCGGTCGGAACGAAAGACACCAGGGGCACGCGGCCGATGAGGGGAGTGAAGGTGGAAAGAGAAGTCCGGTTAAAAAAGATCTCTTTCCGGTTTTCCTTGAGTTCGTAGTTTATGCGGATCGACTCGGTGAGGGGCGGCGTTTTGGAAAAGATCGCTTCGATCGAAAAGCCGGGCGCGCCGTAGCGCACCATGTCGGAGAGTTTGTGGGTGCGGAAGGAGCGGCCGGTGAAAAGGAGGGAAAGGGCTTCGAGAAGGCTCGTTTTTCCGACGCCGTTTTCTCCCACTAACAACTGCCCCGACTCTTGAAATTCGATTTCGAATTTCTCGAAACTGCGGAAGTGAGACAATTGCAATCTATGTATCATTCGAAAGGCGCATCGGCATGATTACGTAGAGAGATTTTGTCGTATCGAGGATCGATCCCGGATTGAACGAGTCGGACATGGCAAAGTCGATGACTTCATCTTTACAGTGGCGCAAAATATCGAGGAGGAAGTGGGGATTAAGGGCGATTACTTTGGTGTCGTCTTTGTAATCGACGGGCATGTGGACCTTCCCTTCACCGATTTCGTGATGGTTTGCTTCAAGGTCGAGCCTGCCGCGGTCAAAAGTAAAGCGCACCGCCTGACTCACGTCCGACGTAAAGAGGGCGATTTGTTTGAGAAGGGTGACGAGTTCTTCTTTGTGGAGATGGATGGGCTGCATTTTGGACCGGTCGGGGATCACCCGTTCGTAATCCGGAAACTGGCCGGCAATCAGCTTCGTCACGAGGGTCGTCACACCTGAGGTGAGGGCGACTTTATCTTCCATGAAAGAAAGGGTGACGGAAAGGTCGTCGTCCATGATGCGGATCATTTCTTCCACTGCTTTGAGCGGGATGGTGGAAGAGATTTCTTCTTCGGGAGCAAGTTCAATGGCGGCTTGAATTTTGGCAAGCCGTTTGCCATCGGTTGCGACGAAAGTAGCCTCGCGCGCTTTTGCGCGGACAAAGATGCCGTTGAGGGCTTGGCGGCTGTCGTCTTTGGCTGCGGCAAACGACGAATTCGTAAAAAGGCGCTTTAGCTGCGGTGCAGGGAAAGTGAGAGAGAGCGTTTCGGAAATTTCCGGGAAGAAAGGAAATTCACTCTGGTTCATTCCGTGCAGTTTAAAAAAAGAACTTCCGGCGTGAATTACGACTACCAGTTCATCGGTTACTTCAATCATAATGTCATTTGAGGTGAGTTCCTTGACCAGTTGAAAGAACCGTTTTGCCGGCAAGGCAATTTGTCCTTCACGCTCAATATTGGCTTCGACCGAGGTGCGCACGCTAACGGTCAAATCGGTGACGTAGAGGGTGAGTGTGCTTCCTTTTGCCTCGAGGAGCAAGTTGGAAAGAATAGGGATTACCGGTTTTTGAGGGACAACGCTTGCGACTTTTGAAATGAGAAACACCAAGGCATCTCGACTCACCGTGATTTTCATAACTGCACATTCTCCTTAGTAGCGATGACGCATTTTACTTTATGTCGCTCTCTGATGTCAACAACCAATAGGTCTTATAGTGGAAGTTGAATCTCTTTGTCGTGCTCTTTCTTCTTGAGAGACTGGCGTTTATCATAGAGGGTTTTTCCATGGCAAACCCCGAGGTGGACCTTGATTTTCCCTTTTTTGAGGTAGAGGGAAAGGGCCACGATTGTGTGTCCCTTGATTTCGGACAACTTTTTGAGTTTCAGGATTTCCGACTTGTGCAAAAGGAGTTTCCGGTCCCTTCGCTCAGGATGATTGTGGATATTGCCATGGGTGTACGCGGCGATGAAGGCGTTTTTCAGCCAGGCCTCACCGGCCGAAATGCGTACGTGATTATCTTGAAGGGAGGCATGGCCCTCCTTGGCCGACTTCACTTCCGTTCCGAGGAGAGCGATGCCCGCTTCGAAGGTTTCCAGGATTTCAAAATGGTGAAAAGCAGCCCTGTTGGATGCAAGTTCATTCGGGAAATGTTTAGCCATGGCGTTTTCGGACTGTTATAAAGCCGATAAGCACTAGTATAGCAGAGCCGAGCCAAAAGAAAAAGTCCAAAAACTCTTTCAGCATAGGGAAATTCCAGTAGGTCACGAATGCTTCCGCTACCAGCTTGACGCCGATCCAGCCGACCAGATAAAAGGCGATGCGTTCCAGGCGCGGATGGCGGTCGATAAATCGCATGATTTTCAGCGAAAGGAAACGGATCGTCAAAATGGAGAAAATACCTCCCACGTACATGACCCATAATTTGTGGGGCAAGATGGAATAGGGGTAGTAGATGGCGGCAAGGCCGTATGCTGCCAGGATCGAATCGATCGCGAAAACGATGTCGTAGAGCTCAATCCAGAAGATCGTTTTGAGGAGGGAGTCGTAATGTCCCGGCTGCTTCTCCTCTTTCGGGAAAAACACGGTGCGGACTGCGAGGAATACGAGGTACCCTCCCGCAAACGCCAACACCCAGCGGATGAGCATCAGGTAAACGGCAAAAAGGAGGGCGATGAGGCGGAGGAAAAAGCTTGAGGCCACTCCCGTATAGAGGGCGAGGTTTTGTTTTTTCGGATCTACGTGGCGTACAAACTGTGCAATGATGACGGCGTTATCGGCAGACAGAAGCAACTCGAAGAAAAACAGGATGACAACGACCGGGATATCCCAGTAGTCGAAGAGCTGGTTTTCTAAAAATCTTAGCGGATTTGGAGGCATTTCGAAAGCTCGTTGTGCACCTTCTCGCTCTCCAACCAAGAGGTGCTTGAAAGGGGGGCCAGGATTGTGGTGAGATTCAGATTGATCAACATTTCGACCATTTTCGGAGTGTTGCATTTTTGAAACGTGGTGACGTTATTGATGATATTGATCACTTTGCCGTGGAAAAGAGGAGACTGTGTCATTCTCATCAGTAAGTCGGGAGATGCGTTATAGAAGAGGAAATTCGCATCGGGCAGTTTACGGATGAGGGAGGTGCTTTGCATTTGAAAGCCGGGATTGGAAGCATAAAAAGTAATTTCGTGTCCCCCTTTTTTATAATGTTTTAAAGCCCATGCAGTTACCAATTTGACCGAAGATAGCCAATGTTTTTGGCTCCGTCCGGTAATGGGGATTTTGCTGTCGATTACCACCACATGGAATCCTCGGAACAGGGCTTGCAAGATTTCTTTATAGGAATGCTCGATTGGGGTGGAACTATCTCGAAAATAGATCATGAGCGGACGACGTTTGTCGTAGGTAATAGTTTGGGGAAAGTTAAAAAATCCTATCAGGTTGCGTGCACCGACATTGATTCCAAAAGCGTCGAGCGCGTTCGCTCTATCCGGATCTTGCAATACGGGCTTCCATTTATGTAAAATGCGAGCCTGCTTCCGGAAGAATTCCGTATTATTGAACGCGTACACATGCATGAAAGGATTGGACAGAACTTTGATTTCCTCCATCCCGCAATCCGAAAGGAGTTCTTTTCCAAATTCGGTTATCTCGGCCCTTGGAATATTTTTAGGCTTCGTAACAACCGGACTCGGTTCCATCTCATTGTGGAAAAAACTTCCGAGAGAAACAAGAAACAGGATTAAGACATTCATGGAGCACCTCCATTTTTCTCCCTAATAATTTAATTATTTCAATTCTGCAACAAATTATTTTTGACGAAGATTAAAAGATAATATAATATACATTCATATGGTTTTGGCAATGAAGTGGGAAGCCCTTCGTAATGAACTGAAGGATCTGGGATTGAAAGGGGAAGATTTCAAGGAATCCTTCATCAAAGGTTCGGGTCCCGGGGGGCAAAAAGTAAACAAGGCAAGCAGTCGTGTGAGGCTGCTGCACATTCCCACGGGAATTGTCGTAGAGGAAAATGGGGACAGGTCGCTCGATGTAAACCGTTTCCATGCCTTGAAAAAGTTCCTGGAAAAGTATCGCGTTACGGTTTTGGGAGAAAAAGGGGCAGGGGAGGCCAGGGCGGCAAAGGTGCGGAAACAAAAAAAGCGCCGCCGCCGCCGCGGCAAATGTGATGACACTACTTAGTCAAAGCTATATTAAGCAACTTTATTTACAATAATCTGCACGAAGAAGATGTATCTGAAAGCTCTTGAGGGGGCAGGGTAGATTCCCTGACTTCGGGATGCAATACCTGGTGCGGCGACTTGCGACTATTTTGCGAAACCGAGAGGAGCGCGCGCAGAATAGCCACAAATTCCATCCCCTTCGGAGATTGTGTAATTTCAGGAGGGATCGTTTCGATTAAAGCATCGATATCGGCTTGTCGGAGCTGTCTTACCCTCATAACAATTGTCGTCCCGCTCGGATCACCTTGTTCCCAAGGCATCAGAGCGGCAAGGGCAAGCTTGAGAAGGGTCAGACCAAGGGCCCACGAATCTGTACGAGGATTGATTTTGTTCTCATCCATCTCTTGGAGAAAATCGGGATCTAAATAAGAAGGTGTTCCTACCGTGGAGTGTCTCGATTTTTCTTGGACTTCTTCTACGGGTCCCGCCGATCCAAAATCGGCAAGGAGGGCATGAATATCATCGCCCGACCGACGAAAAAGGATGTTTTCGGGTTTGATATCTTGATGGATAATGCCTCTCTTATGCAGCGCAGATAGTGCCCGCAGCATTTGATGCGTAATAGCAAGAAGCTGCTCAGCGGAAAAATAGAAACCCTCTGTATTGAGAAGATCGAGCATATCGCCGGCAGCAACTTCCTGAATCCAATAAAATTTGGCCTTTAAGGGACCTCCTTCTTCCCGGCAAGTGAAATATGTGGTTATAACATGCTCGAATTCTCCCGGACTCTCATCTCGCCACTTTTCTATTTGAAGGAGTAACTTAGTTTCACGGACTGCTTCATCAACCTTCATTGCATAATGAGGATCCATTTTGAAAATGGAGGTGCGAAGAATATAATAAGGAGGTTCATACACATCACGGCCCGAAATCAAAATACAACCCGATTTGAATGCGCCGGTCTTTTTCTCGTTGCGGCACTCCAAAATCGGAAACGTACCGCTGGGAAGTCTCAAGATCGAAAGTCGGTGCTTTTCGTCGCTCTTACAGATCAATTGCATACATGACGATGTACTACCCAGTTGGGGCCTAACCCTTTCTATGTCGTCTTTCATATGTTGTACGACCTTTGCAATACGACATATTCCCAACCGTTCCAATTGTCTAATCCTGCCATCAGTTATGCTCTCTTGCAGCTGAGTGACTTGTGATAAAGCATCGATACTCTGTGACATAAAAAACCCCATAAATTCAATAATTAATTATAACATAGTTATAATAAAATGGAAAGCGCGCAGTACAATATCATACCATAACCACTTGATTTTCAATCATAAAATCATTCATTTTACATAAAATAAATGATTTTGATACAATAATTATTATGGAAGAGATAAGGGCAGAACCGGCAGTAGCAGTTTCGAATCAATATAACAACGTATTGTCATGCAGGGGGATAGAGCAGTCCCTTCGCATTCTATCTTCAGACCGACCAATTTCCGAAGACGAGATAAGCGCATGCTTCGAAGAACAAAACAAGAGAATCCGGTACCACGCAAGACGTCTACAAGATACGATATCACTTTCACCTGAAGAGTTTAAAAAATGGAAGGAAGGCTCCTTTGTTTTGATCCGTAGTGATAAAGGGATTATTTCTGTGATGTTCCATCTTATGATATTCTATCTTTCAAGGTTCCTTTCACCATTCAAAAATCACTTTCAGGTCCTTAGGCGTTTGGATGATGCAAGGAAAATGCCTTACTCAATAAAAGAGAGTACTAGATAGTGTAGTCATGAGACAAAAAATAAGTTGAGATGCTACCATCTTCCTGAAAAAACAAGGAAGGTTGATCTATGGAAGCA
>MGLW01000058.1 GCA_001794905.1 Chlamydiae bacterium RIFCSPHIGHO2_12_FULL_49_11
AACAAAAAATTTATAGAATCAAGAATTTAAGCACAAAGAATTCCGTCATCCGTGACTATTTACGCAACAACGCCCTCGCGAATTGCAATCGTATGGGACTCGCGTTATTACGCTAGATGACATGGAAGAATCAGATAATCCTTCTAATTTTTTATTTACCGTGATCAATATGACTCTTCCTGAGATTGACAACCGCATCCGGGCTAGAAACACAAAATCAGGTATTACGCGAGCCCTAAAAGAGGGATATTATCCTCATGGCAATCCTCCTAGGGGCTATTCAAAAGATCGTAGCGCCCCAAAAACTCCTCTGCTAGTGCCTAATGAAGAGGCTTCTCTTGTGCGCGAAGCCTTTGAAGTATTTGCAACAGGAGCTTTTCCGATTGAAGATATTCGGAAAGTTTCGTGGAAAAATGGATTAAAACTGCAACGCTCTCAGTTTAGCAATATGTTTCGTAATCCCATTTATGCAGGCAAAATTTATGTGCCAGAAACAACTACTGAAGAAGGGTACTTGGTTCAAGGAGTTCACGAAGCAATCGTTTCTGAAGAGTTGTTTTTTAAAGTGCAAAAAATTTTGCATAAACGAATAGAAACCAGCTCATACCCACGCACTAAAGAGAAGTTTCGTGAAGAGTTACCATTAAGAGGACATTTAACATGCCCATGTTGCGGCAAACCCTGGACGGGTAGCATTTCTTCAGGAAACGGAGGGCAATATGCCTACTACCACTGCGAAAGAACATGCAAAGCTCGAGTCAATGCGACATTTGCTAATGAACGCTTTTTGCATTTTCTAGGCACACTGCAACCTCCTCAAGAAATTGTCGATCTCCAAATGGCAATGATGGAAGGTCTCTTCAAAGCAAAAGAAGGAGATCGCGACCAACAAATCAATAAGCTAAGAATAGAAACCGACAGGCATAAACAAAATATTTTTAAATTCGATCAACAACGATTTGTTTCTGAAGAAATGGATGCTGATACCTATAAGCGCCTAAAAAATCATGCAAATGAGCAAATTGATAGGCTAACGATCCAAATTAACGATTTGGAGGTCACAGACACGGCATTTGAGAAATATGCTCGCTATGGAATGAGTCTTTTGAAGGATTTGACTTGGTATTTTCAAGAAGCAGAACCACAAGCTAAAAAAAAGCTACTTGGTTCGATCTTCCCCGCAAAACTGATCTTTAAAGATGGAAATTATCGAACCAGCGCATTGAACCCGGCTCTCGCGCTTATCTTACAGAAAAACAAGGGGTTGCAAAATGAAAAAGCCGAAGACACTGCCATTTCTGAAAATGTCTCCGGTGATGTGGCCAGAACTGGAATCGAACCAGCGACACAAGGATTTTCAGTCCTCTGCTCTACCTACTGAGCTATCTGGCCAACTTGAACGTTGCCATAAGATGTTAGCATACCATTTAATTTAATGTAAACAGGAAAGACCACTAGCCCGTCGAAGGGAAAAAGAAAGATCTGCACGAAAAGGCATTGATAATGGCAAAGCCGTGCGCCGCTGCGACCACGTGGGGACCATTTTCTTGTTGCACTATTTGCGGCTTCGAAAACCAGAGGCTCCGTTCAGGAGCCAGGACCCTCCTTCCCTGCGTATGTCGCGCTATCGTCTGGGCAATGTTTGCGCTGCCCTTACCGGTACTGCATCCATCCAGTAAAATCGTGGCAGCAGGGCCGATATCAGAAAAAAGACCTCTGCGAATAATAAGTTCCTCCATGCCGTCAATCCACAGTCCCGTTTCGTTTCCATGAGCAACTATGTCCACAAACCTGATCTCTCTTTGCGGATATCGCTCTTTAACCTCATCGATCGCATTCTTTATCTCACTCTGACTCTGAATAAGGTACGGCTTGACGTCAAAATGGGAACGGAGCCGCCCCATTTTATAAAAATGATAATACACACTTTGAGTCCCCAATATTGCCCCATTATCATCATATTTACTTACAAAATAGATACATATCGGCTTATCGGCATTCTCCTGACCCCGAATAGAGCAAAAGGCAAAAAATAATAATCTTCTATTTTTTACAAATTCAGATTCTGAAGGCTGTTCAGTCATAATCTGTACGATGAGGCCGAAAAACCTTTTTACCACAGTGCAGATAACGGCAACGATATTTTCTGCCTCCGGCCTATCCGTATACCGGCAAAAATAGGCAGTCACCAAATAAAGCGGCAGCTCCCTCGGAATCATTAAAAAAGTATTTGACAAAGAAGCCATCGAACCACCTTCTATAATTAATATAATAAATTAAATCTGGTTTAATTACAACCGGTGAGAGAGAGAAAAATCATATCCTTCACGATGTCGCTGCACTCCCTCAAAATCGGGTCGGAGTTGCCGTATTCCTTTTTTTGCCCCGCAAGGTGCCGGACAAGAGCGCGGAAGTTTTGGCTCGTGGCAAGCCGCTCTTCACTATTTTTCACAATCCATTCCCTCATGTTCATGAGGTCGCTCATTTTTAAGGGCATTTCAGTAAGGGGAACATGCCGGAACCCTTTTGCAACTCGCTTGCTTTCAAGAAAATCTGTGCAAATGATCGCTCTATCTACAAAACCGGGAGCCTCCATTCCCGTCGTCGCCGCCACCTCAAACACCCCCGCCGCAAGGTGCATCGGCAAGAACCGTTCCCCCTCCTCCCCGTATAATACTACCACCGGAACGGTATGAAAAAGCGCCGCGAGGCGGCCGTCATAGAAAGTGTCCGTCCGCTCCATATTGCGGCAGTCGAGGATGAGACCGGCAAGCCGCTCTATGGCAAGCGCGTCTAAAGAATTTTTTAATTCCCACGCCGAATTGACCCGGAGGGTGACAATATTTTTATCAAGAAAAGGCTCGCTCCCCGCCTCTTTGGCAAAAGGAATCAGGGCTCCAAGAGTAGAGACCCAAAATAGAAAGATGACAACACATCCCCGCATAATCCGCATTTTAGCCTGCAAAAGGGTAAAAGAAAAGTAGAATCATACTTTCTGATTGTGCGAAAAAACTTTTTCCGTTATAGTTCCTCCGTATTGTTAACTCTGGTAACTAGAAGTCACAAGCGGTAAGGAGAAAAATAAAGAAATGCCTACGATAAATCAACTCGTGCACAAAAAAAGACGGAAAAAGGTCGAAAAATCGAAAGCGATCGCCCTTCAACGATGCCCTCAGCGGCGCGGCGTCTGCCTGCAAGTGAAAACGCAAACCCCGAAAAAGCCGAACTCTGCTCTTCGCAAAGTGGCGCGGGTACGCCTTTCCAATAAATACGAAGTCACCGCTTATATCGGCGGAGAAGGACATAACCTCCAAGAACAC
>MGLW01000059.1:0-13312 GCA_001794905.1 Chlamydiae bacterium RIFCSPHIGHO2_12_FULL_49_11
GTAAGAAGACCCGTACAGCCCGACCCGAAATACAATAGCGAGCTTTTATCCCGCTTTATCCAGAAAGTCATGATGGAAGGGAAAAAACACCTGGCCCGTAAAATCGTATACGATGCGCTCACAGATTTGTGCAAGAAATTGAGCAAAGAAAACCCCCTTGAAATTTTCGAGGCCGCACTTGAAAATGCCGCACCGCAAGTGGAAGTGAAATCCCGCCGGATCGGGGGAGCTACCTACCAGGTTCCGATCGAAATTGCACCGGGACGCCGCGAATCAATCGCGATGGGCTGGATCATCAAGCACGCCCGTTCCAAACCCGGCAAAAACATGGTGCAAGGCCTATCGCAAGAACTACAGGATTGCTACAACAATCAGGGTTCGACCGTTAAAAAGAAAGAAGACACCCACAGAATGGCAGAAGCCAACAAAGCTTTCTCTCATTTCCGCTGGTAAGCGTATAGAATCACATTTAGGATATAGTTAATTTACACATGGCACGATCAGAAAAGGATAAATTAAAGAACGTCAGAAATATCGGCATCATGGCTCACATCGATGCCGGAAAGACGACCGTTACCGAAAGGATTCTCTTCTATTGCGGAAAGTCCCATAAAATCGGGGAAGTGCACGAAGGTGCCGCCACGATGGACTGGATGGAGCAGGAAAAAGAGCGCGGCATCACGATCACATCGGCTGCCACCACAGTGTACTGGAACGACTGTAAAATCAACATTATCGATACTCCGGGTCACGTCGACTTCACCGTGGAAGTGGAACGGTCCTTGCGCGTCCTTGACGGCGCGGTTGCCGTATTCAGCGCGGTGGACGGCGTACAGCCCCAATCTGAAACGGTCTGGCGCCAAGCCGTCCGCTACAAAGTGCCCCGGATTGCTTTCATCAACAAAATGGACCGGATCGGCGCAGACTACTACATGTGCATCCGCAGCATGAAAGAAAAGCTCGGAGCACACGCCATTGCCATGCAGCTCCCTATCGGAGAAGAAAATGAATTCTGCGGTATGGTGGATCTCGTTTCGATGCGTGCGATCATCTACGAAACCGAAACGATGGGCGATGCCCCCAAAGTGACCGACATTCCCGAAAATCTTCTTGAAAAAGCCAAATCGTTCCGCCAAAAGATGCTCGAAGAATTGGCCACCATCGACGAAGAAAACGAAAATTTCATGATCCAAGTTCTTGAAGATCCTGACAACATTCCGGCAGAAGAAATCCACAAAGTGATCCGTAAAGGGGTGATCGCAAATGAAATCACACCCGTCTTGTGCGGCAGCGCCTTCAAAAACAAAGGGGTGCAGCCCCTTCTCGATGCCGTAACAAGGTGGCTTCCCTCCCCCATCGACCGGGGCGAACTTGTCGGCTACGATGCAGACAACCACGATAAAAAATTGACCCTGCAACCCCGTGATGATGAAAAGTTTTCCGCTCTTGCTTTCAAAATCATGAGTGACCCTTATGTGGGAAGGCTTACGTTCATTCGTGTATATACCGGTTCCCTCTCCAAAGGAACTGCCGTGATCAATTCTACGAAAGACAAAAAGGAACGCATTTCCCGCATCCTCAAAATGCATGCCAACAACCGCGAAGATTTGGACGAAGCCTTTGCCGGGGACATCGTTGCCGTTGTCGGATTGAAAAACACTACGACAGGCGATACCCTCTGCTTTGAAGGCTTCCCCCTCCTCCTCGAGAAAATGCACTTCCCCGAACCGGTCATTTCCATGGCAATCGAACCCAAATCGAAAGCCGACCGAGAAAAACTTGCCGTCGCACTGTCGGCTCTGGCTGAGGAAGACCCTACCTTTAAAGTCTCTTCCAACGAAGAGACGGGGCAAACCATCATTTCCGGAATGGGCGAGCTCCACCTCGATATTTTACGGGACCGGATGATGCGCGAATTCAAAGTCGAAGCGAACGTCGGTACTCCTGAAGTATCCTATCGTGAAACGATCACACGACCCGGCAAGTGTGAAAACAAATACATCAAGCAATCGGGCGGCCGTGGCCAGTATGCCCACGTCATTCTCGAGATCGAACCTAACGAGCCGGGCAAGGGAAATGAAGTCGTCAACAAAATCGTCGGTGGCGTTATCCCCAAAGAGTTCATTCCGGCCTGTATCAAAGGGATCGAAGAAGGACTGAACACAGGCGTTGTTGCCGGCTATCCGATCGTCGACGTCAAAGTGGCAATTGTCTTCGGTTCTTACCACGACGTCGACTCGAGCGAGATGGCCTTCAAAATTTGCGCTTCGATGGGAGTGCGGGAAGCCGCACGCCAGGCGGGAGCATTTTTGCTCGAACCACTCATGAAAGTCTGTGTCACTACGCCGGAACCCTTTGTCGGTGACGTGATCGGCGACTTGAACAAGCGGCGCGGCCAGATCATGGCACAAAACTCGATCCCAGGAAACGTCATCCAGGTAGATGCCGAAGTGCCGCTCTCATCCATGTTCGGATACACAACCGACCTGCGCTCGGCAACGCAAGGGCGCGCTACCCACACCATGGAATTTTCCAAAAATGCCAAGCTGCCTGACAGCGTGGCCAAAAACCTTAAAGAAAAAGTATCTGCCAGAGGATAATGCATCATGAGCGAACCCAAGAAAAGCAAACAAAAAATCCGTATCAGGCTGATGGCATACGACCATCGCCTTATTGACCAAGTAACCAGAGACATCGTTGACACGGCTCGCCGCACCGGCGCCATCGTGATCGGGCCCATCCCCCTTCCCACCAAAATCGAAAAGCAGACGGTGATCCGTTCACCCCACGTTGACAAAACCTCTCGCGAACAATTTGAAATCCGCACCCACAAACGTATGATCGAACTGCGCGATCCGACAGCACAAACGGTCGAAGAACTCAAGAAAGGCAACGTGCCCGCAGGCGTCCACATCACTCTCCAAGCTTAGGTCGTTTCAAAATCTATCATACGGCAGGGGAAGAAGAGGGCAGACTCGTCGGTTGTGAAATCCGGGTGAGAAGAGCTGCGAAAAAGGCAGTAGCGATCTTGTAGGGATTGATCGACATGAGTTTTGTATCGGGCGATGCGACACGTGAGAAGAACAGATCGTGCAGCGGCCGGATTTCCCCCGTCTCTCTTGTATACACCCTTTGCATTGCCTGCAACGCGTCATTACGGTCCCGCATCACACATACCCGCTCCTCGCCGGACAAAATCGTATCGACGATGTAACTTTTACGCGTATTGTCCAAAAGTCCATGCTCTCTCACCCATGCCAAAATCTTGACATCGTTCACATCCACCCCGGCAACACCTTCTCGGGACTCTTCCGGCACAAAAGAAGGAACCAGTTCTCGTAAATAATGGGACAGCCGCGCCCGTGCATCGGCATTCAATTTGGCAAACCCTTCGGGTCGAAGCAGCGTATCCCAAAGGCGTGTATCCTGAACATTAAGTTCGGCGCCCCGTATGGTTTCGTAGGCAATCTCTTCCCTCTCGTTCAAAGTGAGCTTGCTGATAACCCTGGCCGCTTGTATGACACGGTAGGTGTAAGTACTACAAAGACCATGGATCGGATTGTTGTCTTTATCCCGGAAAGCACGGCCTCGCAGGACATCAACTGCCCCCATAAGGGCATGCAGGGCATCTTTTTCCTGAAGTTGATCTTTAATCTGAGGAGAAAAAATCGATTGGCACAGGGTTTTAAGGGAAAAACGGAGTCTCTTAAACCCTGCGTTTCCGGGGCGCCTTTCATCCACAGCCGTTGCCCTTGCCGTTAAACCAACCGCCTCGCGAAAGGCCCGGTCGACCGGACGGAAAATGACAACTTCGGACGCGTCTTTCGTTGGAGGCCTCAAGCTGTTCTCCTGATTGATCACGACTCCCCGCGCGAGAGCATGTGCTTCAAGCTGCTTGTAGCCAAAGCGGGCCTCTTTTCCGGGAACGGTAAAGGAATATCGTGATCCTGCCCTGAGTAAAATGGCCGAATGACAAAGCTCTTCATCGATCTCGCACCGTTTGAAACCCAAATGAAAAAACACTTTTTGAATGTAAAACCCGATTTTTTGGCAGATATAAAAGAGGATGTGTTTGCCTACGCAGTTAGGATCTTTTGTGATGAGTAGGCAGTTATCAAATTCTCCCCCCCGGAGTCCCCGGTAAAAATCATCTTCATTTTCCCGTGTGAAAATAAATTTTTCAAAACTGACCCGTTCCACACCAACCTCAAAATGCGCCAGAACGATTTTATAAAAAACACGGAAAAATTGAAAGAAATTAATATTGTATGGAGTTATTGGGATCGACGTAACCGGGCTGGTTGTAGATACGGATTTGCTTACCGATGACCTTGTTCTCCTTGACAATGAAGTAGTAACGTCTCGATTCGACCGTCCTATATCCTGGCCCCATCTGGAACCGTTCAATATATTCGTATATAGATACGCCGTCGTCCCTCTGGTAGATATTGTAAGGCTGTCCAAACGCTTTTGTGAGGGCATCGGCGGAGATCCCGGGTTGCACCTCAATATAAGTATCGAGGGTCATGACCTGTGACCTGCGTGCCGGATTCACACATGCCGTGAGAAGAAAAATACAGGCAAGGAAAACGGTTCGCATACAATACACTTCATACGCCATCTCCCATTGGACTGCAAGTTATTTGCCAGCCCATTCTACCGCACGGAGTTCGAGCTGAAGCTCTTTGTAAATATCTTTCACAATAGGCCTGAGTATATCGGTCATGTCCGTAAACTCTTTGACAAGCCGTGAACGATCGGGAAGAATATGTCCCCGCCTTACCCAGATCGCGGGAACAAGGGCGTGCTTCAAGGCTTCGCTGACATAGGCACTCTCATCGACCCCATTCAAAAGCATCAAGTGCACCATGTCAGAAATAGCTGCCTGCTGCACACCTCGATCTATAAAATCTTTGCAGTGCGTTACAAGATTGACCGTTTTTGCTCCCGACTGCAGTATCGCATCCTGAATTATATCGCGCTGTACCGCATAAAAGAGGTTTTGGATCACGCCCCAGAGTCGTTTCCGATGCTTCCTGTCTTCTTGAGCGGCATCCCATTCGCTCTTAAATTTTTCATAGAGGAGCTGTTGTAATTGTCTCAATTTGCTTTCTATCGAATCCGACCGGCTCAAAGGCATCCTGTAGTGTGTAGAAGATGCATTCATGTACTCACCCACGAGATGTTTCAGAAGATCGCTCAGACCTTTTTTCTCCCATTTTCCCTGGAGTTTATAGAGAGCCGTGCCGAGGGGTTGAAGTAATACATGCAAACGCTGATCCCGGGCTTCATGTCCATATCGAAGACAAGTTTGGACTTTTGCTTCTTCGTGGCCGCTATTTTGCATATGCACCACTTGCAGCGTCGCGATATCGTGCCGATCTGCATGAATGACTGCCATCCGGTAGAGAGGATTGAGAGCGCCCCCTTCTACGGTCGGTGTCGGATGACGCACGTAACGTACTTTTCCCGCACTCCAGGTTTGCTCCTGGCGCACTGTAGGAGAGTTCCCTTCTCTTAAGGCATCGCGCCGGTCAAACTCCCCCCGCCTTTTTTGATGAAGAAGAGCGAGCGTTGCTTTATGATAGCTATCGGGCAAACACTGCACTTTTTTTGCACCACGGACAAGCCTACTGCCCATATTCCCCGCAGAAAGAGCCGCTTCCTCCCCCGGAAGGTACATCCGGAACGTTTCGTTCACATACGAGGTCAGATTGGAATTGTAATAGAGTTGATAGGAAAAGAGACAAATAGCTTTTCGAAGCTCTTGCATCGATTTCGGAATCGTTTGTTCCTCCCGTGTCATCCTGAATTGGACATCTAGCACCCGTTGTATGTGTATTTGTAAACGGAGCTCAGAATTGGCATTGATGTATTGCTGGAGAGCTTCAGGGGCATCTTCTCTTTCGGGATTATTAAAAAATTGACGCGTCGTATCCGAAAAATAAAGGGGGTGGTATTCACGAAAAAATTCCGCAATCTTAAACATCCGGTCGTAGACGCTGCGCCAAATTTTGCGATAGTCGACCCTCGAATCGAAACCCTCAGAATTTGCCTTCCCTAACTCTTTCATCGCATGATTGTATGACATGATAAGAGAAAATTGTCTTTCTAAGTCATCCTTTTGGGAATCGGGCGAAAGCTCTTTCGGAAGGGGGAGAGTTTTGAACTGCCTGAGAACGTGATAATATTTGCGCTGTCGATGGGCATTGTGGACGAGCGATTCTGTCCGAATACGGTCAAAGGCAAGTGGGCCTATGCACATATTTATGGCATCCAGCCCCTTTTTGAAAATGCGAACTACAATATTTTCATAATGCCCGACTTTTTTCTCAAATTCAAGAATAGCCTCCTGAAGTTGAATTATCGGGTTCGGACTAGCCTTAGGAACACTTTTCAAAATCAACTGCAAATACAACGCCTCCTTTAAATCCAGAAGAAACTTATCAGTTGCCGTAAGATTCAACGGCTCGAAACCGGCTTCCGACAAACATTGTGTCAGTACTGATACCATAGCTTTCGACCCGGCTGATCTCGTAGGTCCCTGCATATTTGCCCGTACAATCGAAAACTTTCCTTCGTCGGAAAGTTCCTCAAAAAGATACCGGATCGCCCCTATAGCGTCTTCTTTACCTGCGATAAGCGGATCGGCATAGAGGGCATCTCGCATTGTTTCAAATTTGCTTTGAATTTTCTCCCGACCCTCATCCGGTGGCGAGGAAGGCTCGTACAATTTCATCCTTTGTGCCACTTTGTGCATCTTTTGATAAAAAGAGTACCATGTTTTCCGATAATCGATGCGGCAATCAAAATCCGTAGAAGTTCTAAATATCGCATGCATCTCATCGACAGCTTTATTATAAGGGTTTAAAATTGGATGTGCGATCGAAGATCCATCAATAAAACCTCGGGAATCGAATATTTTTTTCAGCGTAAACATCGGCATAAGCATTCGGTAATATCTATGCTGGACCCGAGCAGTGCCGGCCCACGTTTCCATACGAATTCGCTCGAAGGCAAGGGGGCCGATGGAGGTGTTGATCGCATCCAGTCCCCGCTTAAACATACGGAAAAAGATATTATCCTGAGAAGGTGCAATAGGTCTTGGGTTTTCTGTCATAATTACCACCAATAACCTAATAATTATAACATATTTATAATTATTATTCGATGGGTAGAAATTATTTTAGAATGTAAATCGTCTAGCGTAAATACTTTGTAGAATTCCAAGGGCGATATATGTGGAAAGCAGCGAAGATCCCCCGTAACTCATGAGGATAAGGGGAACTCCCGTGATGGGCAAAAGGCCCGCCATCATCCCGACGTTGATCACCACATGCATCGTGATATAAACCGATATGCCCGCTGCAAGCAGCTTTCCGTAGGGGTCCCGCCCCTTTTTCACCGCCTCGAAGGCAAAAAAAATGAGCAACCCATAGAGGCTGAGAAGGAAAAGGCACCCGATAAGCCCGAACTGTTCGGCAAAGGCGGGAAAAATGGAGTCGGTAAAAGCGTAGGGAAGAAAACGGTTTCCGGTGAATTCGCTTTGCAAAAATCCGCTTCCGGTCACTTTGCCGAGAGAAATGGCCGTCTGGGCCGCAGTCTGATGGTATGTAGCGGGATTGAGCCTTTCGTACTGGTATTCTTTGACAAATCCTGTTACGTAAGGCTTTAATTCCTCATGAGATAAGAAACCCAAAAAAATAGACAGGACAAAGGCAACCATGAGGGCGGCCGCGAGGGTGATCGGGCGTAGAATGCGGGGAGATATTCCACCGAAGTAGAAAAGGACAAAGGAGATAGGAACTAAAATCAGGGCCGTTCCCAGGTCAGGTTCTTTGAGGATCAGGACAAAGGGGATTAATACAATCAGGGACGCCATGAAAAAGGTGGAAAACCGGTGGACTATTTCCCCCCTCTTTTCGAGAAACCAGCTGAGCGCCATCACCACAATCAATTTGGCATATTCGGAAGGTTGCAAGTCGAACGGCAGGAAAGGAAACCGGTACCAGCGGCGTACATTGTGGATCGGAGGGGTAAAATAGAGCCCGATCAGCATGAGAAGGATCAAAAGGTAAAAAATCAAGGTCCACTCGCGCAGCTTGCGATAATCGAGGGCAACACAGACAAAATAGACGAAGATTCCGATACAGACGGCACGGAGCTGACTTTTGACAAAAGGAGATATGGTGATCGCTTCGGGGCTAGAGTCGGGAGGAAGCGTGGTAGAGAGAATGGTGAGTAACCCAAGCAAAGAGAGGATGATCATGACGCCGAACATTTTCCAGTGGGAACGCTTGATGAAACTCGGTTCAAACATTGTACAAAAACCTTCTCTTTCGACTACAATGGACGGCGTGTTACGACCCCACTATACACATTTTAAAGAGATTGATTCCACTCATCTTTTCACAAAAAAGCAGCGCAGCGCCGTCCTCCAGGGAGAGCTTCTCATCGTTTCGGCCGATCATCAAACCGGCGGCATCGGACGCCGGAAGGACACCTGGTACGGAGAGAGGGGCTCGTCTCTTCTCGTTTCGTACGGTTTCCTACGAAAAGAAGCGATGCCCCATGCGCTGATTTTTGTTCTTGCAGGCGCACTCTGCCGCTTTCTGGAGGAGGAAGGGCTCTCTCCGATGATCAAATGGCCGAACGATATTTTCCTTTCCGGAAAAAAAGTAGCAGGTTTGATGGAAGATGTGCAGGACGATTTTATCGTTCTCAGTTTCGGAATGAATGTGAACGAAGAATCCTCTTTCTTTTACAGACACGGATTGCAGGCCACGTCTCTCTTTTTAGAAAAAAAAGTTCCCTTCCATGTGAAAAGTCTCCTCACTTCGATCACGGACACTTTTTGTACCCTCCTTGCGAGCGAGGATATGCTCAAAGTGGTACATTCTTATTGCGACAGGCATCTTCTTTGGAAAAACGCGCGAGTGTCGGTCGACGGAAAAGCCGGCATCCTTCTGGGACTGGACTCGGAATTTAGAGCCCGCGTTGATGTAAGTGGCACCGTCACGACAATCACGACGGGGACGATGCGGGAAGATATATCCTGACGCGGATCGTATCGGAAAGGTGGGTGCGTAAAATCTGTTCAATCGCACTGAGGGTCGATCCGCTTGCCGCATGGCAAGTGGTGCACGCACCCGCATATTGCACCGTCACTTCATCTTTTTCACTCAGGTCGTAGAGTTCGACTCGTCCTTCATCGAGGGACACGTAAGGCTGAATCTGCTCTTCGATAAGCGTGGAAATGATTCCCTTTCTCTCTGCAAGGGAACAGGCTTTCCAGTTAATATCTCCCAAAGAAGAAATATCGACGGGTAGCGGCGTCTGAATATAATCGGAGGGAAGTTCAATATCATAACACGCATCCAGCGCTCCTTCCAATGCAAAGAGGCACGAGTTGGCCCCCGTAAACATTTCATCGGGGGCTTTTTTCTCATCCAGATCCATTTCTTTAAACAAAAGCGGCACTCCGATCCTTCGTGCCTGATCATAATTTTTGCGCCGGCAAATCTTGCATATGACTTCGGCAAGAAGAACGAGTGACGCAGGTCCGAACACCTGATATGCGGCATCGGCAATTACTCCGTCTTCGGTATTCACAAGAAGAGTAAACCGGATCCAATGACCTCCTGCCGCGTCCCCTTCTTCCCCCGTCACAAGCCGCGTCTCTTCCTTATTCACGGAAGACAAAGTGTGGCAATGGGGCCTTTCCGAAATGAGTTTTTTTGCTTTGCCGGAAAGGATGGCAAAATAATATGGACTTACGTATGCCATGTCAATCCTTCTCCCATAGTTCTTGTGCCGCCTTTTTTACATCAAGCCCTACTTGCCCAAGCGTCTGCACAAGCGTCTCAACCTCTTCTTCCGAATGAAAAACCGAGAAGTTGAAGGTAAGAGACGAATAGGCCAGCTCCGGGGCAATCCCGATACACATCAAAAGGTAAGGAAGCTTTTGTTCGCGCGAGCCGCCAAGCGCAGCAAAAATCCCCTTTTCCTGCAAACGAAACAGGAGATGCTCACCATGTACTTTCGGGAGGGCAATACAGCTCACATAGAAAAGACGCTTTGCCTCAAAATGCACCACGAGATCGGGGAAAAACCGGCGCAGTTTCTTTTCAAAACCGTTGCGGAGGCGTGTCACTTCAAAAGCACTAGTGTCTTTCATTTCCATGAGATCTCCGAGCGCCTTGGCAAGGGATTGGATGAGATCGGAACCGATCGGCATGAGCCTCTTCCCCCCCTGGAATTTCGATGAACCAAGGAGCGGAAGGAGCGGTGCTGCAGGTTTGGCAAAGAGGAGAGCAATGCCGGAAGGGGCAAAGAGTTTGTCTCCCGACAAGGCAAGGTAATCGATATCAAGGTCGCGAAATTGGTAAGTATTGGACACGGAAAGCTCCGATCCGTCCATGTAGACGGGAACCTGTTTTTCTTTGCACAGGCGTGCGATTTCCCACACGGGCTGAATCACCCCCGTAAGGCTGCTGGCCCCGGAAAAGGCAGCAAGGAAGGTTTTCGGATTCATTTTTTTTTGCAAATCGCTGAGATCGACCGCGCCGGACGAGTCGAGCTTCACGATGTCGAAACAAATTCCGAGTTTCTCGTAGACGCTGAGCGAGGTCAAAATCGATGCCTTTTCTCCGGCAAACACGACGACATGATTTTTGCCCGTCTCATATCCCACTTCCATATACAATGAGAGTAATACCTGCACGAATGCTTCGGTCTCGCACGAGAGCGCAATACATGCATCTTCGTCCGCGGCTCCCGCAAAAGCGCGGAAGGTCGAAAACGCCTCCTCCACCATCCTCAGCGGCTCGCTAGCCGTTGCATACGGCGCATCGAGCGGCGTTTCATCAAAATTCCCTAGAGTGAGGTCAAACCGGCCTTTCATGCAGAGTTCCAAGCCCCCGCGTGATAATCAAAAATCATCGGCTGTGCCGTCGGTACTTCCAAACGGACAATGTCTTCATCAGAAATATTTTGAATGTATTTCAAGATACCCCGGAGTGAATTGCCGTGGGCGACGATTAAAATCCGTTTCCCTTCTTTGAGCTCTTCTTCGATCCGCCGTTTAAAAAAGGGGAGCACTCTCTCGACCGTCATTTCAAGGCTTTCTCCTCCCGGAGGGGAAGTTTTGTAACTGCGGCGCCATTCGGTAAAGGTTTTTTCCCCCACTTCCCGCCTCAAGACGTCTTTGTTTTTTCCCTGGAGTTTGCCATAGTAGCGCTCATTGAGTTCCCATGCCACATAAACCGGAATCACTTCTTTTTTCGTTTCTTCATCGTAGATCTCGTGCCGGTCCCGGTGTGGCCGCCCTTCATCACACATCAGGACGGGAATCCGCTTTGTTTCCTTTGCAAAGGCAATCATCGCCGTCATTTGAGACCGGATCAGATCGGATACGTAGATCCGGTCAATCGGCTCATCCTTGATAATCTCGCCAAGCTTCGCGGCATCAGCGATCCCTTTTGCCGAGAGGCCGATATCGACCCACCCCGTAAAAATATTTTTTTGATTCCAGACGCTGTCCGCATGACGGACCAAAATTAACCTTCCCATGAAACCTGCTAAGCTTGATAATGCTCAGCACAGTATAGCATGGCTAAAAAAATACGTCTCAACAAACTTTTACAGGAGCGGGGAATTGCGTCCCGCCGGAAAGCCGACGACCTCATCGCCGGCGGCGAGGTCCGGATCAACGGCAAGGTGGTAACCCAACTCGGCCTCACGATTGACCTCGATGAAACGGTCGTTACCGTGGGAGAACAGGAACTGCCGGAAAAAGAGCCCTTGCAGTATTTCCTCTTCCACAAACCCAAAGGGTGCGTCTGTTCCAATCGCGCTTTTGGAAAGGAAAAGCGTGTGATCGATTTCTTTGCCGGCATGGAGGTGCGCCTTTTTACCGTCGGGCGGCTGGATAAAGATACCACAGGCCTTCTGATTGTCACGAACGACGGAACCTTTGCCGGCAAAGCCATCCACCCCTCCTCCAACATCGTAAAAACCTACATCGCCACCGTCGACCGTGCCCTGACCCCCGAAGGGTTAGAAACCGTCCGAAAAGGGACCGAGATCGAGGGGGTCCATGTCCTGCCCCGGCTCGTGAAGCAGCGTGACCCCCACTCTCTTCTCATCGAAGTCACCGAGGGGAAAAAACGGGAAATCAGGCACCTGACCCGGGCCGGAGGCTTCAAGACGGTCGCCCTGCACCGCATCCGGCTCGGCAAATTGGAACTTCCCGATATCCCCGCCGGCTCCTATATCCCCCTAAACCCCGAAGACCGTCTCCGTATTTTCAAGTAGAAAAAAATTATTTTTTTAATAATACTGAGATTCGATGTCGTTCTTCAATAAGTTATTTGTCAAAGCGCCCTTCGAGTATTTGCAACTCCATATGGAAAAGGCAATTGCTTGTTTGAGCAAATTAAAGGACCTCTTCCTCCTTCTCGAAGAAGGGAAATTCGAAGAAATCGAAAAAGAAGTCGAGGTGCTCAGCAGGCTTGAATACGAAGCGGACGTGATCAAAAATGAAGTGCGTACGCTCGTTCCCAAAAGTTTCCTTTTTCCCCTCGACCGCACCCTTTTCCTGGAAATCCTCTCTACGCAAGATAGCTTGGCGGATGTAGCCGAAGATATCGGAAGGCTGCTCAACGTGCGCAAACTCATCTTCTATGAAAAGATGAAACCAAGCCTCAAAATGTATATCGAAAAAACCATCGACACCAGCCTTGCTGTCAAAGATGTTGTATTTGACCTTGATGCCCTGGTAGAAGCTTCTTTCGGCGGACCCGTTGCAAAAAATGCAAAAAATAAAATCGACCAAATCGCCTACAAGGAACACGAATGTGAAATCATGAAACGTAAAATGACGAAAGAACTTTTCGCCCTCGACGAAAATATGAAGCCTCACGACCTTTACCTCTGGATGCGCCTTATCGACGATCTCGCCTCGATCGCACACATTGCCGAAAAGCTCTCTCTTCGAATCGGAATGTTGTTGGAGTATAAATAAAAAACGATGCCGCACACCTTGATTCTTTTCATTCTCACACTCGTGATCGGTCTTTATATGTTGTGGAATATCGGAGCCAACGATGTTGCCAACGCCGTCGGCACCTCGATCGGCTCAGGGGCCATCACTCTCCGTAAAGCCATCTTGATTGCCGCCGTCTTCGAATTTGCGGGAGCGTTCCTTGTGGGCGCGAACGTCTCCGAAACAATCCAGAGCGGCATCATCGCCACCGAACTCTACCCTCCGCAAACGGTCATCCTCGGCATGCTTTCCAGAGGGTAGAGTTCG
>MGLW01000059.1:13341-25278 GCA_001794905.1 Chlamydiae bacterium RIFCSPHIGHO2_12_FULL_49_11
GGGTCTTGTTTCCTATTTGCTCTTTTCTTTTTTGCAAAAAAAAATCTTGTTCTCGTTTTCTCCTCTCCGCGGAGCAAAAAAAATAGCTCCGTTTTTAGTGTTTGCTACTCTGTTTGTTTTTGCAATGTCGACATTTTTGGGGGGCCTTGCAGACATGCACATCGCCCTCACTTTCACCCAGGTGCTCGCTATCAGTTCGCTCACAGGCCTTTTCGGATTTGTGATCGCCTACGTCTTGCTCAGTAAAATCCACAAAACTTCGCGTATCAATCCGCATGCCGCCCTGAAACAAGAAGCGCAGCTTTACAGCCTCGGTAAAATCCAAAAACATCTCGCCCGGCTTTCCATACACACTTCCGACGACCATCGCGATGAAATCATGCGACTGCACCGATTTGCCGAAACAATGACGACCGAAATCAAAACGCTAGGCAATTGGGATTCTCATCTCACGTACGATTACCAAATGGTCGAGCGCATTTTTGGCATCTTGCAAATTCTTTCCGCCTGTTTTATCGCTTTTGCTCATGGTGCCAACGATGTAGCCAATGCGATCGGACCTGTATCGGCCGTCTTCGAACTTCTCAAAAACCCCACCCTGCTCCTCAGACAAACGCTCATCTCCCCGTGGCTTCTTGCTTTCGGCGGGCTCGGGGTTGTCTTCGGCCTTGCCACGTATGGGTGGCGCGTCATCGAAACGATCGGGAAGAACATCACCCAGCTCACTCCGACGCGCGGCTTCTCAGCCGAATTTGCCGCCGCCACCACTATCCTCGTCGCTTCCAAGCTTGGCTTGCCGATCTCAACCACACATAGCATCGTCGGCGCCGTTTTAGGCGTCGGCTTAGCAAAAGGTCTCTCTGCCCTCAATCTTCGCCTCGTGCGCGACATTTTTCTCTCATGGATCATCACGATCCCCTCATCGGCGATCTGTTCGGTCCTCCTCTTTTTCCTCTTGAAATTTCTCTTCTCATAAAAGAGTAAATGCAAAAAAATGAAAGGGTGAAAATGCGATCGTGGTTTTTTTTCCTCTTATTGCTTTTTTGCTGTTGCACGAGCATCCATAGAAAAACGGTTTTGGTGGGAATCGATCCTACCTTCTACCCTGCTCCGATCGGCTTGCAGCAAGATGCCATCCTCGGGTTCACCCTTGATCTTCTCGATGCCGTTTCGGTCAAAATAGGCTACAAACTCAAGCCGTACAACATGAGCTGGGATAACCTCATCGACGGCCTCAAAATGCACAAATACCCCCTTATCATTTCTACCTTTTGTCCTACTCCCTCCACATGCAACCAATTTGCTTTCACGGCCGTTTTTCTCGAAACCGGCCCCCTCCTCGTCGTTCCCAAATTCAGTCCGATCAAAGATTTGTGCGACCTCGACGATAAAATTGTAGGGATCGAGCGGCGGCCGCAAGAAATCGGACTCATTACCACTTTTCCCGCCATCGACTTTGTATTTTACAATTCCGTGGAAGAAGCGCTCTCGTGGACCATCGATGAAGAGTTTGATGCCGCTCTCGTTCCGAACATTCTCGCAAGAGCCTATGTGAACAACCTTTTCGAAAATGGCCTTGCCATTGCAAATCACAATCCGGTGATTACCGAAGGCTTTCGCTTCATTTCACTCATCGAGAAAAACGAACTGCTCCTTGCCGAAATCACCCGCGCCATCGAATCGCTACAAGACGAAATCCATAGGCTCATGCAAAAATGGTCCCTTTAGGGCGTGTCGTCAAATAATTCCCCATTTCCGAATTTATAACGAGTTGTCAAGGAAAGAACTACCGGTACGTGTTATACCAAACGCAAGAAATACTTTCACAAATTCGGAATCATCTAACGGTCACCTTTGAACGATCCTTTCTCACTCATATTTAAAAATATGGGTTTCGAAATGATCGTTCAAATCTGCCTCGTTATCTGGCTCGAATTTATGACATTATTTCTTGCGTTCGGTATTAGATAGTGTCCTCGCTAGAGGAGGAGGCCTCTTTACTACGTAAGAGTTCAAATGTCTTTTGCAGAAACCATTGATGAACGGCTTCATGCTCTTGTTGTTCTATGATTTGGGGTAACGCGGATTCGGCCACATCTTCCGCCGATGCGGCAAAACATAATAAAACCTGTCCGGCATTGACAATATGATTCATGTTTGACTATCTTTTCCTTTTCTTGGAGCTGATATTATTTGTAGTGTCATCGCTTGAAGAGGCGGCCTCATTGCTGCGTAAGAGTAACGAATGAGATTCTCCAAACTCGATTCTTGGACCTTCATATTCTCTTTGTCTACTGAGCGTATAATAGCGACATCGATCTTCTGTAGAAATGGCGCAATGGGATAGCGTAACATTGCTATCTCGTGGAAGCTGAAATATACCATTTGGTAATCTCTGTAATGGATTATGGGAGCAGTAGAGTCTTTGTAGCTGTGGAAGGTCGGATAGATGAAGTCCGGTTAAAGCGCAATCATGACAATCAACTTCCGCGAGTTTGTTCAATCTTTCCAGTGTAAGCTCCCGTAATAAGTGATTACCGCTAAAGAAGAGTGTTTGTAGCTGCGGAAGGTCAGATAGACGAAATCTAGTTAAAGCGCAACCATCACAATAAACTTTCGCAAGTTCATTCAATCTTTCCAGTGTAAGTTCCTGTAATGAATAATTATTGCTGGAGAAGAGTATTTGTAGCTGTGGAAGGTCAGACAGATGAAGTCTAGTTAAAGCGCAACGACTACAATACACTTTCATAAGTGTATCCAATCTTTCCAGCATAAGTTCGTGTAATGGATTATAGGAGCAGTAGAGTATTTTTAGCTGTGGAAGGTCAGATAGATAAAGACTAGTTAAAGCGCAACTATGACAATCAACGTCCGCAAGTTTATCCAATCTTTCCAGCGTAAGTTCCTGTAATGGATTATCGGAGCAGTCGAGTGTTTGTAGCTGCGGAAGGTCAGATAGATGAATCTTATCTATTGCGCATCCGTTGCAATTCAAGAGAGTTACATTGAGTATGCGTAATGCTTTGTGTGGAAGAGAAGTCAATTTTAAACCGGAAAAATAGAGGCTAGTATCATGGTTTTTGAAGCAAGAGATGATTTTTTGTTTGGCTAGGTCTACGTTTCCTGCGCTTTGCCACTTGTCCAGTTCAAGAAATTGCTCGATAGCGGGATCGTTCCATAGATGAAGAGTTTTATGGACGATAGATTGTATTTCTTCTCTATTTTGCTGAAAACCGATGCGGCCGGTCAGGGTTCGAGCAAGGTTCCCGGCTCCTCGTGCAACATGGGCGATGGTTTGCAGGGCTTCTTTGATTTGTAGTAAAGCGGATTCGTCCACATCTTCCGCCGATGTGGCAAAACGTAATAAAACCTGTCCGGCATTGACAATACGATTCATGTTTGATTATTTCTCCTTGAGGTTATTAAATTATTCGGTAGCACCGTATTCTAAAAGAGTTTTCTCGACTTCCTCGGTTCCGTATCGGCGCGCAAGCCGCAAGGGAGTCATCCCTTCCGCATCGACAGCATTGGGATCGGCTCCTCTTTCAATGTAACGGACAATATGTTCTCGAGTAAGAGAATGCCTTGGTCGAATCGCTCCGAGGAGGCTTCCTGCTCTTTGCACTTCAATTTTCAAGTAATCTGCCATTTCATCTGTCATCAGCATAGCAAATACTTGAACCATCCACGGGGCGCGCTCTCTTTCGGCACGCCACAGGATCACACGCATTAAATCCGCCCATGCATAGGATGTATCGAACTGCATTGAATCGGTTTGATCCCATACTGTTTTAAGCTCTTGTTCCTTTTGCACCCTTTGGGAAAGAAGAGTTTTCCGTTTGTCTGCCTGAGTTTCGGCATTGAGCGCCTTCACGACATTATTTAAGTGTAGCTCTGCCTTGTGTGCCATTTCGGCAAACTCGGGGTTATGCGCTAGAATCACTTGCCTTGCCTGTACAAAATGATCCCGAAGGCTCACCATTTCCTGGATACAGCTAAATGAGGCAGTATTACGGGATTGAAATAATCGGTAAAGGGAGACTCCTTGCGCGTGCACGCGCTTTGCGAGTTCCACGTTACCGGCTCTCAAGGCAAATTCAAAAGTGCTTCTTCGGAACTCGGGCGTCGTCGTTTCGTCGTAATAATTCCTCATCGTTTTGCCACGATATACATGTTGTGTCCAGGTCAGTTTCCCCTTGGAAAAAATCCGCTCAGTATTCATTTTGTGCCCCTTAAGGCCGGGAAGTGGGAGCAAATTCCGGATGTGATACAAATATGCCCGGATCTCATCCCTGATTTTTTTTCCTTCCCGGAGTAGCGTAATGACTGCCTGTTTGTCACCGGGAGAAAAATCATTCCGCCCTAAAAGGGCATCCTCCGGCGTCACTTGGTCTATATTCGGCTTGTCCACCGAGTCGTAAGCACCGTAATGGAGTAAAAGAGATACTATCTTTAGAACTCTAGTGGCCGGTTTATTGTATTTGACCGCTTGATACAGAGGGGTAGCCGACACCGAGCCCCATAATTCCAAAAAGCGGACACCCCCGTTTTCAAGCACATATCTCACACGCTCCGCACAACAAGACCTTGCCGCAGCGTGCAAATAAGTAAATCCGCCTCCGGTAACATTATTCATGTCAGCGCGTGCTCCCGCTCCGATGAGCATCCGGATTGTCTCTTCATCGGCTCCGGCAAAGAGTGCCTGCATCAGTAACGGCCTACCGCCGTCGGCTTGAGGAACACTATCCACCCTTCCTCCCGCTTCCAGAAGCAATTTTACCACGCGCCGTGCTCCCTGCTGATTTTTCATACGGGATTCAAATGCAAATGCACATTGAATGACACCCCATCCAAACGGGTCCTGGGTGAGCAAATAGACAGAGGGCTGTGCCCCAAACTTGAGCAAGGTAGCAAGCATACCATCGTTGTGAAACTTTGCGGCATAATGAAGCGCAGTCCAACCCCCCACATCTTGGTGATTGACAGTGTCTTGGGCTCCTTTTTGGAGTAAAAGTTCGAGACACCTCTCTCCACCTCTGCGTATAAGTTTCATTAGAGGGGTAGAGTTATACTGACTCACACGAGAAATACACTTAGAGACCTCGTTGCGGCCAAGGAGCCACTCGACAAATTCCCACTTCGAGTTCTCTATTGCGAGCATCAAAATTGTCGTTCCGGGACCCGTAAAATCAGATTCAAAAAAAGAGGGAGGGAAAAAGGGTGCCATGGAAATAAAAAAATCGATATTCCCGAGTTTATAAGCTTGAGCAGCAAAGGATCTCTGCTTCTCTTCATCAAACCCCTCGGAAACAAACGATGCAGCTGCCGCTTTGATAAGATCGTTTTCGATCATATCGATGGGGAGTTTCCCGTCCCCGTTCGGAATATCCAACCGAGCTCCCTGTTGATAAAGCATCATGGCCAAACGTAGGCACCCACACTTCAAAACAAGGTGCAAAGCCGTATTTTGGTTGTACTTTTCGGACGACAGATTGAGCTTTTCTTGCGAATACAACGGGAAGACCCTTTCCACTATTGCAAGATTCTCTGCATGTGCCGCTGCAATGAGAAGCTCCCTTTTTTCGTGGGGATAAAGCAGCTCCTCCGGAGTTCCTCTAGTGAGGCCACCCTCCACCGCAATCAAAGCCACACCGACGGGCGCAGTAAAATGAATCGATTCGGTCATAAAAAATTGCATTCCGGTACCACGGTACGATTTCGTAGCAAGTTGAAATAAAAAGGAAGATTTTCCCTCAGTATTCATTTGCCCTGCTCTTATTATGTCTCTTTGCAACACATCAGGGGAGAGTTGAAATAGTATGACCTCGTCGAAATTGCCTTTTAAAGCAAGAGAGTAAGGGGTGTGCCCTTCGTTATTTTGCACATTTAAAGAAGAGCTTGTACATGAGTACAAGAGTAATAATCTGATAATGTTTATATTGCCCCACAGGACGGCAAGATGGAGCGGAGTATTTCCGTCTTGATTTTGCTCAGATATGAGACTTTGATTTCCTACAATCCCCGCAATTATTTGATAGACCGCAAGGGGAAAGCGCCGCAAAATAGCATGGTGGAAGAGCGTCATTTGGTTTTGTATCATGAGGATATCGCCGGGAGCAGAGTGAGCAAGCAAATACATCACCACTTTCTCATCACAGTGCTGCATGGCATAAAACAGCACCGGCGGATGCTGAGAAAAAGACATAGGGATGGTCACTTTGGCCCCGTGAGCAAAAAGAAGCTCCATCATGGCAATCTGTACTTCGGGACCGATTTTGGATTCCGCTAATCGGGCCACGAGATGCAAGGGGGAACACGTATCTTTATTCTGTGCAAAATGTGTCACCGACGGAGCGGCCCCATTTTCAAGGAGGAGCTGAAGCATGGGCAAGTTCCCTTTTTTTGCCGCAATTTGAAGAGGGGTCCATTGCAATTTTCCGGCGGGGGTATTGACAGCCGCCCGGGCGCCCAATCCCAGAAGCATCTTTGCTACCTCAATCCGGTCATAGTGGACGGCAAGAGCAATGAGAGTCATCCCATCGTTTAAGGGAGCATCGATGACACCTTTGCCATAGGGAATAAGAGCGCACATCTGATTGCTTGCATGAGCGATGGCATAGGCGAGAGGATGGCATGCCGTTTTGGTTTCTCGGCAAAAAATTTCCGGAGCGCCGTATTCGAGTAAAAAACCCACCAGTTCAATATTATTGCTACGGATGGCATCATAAAAAAAAGGAGTGAGGGAGCAAACCCGCGTAATTTCTTCTCGTGACGTGTGCGGCACGAGATAAGCAGCGATGTCGTTTTTTCCTGCAATCACCGCCATGGAAAAGGGAGTGTTGTGCGCAGTAATGGTGGCAATTTTAGCCATGGGGGCGGCTCCTCGGGAAATAAGAAGCTCTACCATGGCCGTCGAAGTATATTTGGCAGCAACGTGAAGGGCAGTGACGTGATTGGATTCAGTCATATAATCAGGGACAGCTCCGGTACTATGATCGAGACAATACCGGACCAATTCAACGTCTCCATGCTTGATGGCAAAAAATAGAGCCGGCTCTTTCTCTGATGAAAGCGTATGCATTGTCTTAACGGCCCCATGGGCGATAAGCAGGTGAGCTTTTTCTCTCGTCACGTCCTTGGGAATCGTTTCAGATACAAAGATGAGCATAAGGGGAGTGCCATGAAAAGCATCCCCGGTCACCCGTGAAACCGACTCGGAAGCGCCGTGTTCCAATAAGAGAAGCATGAGCTCGGTACTTCCATACTTGGCGGCATAGTGAAGCGGGGTCCATCCTGTCTTCGGAACCCCCTCATTCACCATCGATTGCCCCCCGTGCTCGAGAAGCAGTCGTACGATCTCAATATTATTATTTTTAGTTGCAATGTGCATCAGGTTCATTGCCGTCGAACTCTGTGGCAATTCGGCGCCTCTCTCCAGCAAACGCTGCAGCGCAGCCGTATCGTTTGAAGAAACGGCAGTCCGAAGATCCTTTTGTTCTGAGCCCCATTCGGGAGCGAAAAAAGCATTACAGCCGTGAATTGGTTCCATTAAAACCCCGTTAAGAATTGTACGAAATCCAAACTTAAAAATCAGTATAAGAATTATTTTAGGCGATGAAGCAGCGGTCCGATTCCAGGAATTCGCGGCGGACACGTTCGAGCTCATCGTGATCGACTGGGATAGGCTCTAAGTTCCAAATATTTTTTGCATAATTTTTGATCGACACGTCAGAAGAAAAGCTTCCCATTCCCCCGATGTTATGAAGGGCAATCTCGGCCCATTTGTGTAAATCCTGGTAGTAGGTTTCCACCCGGTTTTGCACATCGTTGTAAGAAAAAAGGTCTTGCAGGACAAAGAAATAGTCGGGATTGGAACCCATCAATAAATTGTCGTAGATCGACTGCATGATTTTGCGTTCGATATCATTTTCGGCAAACTCGCCCGACCTCAAGCTTTCTAGGGCTTCGGCAATATCAGGGTGAGACTGAATGATGGCATACGGTTTATATTTTCCGCTTTGCCTGAGCTCTGCAAGTTCAGCCGTCGTTGCACCGCAGCGGAACGGCCAAAACTCATCTCCGATCGCCTCACGCATTTCAATGTTCGCACCGTCTTCGGTACCGATCGTGAGCGCGCCGTTTATCGCAAGCTTCATGTTCCCCGTTCCCGACGCTTCCATCCCCGCCGTAGAAATCTGTTCGGACAGGTCGGACGCAGGAATGATCAGCGAGGCTTTTGAAACATTATAATTTTCCACAAAAATCACTTTCAGCTTTTGCCCCACAACGGGATCGGTATTGATTTTTCGTCCGATGCAATAGAAAAGGCGGATAATATTTTTTGCCATGTCATAGCCCGGCGCCGCTTTGCCGGCAATGATCACCTTGCGTTTGATGCGCACCGAATCGGGATTTTTGCGAATCCGGTGGTAGATCATGATTTTTTGCAGTGCGTTCATGAGCTGACGCTTATATTCATGAATCCTTTTGATCTGGACATCGAAAAGGGCGTCGCCTTCCATAAACAGCTCTTTTTCCACATCGACCATCGACCCGTAGTGAGCCTTTTTAGATTCGGCAAGGACATCGAGAAGACATTTCTTATTTTGCAGCTTGATTTGCAAGAACCTCTCCTGCACGTCTTTTTTGCCTGCATGCTCTTTGATTCTTGCAATTTCCTCAAAGTCAACGATCCACTTGTCTCCGATCAGCTCGGTGATCATTTTGCTGAGCAAAGGGTTGACTCCCATGAGCCAACGTCTTGGCGTAACGCCGTTGGTCACATTCGTAAACACATCGGGAAAAAATTCGTGGAAATCGGGGAAAATGTTCTTTTGAAGAATTTCCGAATGGAGTTTTGCCACTCCGTTTACTTTGTGCGATCCGACGATCGCAAGGTGCGCCATTTTTACCCGATCGTTATGGATGATCGACATGCGCCTGATCTTTTCTTCATCCTCGGGAAATTTGGCACGAACGCGATTACAAAACTCGGCATTGATCTTTTCGATGATAAGATGCTGGCGCGGTAAAAGTTCCCTTAAGAGGTGCGCATCCCACTCTTCGAGAGACTCTTTCAACACCGTATGGTTGGTGTAACTGCAACACGTTTTGGTGATCGCCCACGCTTCCTGCCAGGAAAGGTTTTTTTCGGCGATGAGAATCCGCATCAGCTCTGCAATCGTGAGCGCCGGATGGGTATCGTTGATCTGTATACGGATAATGTCGGGAAAAGCGTCTATCGTATCGTAAATTCTGTCATAATGACTGAAAATATCTTGTAATGAAGAACATACCAGCAAATATTCCTGCTTGATCCTCATGGTCAGCCCGAGTGAATATTTGTCGTTCGGATAAAGCACATCGGTCACTGCCGTGTTGCGCGTTGCATCATACAAATCTCCCGCATTGAACCGGGCAAGTTCAAAATTCCGCGGCGACTCTTTTGTGGTCCATAACCGGAGCGTCATGGCTGAAAACGGCTGCTTATAGCCGTAGCCGACAATGGGAATATCGTATGCGAGTGCCCGTACTTCTTCACTATCGGCCAAAAAGTAGACTGGCTCACCTTTCTTATTTTGTTTTTCGACGGTTCTTCCCGCAAAGTTTACAATCGATGCAATCGAATCGCGGCGCATCTCCCAAGGATAGTCTCCGAGGAGCCACGTGTCGGGTCTTTCGATCTGCACACCCGACCACACTTCCTGTTCAAAAATGCCGTATTGGTACCTCAGTCCGTACCCCATCGCTGGGTAGTGGTGCGTGGCCAGAGAATCGAGATAACAGGCGGCTAGGCGGCCGAGACCTCCGTTTCCGAGGCCGGGTTCGGGCTCGGACCGCATCACATGCATAAAATCCCGTTTGAGATAGCCTAATACTTTTTTGACCAGCTCCACATCAGAAATATTTTGGAGGTTGTTTAGGGTAAGACGCCCGGGAAGCCATTCCAGGGAAAAATAATAGAGGCGCCGCGCCTTTTTTCGTTGGACCGTATGCATCGTAGCGGTCCAATTGATCATGATCTCTTCACGAATTACAAGGCTCAGAGCACGGTACAGCTCCCCATCGGTTGCTTCCTCGCTCGTCTTACCGTAAGTTGTGATGAGGTAATGTTTCATTTGTTGCGCCATCCGTTTGGCAACAACTTCTATATCTTCGGGACCCATATTTGCACCCTACCAAATCAATTTTTTTTTCGACACAAAATTCCTCTTAAATTTAATTCCCTGTTATTATAGAATGATAATTAATGGCGATGGCAAAGAAAACTCCAAATATCGTTGAACTGGATCAGACACTATCGTGCTGCTTGCATGAACTTTCCCTTCTCCTCTACTATCTTGAAAGGCAGCATTGCCACATCAAAGCCAGGCTCCACTATTTTCTCCCTCTCAGCAATGCGGGAGCGTTGCAAACTTTGTTTTTTACCGCTTTCGCAAAAATTTCTTCAATCCGCAAGGGCATTGCCGCCCTGATCCCCCTGCAAAACCATTTTACAGACCATCAAGTCGATCTTTTAAAAAAGCTCCTTTTCCTCTCTTCTGCCCTGGATGAAAAGGAACCCTCCGTCTTTTGGACTATAGTAGAAACGGTCCGAGGGGAAGAAGAACTGCAAGGAGTCATCCGGCCGCTCATCGAATATAAAAAATTGCTGCTTGCCTGGAAACAGGAAGGGCTGGAATCAACCCTCTCGCTCTTCGAGAAGTCTCTTTAGTTCGATCAATTTTTCCCTTGCCTCTCGCAAATCATTTTGAGCAAAAGCATCATTCTGGACGAGCCGGATCAGCCGTTCCAGTTCAAAAACAAGGCCGGCGCCTCTTTTACGGGCATTTCGTTTATCCTGCTGCGGGAGGGGAAACGTACGTTTAATTTCTTCGATCAGTAATTCTTGGGGGCCGCCTTCAAAGCGGTCGATCAGGTCGCGCTTTTTTTCCACATCCCCCCGCCGCGATGCCAAGATATAAATCGCCTTGAGAGGCATTGTTTTCACCTTTTCACGGGCACCCTCGTCGGGAAGTTCCAGAAAAAATTCGTACAGGGCAAGAGCATTGTAAGCCGTTTTTTTGCTGGAAAAGACGAGTGAGAGCCATTTGGTAAAAACGAAATCGCCCTCTTTCTTTTCGCGCAGCATCTCACGCACGCGGAAAATTCGCTCTCCGACCAGAATCACCGCCTGCTTTTGCACCGACCGAAGTTCAGATGTGGCCTGAAAAAGTTCTCGTTTCTCCTGCTCGGAAGCCACTTCAAAAAAAGGGGCCAGCTCGAGCGAAAACTTTTCTTTCTCTTCCTCCGATATTTCTTTTACATCGAACAAAGAACGGAAACTGTTATGGGGAACGACTTTTTCGACAGGGGTTCCCTTTTTCTTTTTCCCCAAAAATTCGCGGACTAGAGTGGCTGCACTTGGCATAATGACTCGCTGGAAATTCTCGCTAAAAATTCCCCCGTAAGGGATGCATAATCGCTTGCAGCACGAGAATGCGGATATGCTGCTGTTACGGGAAGGCCTTTGAGGACGCTCCGGGAAACGGAGATATCTCGGCGGATTTTCGTCGGAAACAATTTACCGGGGAACGCCTCTTCAATGGCAGCAACGTACGCCGGATTAGTTGCTCCCCGCTCATCCCAAAATGAGAGTACCACTCCCAGAATACTAAGGTCGTGATGTTCCTGGATTTGTTCGTGATACTCTTTCAGCCGGTTAAGAGCCAAAATGCTATACGGCTCTGGCACGGCGCAAATGATCGAATATTGTGCCGCAAAAAAAGCGCTTTGGGTGAGCCATCCCAAACTGGGCGGCGTATCGATAAAGACAACATCGTAATCGATTCCTTTCAGGGAGCGTCTGAGTCTTTCATGGCCATACAAATCGTTCACAATGGGCGAGGTCGCCTCTACGCCGTCGAGGTACACATTGGCAGCAATAAGATCGAGCCC
>MGLW01000060.1 GCA_001794905.1 Chlamydiae bacterium RIFCSPHIGHO2_12_FULL_49_11
GCAATAAGATCGAGCCCTGCGATCGGTGTTCTTTGCACCACATCGAGGGTGCCGGCTTCCCCTTGCAACACTTTCACCATCGTCAGGTGCTGGTCGTTACTGAAACCGAGACCGGTGGTCAAATTAGCCTGCGCATCGAAGTCGATGAGAAGTACCCTTTTCCCATGCTGTTGTGCAAGGAGTGTAGCGATATGAAGCACGGTGGAAGTTTTAGCCGTTCCCCCTTTAAAACTGCACGAAGCGATCACATCCATAGTTTCATCTTACCCTACTTCCCTGTTTTCCTGCGATTGAAAAAAAAACCAAAACAGTACACACTGGGTAGCGTGCATATTGACATCGTAGTTCTCCATTACAAAAACAGGGACGATACCCTTTGTTGTCTGCAGTCGCTCTTTGCAAATACCTACCGAGATTTTACGGTCCATCTTGTCAATAACGGCACAACCGACACCTTCCCCGAAATGCCGCGCGTCATTTACTACCTCCTTCCCGTGAACCTCGGTTTTGCCGGAGGCAATAACCATGTGCTCCGGCTCTTGCAAGAGGGCGCTACCTCCTTTCTTCTTCTCAACAACGATACGTGGGTCCCTCCCGACTACTTGGAAAAACTGGCTTTATGGGCAACAAATCATCCCGGCATCATCGGCTCGAAAATAGTGCTCTACGATGACCCTCATACCCTGGACCATTACGGCGGCATTTGGGACTCCGAGCGTCTTACTTTCGACCTGATCGGATATCGCCAAAGCTCTCACGAAACTGCCCTCCCGCTTGACCGGCTAGACTACGTGACGGGATGCTCCCTTTTTGCCCCCACCTCCGCCCTTCGCGCCGTCGGCCTTTTGGACGAAGGATATTTTCTCTATTTCGAAGAAGCCGACTGGTGCCTGCAGGCAAAGCGTGCGGGCATTCCGATTTCTGTTTGCCCCGATGCCTTTGTGCATCACAAGGTATCCCGTGCCGTGACGAATCCTTCGGTGACGAAGAAGTACTACTTTTGGAGAAACCGGCTTCGCTACATCCGAAAAAACATCGCCCCCTCGCCCTTTCAGCGGCGCATCCTGCAAGAGATCGGCCGCCTCCTCCTTACCCTCTTCCTCAAAGAGGTGCACTACCTTCTCCTTTTCCCCTGGACAACTCCGCAAAGACGTCTCATTCGTCGAACCCGCATCCAAGGCTACGTGGCCTCTCTCTCGGGCATCTTCGACTATCTCAAAAACCCATTGAACGAACTTTGATGACACGGCCTAACTTCTGAGAAGGGATGAGAGGACGATGACAAAGGCAAGGAGCGCCTTTGAAGTCCACAGAACCGTACGATACCAGTTATGATGAATGAGGACCTGCACATGTTCCTCGGAAAAATGCTTCTTCACCCTGTGGTGGTCAGGGATTTGGAAGACAAGCGATTCAATCCAAATCACCACGTTGAAAATAAAGTGGACCCAGAACAGCACCTTCAAATAGAGCAATGTAGTGAAGAAGAGGAGGGTGACCGACAGGGCCATTTCAACAAGCATGAGCGGAATCATGATAAGAGCAAAACGGCGTGCGTGGAAATTGAAAAATTCCTCATCCCCTTTTCCGTAAATGAACATCGGGTAGTGCACCATCTGCACCGTCCAAATCAAACCGACCAAAATGAAACCGACCATGAAGTTGAATAAAATATCCAATCCTAAGAGTACCGACATATTTCTCCTTTCAATTGAGTAAAACCAAACCGCTATTCAAGTAAAGTGCAAACGTGATCCACAAGAAAAAAGGGACATACAGCACTCCGGCAAGGATCGAATATTTACCGCAATACAACATCGCCAGAATCACGACGATCCAGAGGCAAAACAAGAGGGCAAGCGCGCCCGTAATCCAATAAAATCCAAAGAGAACCGCAGGCCAGAGCACGGTTAAAAAAAGAGCTAAAAAAAATAAGCCGAAGGCAGTGAAAGGCACGGTGCGCACACGGCTTTTTTCCCACACGAGCCATAAACTAAATGTGAGAAAAGTATACACAACACCCCAAATGAGGCCGAACAGATAATAAGGCGGGGTGAAGGCGGGCTTTTTCAAACTGAGATACCATCCCGATACGAGCCCTCCGCCGGCACCGTAGGCCCCTAATATGCTAAAAGCATAAACGATGAGGAGACAACAGAAAAATCGAACAAATTTCATACTTCGCCTTGTGCCATATCGCAGGAATAATACTCAAATGAATTCAAATATAGCGGTAAAGCTCGGGGAGCAATTTACAGAGTGTTGCTTCTTTCATGGCACCGGCTCCTGTGTCGAGTACGAAAGTATAGGCTCCCTTGTGGCGATGCATATGGAAAATCAGTCGGTTTTCCCCTTCGTCGTGCATCACATAGGTTGTTCCCACCTTCCATCTGGCAAGCCCCTTTTCGAGCGGATGAAGCTCAATCAGCGGGGAAAAGCGGGACAAAACCCGCGTAAACGTGTCTTTTCCCTTGATGGACAACTCTTGAAACCGCTTTTGGGGAAAAATCAAATGCACTTTCCCATGCGCCTTATGCAACGCTTCCAGAAAGGGTTCCCACCGTTTGGCATAAATGCTTCTCTTGAAGCCGTTCGAATGAGAAATCATATGAATATTCTGGACTTCCTTCGTTTCCATTTTTCCCATCAGGGAATGACAGAATGCACGATGGATGCGACCGGCTATCCTGGTCCCCTGCGCTTGTTCTTTGGGAATCAGGAGCCGTCTTTCACTTTCGAGTTTTTGAATGAAAGGACGCAGTTCTTCACTGATCGTCTTCGGAACAAAGAACCCGGCACTCGCATTCAGTTGAAAAATCAAAAAACAAAGCAAAATTCTCATGACCACCTCCGATCAAAAAAATTTTAAACGATGCAATAATATGATGCAAAGAATTTATTTTTGTCGAAGGGTGTTATGTTATTCATCTTCGGGAAAAATCGAAAGTTGCTGTGAAAATTCGAAATGTTCCTCATTGCCTTCTTCTACCAAAGTCGGTTTCACTTCGGCATTTTTGATCGATTCGTGCTCTTCGGTATAAGTTTCATCGGAAGAAGTTGGAATGCGAGATGCTTCTTCTTCCATGAGTTCTTTCCGATATTTTTGCAAGCTTACCGAAATCAACCCTTCCGGAGGTTTGAGAAGCCGCGCTTTTACTTCGCTGGAAAGCTCGTCGTGGTGCACCGGCTTTTCTGTCAAAGATTCCTCTTCGAGAGAAACAGACTCATCTTCCGATCGGAGCGCCCCATTCTGCTTCGACTCTTTTTTTCCGCCGCGCCGCCGCCGCTTGTCTTTATTTTTTCCTTTGTCGCCTTGAGATTCGTCGGACGCTTTTTCGGCTACCGACTCGGTCGTGATAACTTTCGTATTTTTCCCTTCGACCGTATGACGGATGGCCACTTTTTGGTCTTTGACTTCTTCGATTAAAAAATCACTGGCAGGAAGAAAAAAAGGACGCGGCTTTTCGAGGCAGCGATAAAAAATCTGCGGACCGAAGGAAACGACTTCGACGGCATCGACGAAAAATTCCCCTTCAGTACTATGTTTTGTAGATTTGACGAGAATTTTATGCCCGTCTCGAGCCGAAATGATCGACTCTAGTATTGGTTCTCTTGTAAAGTTCATAATATGACACCCATGTTGTTTATGGCATGTCATTAAAGATCAGGCTACGCGCCTGACAAGGTCAACAAGCCTCATCACATATCCCCATTCGTTGTCGTACCAGGCTATCAATTTGAAAAAATTCGGGTTGAGTTCCATGCTTGCATTAATATCAAAAATGGAGGATAAGGGACACCCGATAAAATCGGAGGAAACAACGGCTTCTTCTGTGAAGCCTATAATTCCTGCTAAACTTGTTTTACTTGCTTCTTTAATGACGTTTGCTATTTCTTTTAAGTTTGTTTGTTTTTCTAATCTTACTGTGAAGTCGACACAAGACACGTCCAATACGGGCACTCGAAATGCCATTCCGGTCAATTTGCCTTCCAATGCGGGCAACACTTTCGCGACTGCTTTGGCAGCGCCGGTACTTGCCGGAATAATGTTATTGAGCACGGCTCGGCCGCTTCGTAAATCCTTTTTTGCCGCCCTATCCACTACGGATTGGCTTGCGGTTGCTGCATGGATTGTAGTCATCAATCCTTCAACAATACCAAAATTTTCCAAGAGCACTTTTGCAAGCGGTGCAAGACAATTTGTCGTACACGACGCGTTGGAAATGACGTCGTGATTTTCCGGATCAATCAAGTGGTCATTCACCCCCATCACAAACATCGGTGCATCTTTGCTCGGTGCAGAAATGACGACCCTATTCGCCCCGGCGGCTATATGTGCTCGCGCACCTTCCAGCGTCGTAAAAACTCCGCTGGATTCGATCACACAATCGATCCCGAATTCACGATAAGGGATGTTTTTAGGATCGGTCTCGGAGAAAAGCTGCACCCGCTTTTCCCCCGCATACAAAAAGTTTCCTTCTGCATACGCCGTTTTCGCCCATCTTCCATACACCGAATCGTTCTGCAGAAGATAGGCCATAGCTTGAGGCTGGACTAAATCGTTGATAAGCAGGACATCAAAATTGGGATCGGCTGCGAGAATCCGGTACGCAATCCTGCCGATCCTTCCGAAGCCATTAATCGCTATACGCTTAACCAATTTATTCTCCCCCTCGGCCTCTTCTTAGGCTCAAATATAAAAAATGCGGGATTATTAGTATAGCTCGTATCACACACACTCGATGATACAGAGACTTGCCGCATCACCGACGCGAAAACCCGTTTTCACGATCCGCGTATACCCACCGCTGCGTTCTTTATATTTGGGACCGATCTCGCCAAATAATTTGTTTAAGATCAGTCTGTCAGCATTATACGCCGACACGTCGCCGTTTTTTGCACGTCGCCGTTCTTTCGGCGAAAGCTCATTAAAATGGAGTCCCAGCACCCTCAGAACCGTACGCCTGCTGCTTAGCGAATCGTTTTTTGCAGCATTGATCAAAGGGTCCACAAATTTTTGCAACTCTTTGGCTTTGACCACTGTCGTTTCAATACGCTCTTCCAAAATCAATGCTTTGGACATGTTCCGAAGTAGCGCATCTCGATGGGCTACCGTCCGATGTAATTTGCCGCCGTGTTTTCGATGTCTCATAGTTTTTCACCCTACTTATTCATATACTCTTTGATCTTTTCTTTGACATTCTCCTGAGAAATAGCGTAACGTCCAAGGTCCATACCGAGATGGAGTCCCATTTCTTCCAATTTGTCCTTGATTTCATTGAGCGATTTTTTCCCGAAGTTCCTAAATTTTAACATCTCCGATTCAGGCATAACGACAAGTTCTGCAATCGTATCAATATTTGCCATCGCAAGACAGTTGGTAGATCGGACGGACAGTTCGATTTCGCTGATTTTGAGCGTGAGCTTGTTCAAAATCGAATCGGTCGCATTTTCCGCTTCATCATATTCTTCTTCGTACATGATCGCTTGGAAGTTTTCTTGATTGAAAATGCTGAAATGGTGTGCAGCAATTTGCGTAGAAAACCCGAGCGCTTCTTGCGGAGTGATCCGTCCGTCGGTAGTAATTTCAAGCACAAGACGATCCATATCGGTCTGTCCGCCTACGCGGCAATCTTCTACAAAATAATTCACAAGACGTACCGGCGAATAAATGGCATCTATAGGAATCTCTCCGGCGACTTTGTTTGTAATGTTCAATTTTTCGGAAGGAACGTACCCGCGTCCATGACCTACTTTCAACGTGACTTTTTTCTGCATTGGTTTTGTCACTGTGAAAATCGGTTCATCCGGATTGACCACTTCGAAATGCGAATCTTTGAAAAGTTCGCCCATGGTGACGGCATATTGTCCGCCCGCTTTTTCAATCTGATCGTGCGAAATATCAACCGTCGTGCGAATGATCTTTACTGCTCTCGACCCGGTTTCGGTGTCGGTAGGCAAATATCGAAGGAGGGCCGTTTTCAAATTGAGCACGATCCGCGTCACGTCTTCAATGATTCCATCGACTGCAGTGTATTCGTGAGAGGCGCCTTCCAAATGAAGGGAAATGATAGCAGGTGCCTCCAAAGAGGAAAGCAATATACGTCGCAGCGCATTTCCGAGCGTATGCCCAAAGCTTGCTTCGAGGGGCTCGGCAATAACGCGGCAAAAATTGCCCGCTTCATCCACCTTTTCAATTTTGATGCTTGTAGGTAACTCAAATTTACCGTATTTTACCGTCATTCTATAGCTCCTTTAAACTCTTCTTCGTTTTCTTGGTCTGCAACCGTTATGGGGAACAGGTGTTTTATCTTTGATCGCGGTAATCGTAAGTCCGCCGCTGCTCAGCCCACGGACGGCAGATTCCCGTCCTGCCCCTGCTCCGTTAAGAAGCACATCTACTTCTTTCATGCCGGCAATGGAAATTGCTTTCTTGGCAGCATTCTGTGCCGCCACAACAGCAGCAAAAGAGGAAGATTTTTTCGATCCCGCAAATCCTGACGATCCGCAAGAGGCAAAAGAGATCACATTCCCCGAATGGTCGGTAATAGTGATGATCGTGTTGTTGAATGTCGCTTTCACATGCGCGGTTCCCGTAGAGCAAACCTTTTTCTTTTTCACCTTGACAGGTGCTTTTTTCTTCATGATTTTTTGTGGATTTTCTTTCGCCATTCCAGAGACCTTTTCCTAAAATTATTTTACCGCTTTTTTCTTGTTCGCAACTGTTTTTCGTTTTCCTTTTCGAGTGCGGGCATTTGTCCGTGTCCGTTGCCCTCTTGTGGGAAGTCCTAGTCGATGCCTTTGTCCGCGATAGCAGTTAATGCCGATAAGCCGTTTGATATTTGACTGCACTTCCCTTCTCAAATCCCCCTCCACGACGAAGTTGGTTTGAATATGGGTCGCAATCTTGGCAGCTTCCGCTTCACTGACCTTGTCGGAGGAAAGGTTGGGATCCAGCCCCAGTTCCGCAATGATTTTCTTAGATCTGTGGAGACCGATCCCGTGGATATAAGTCAGCGCTATTTCCAGTCTTTTTTTCTTGGGTAAATCAACACCCGCAATCCTTGGCATATAGTATATTTCCTTTTAACGTTAACGTAAAACTTTCCGGCTCATAAATCCATCGTACTTATTAGCAATAAGATATGAATCAATTTGCTTTGTCGTATCGAGGACGACCCCAATCAAAATCAAGAGGGAAGTCCCTCCGAAAAAGTGACTGATAGTATATCCTACCGACAATAGTTTGCCAACAATTGTTGGTAAAATTGCGATTACAGCCAAAAATATTCCCCCCAGCAAGGTAATCCGGTTCATGCAGTAATCAAGGTATTCCTCGGTGGGTTTTCCTTGCCGGATACCGGGCACAAAAGCTCCGTGGCGCTTCATTTCAGAAACGATATTCTGCGGATTAAACTGGTTTGCCGTCCAAATGTAAGTAAAAAATAAAATGAGGACGACGTAAATACTCATGTAAACGAAAGAACCGGGGGAAAGGTAGTGGGCAAGCTTACGCGCCAGTTCCGAGCCGGACATAAATTGCGTGACGGTAGCAGGAAGCATGAGGACCGAATTGGCGATGATGACGGGAATCACTCCGGAAAAATTAATTTTTAGGGGGATAAAGGATGCAGTGGTTCCTTCTTCGTTTCTTCGCGCATACTGGAGAGGAATTTTTCTGACTCCCTGAATCGCAAGTATGGTCCCGAGGACGATACACACAAATACCGAAGACAGGACGAAGAGGGAGGTAAAGGAAAGTTCTCCCGCCTCCTGAGAATCAAGATTCAAGGAGCGCGTTATGGAGCCGATCATGGACGGAAAAGAGGCAATAATGCCGAGGGTGATGATCAAACTTACCCCGTTACCGACCCCTTTCTCGGAAATCTGTTCACCGAGCCACATTAGAACCAAGGTACCCGAAGTCATCGTCACGATGACAAGAGCATAGAATAAGATGGGAGTATAGAAAAGTTCGTAAGACAATATGGACTGGTAGAGAATTCCGGGATGAGACAAGTTCATGGCAATGGCATGGCGAGCAAAGAAAGTGGCTTGCACTACAGCAAATAAGATCGTGAGCATGCGCGTATTGCGCGACATTTTGCGCTTTCCCTGGTCAGGACTTTCTTTCATTTCACGAGTCATGGAGGGAACGATCATCATGAGCATTTGCATGATGATGGAAGCGGAGATGTACGGCATCACCCCGAGAGCGGTGATGGTCATATGGGCAAAAGCGCCGCCCGTGAACATGTCGACGAGTTGCAAAAGATTTTGGCCTCCCCCGCTGGCAAACTTGGCTACTTTGACCACTTCTTCTCCGTTAATTCCCGGTACGGGGATATAGGCTCCGATGCGGCAAATTGCGAGAACAAAGAGAGTAAAAAAAATCCTCTCTTTTAATTCCTTTGAGGTTAATATCTTTCGCAATTTCTCTATCATTTTGTATTCTCGATCGTTCCTTTGGCCTCGCGGATTTTTTCTTCCGCCGATTTTGAAATACGGTCCACTTCAAATCGGAGCGCTTTGGAAAGCTTTCCATTCCCGAGAATCTTCACGAGAGGGCTCCTTTTTTTCGGAATGAGGTTTTTCGCTTGCAGCGTTTCGAGTGATACCGTCTCTCCTTCCATGTAGAGAGTATCAATACGAACTAAGTTGAGCACAAAGGTTTCTTCCAACACGATGCCCCGAGTAAAGCCACGGATCGGAATCCGTTTGAACATCGGGAGCTGGCCCCCCTCCCTTCCATGCCGCCTTTTGTAACCGCTTCGCGACTTGGCGCCTTTTGCCCCGCGGGCGCAGGTTTTCCCTTTTCCGCTGCCGATTCCGCGTCCGACACGTTTCGTGCTGACCTTCTTCCGGTGGGTATTTTTAAGCTGAGACAATGATACCATTCTGTCCTCTCAAAGCTAATTTGTGATTGCGATTTTGTAATTTTAGGAGGGCTTTCAACGTAGCCCGAACCTGATTGCCCGGGTTATTCCCGGCAAGATTTTTTGCAACGACGTCCTTGACACCGGTCATTTCAAGCAAGGAACGCACATGGGATCCGGCGATGATTCCGGTTCCGGCAGGGGCAGACTTGATGAGAACCGTGGCACCGTCGTGCTTAGCACAAGTATCATGCGGAATCGTATGTTCGAAAAGCTCGAATCGGTAGAATTTTTTTCTCCCCTCATCAACGGCTTTGCGAATGGCATCCTGCACCTCGTTTGCTTTTGCAAATCCGAGGCCCACACCGCCTTTTCCGTCGCCGACAAGCACTAGCGCCGAAAAGCTGAAGCGTCTTCCGCCTTTCACTACTTTCGCACAACGGTTGACGTAGAGAACTTTTTCTTGCACTTCTGATTTGTTTGAACTTTCTTTTTCTTTCATAATTTTCCTTAAAATTGGAGTCCCGCTTCTCTCGCACCGTTTGCCATAAGTGCCACATGGCCGTGGAACTTGTACATTCCTCGATCAAACACAACGTGTGTAATCCCTTTAGCCTTGGCAAGAGCGCCTATTTGTTTGCCGAGCTCGCTGGAACGGGCCTTTCTTTCTTTGAGAGAGGCAAATTCCTTTGAAAGGGTGCTTTTAGCCACAATGGTTTGGCCTACATTGTCATCAATAATTTGTACATACAGCTGTGTGTTCGAACGAAATACCGACATGCGCATATGGCGATGCGAATGAAATTTCTTGCGCACACGCGATTTTCTTCTTTGACGCTGCACTTGTGTAGATTTTTGTTCACTGATCATAGTTTTCTCTTATTTTTTAGCAGATTTTCCCGCTTTTCTCACAATTTGTTCTCCGTCGTAACGGATTCCTTTCCCTTTGTAAGGCTCCGGAGGTCGTGCAGCTCGCAAACTTGCGGCAAACTGTCCCACCACCTGCCGATCGAAGCCGCTCACGACAACAACGGTGTTTTTATCAATTTCCACTTTGACCCCTTGCGGAATGGAAAGTTGCACAGGATGCGAATACCCAAGTGTCATTTCCACCATATTTCCCCGCAGGGCAGCACGGTAACCGACACCGACAAGCTCCAATTTTTTCGTATATCCTGCAACGACATCGGTCACAGCGTTTTTCACACGCGCACTATCGAGGCCGTAGAACGACTTTTCTTGTTTTGTTTCATCGAATGAAAGGGCAATCACTCCTTCCTCATAAGAAGCAGAAATCCCCGGATGAAGCTCAACCTTGAGACTTCCTCTGGGTCCTTTCACCTGAATCACACTTTTTCCCGAGAGGGTCACTTCTACCCCTGGGGGAACATGAATCGGTTTTTTAGCTAATCGTGACATCGTTCAGACTCCTTTACCATACCGTACAAATCAATTCACCGCCCACGCCTTCCTTGCGTGCTTCGGCTCCAGTTTTCACCCCTTTTGAGGTCGATACAACAGAAATTCCGAGCCCTTTATGGACAATCGGCATTTCATCCTTATTCAAATAAATACGGCATCCGGAAGTAGAAGAGCGACGGAGCCCTCGAATAATCGGGTTTCTCTCCGTATCATATTTGAGATAGACTCTAACCAGCCGTTTATTGTCCGACTCTTTGAAATCGTAGACGAAACCGGTTTTTTTAAACACGTTCAGAATGCTGCGCACCATTTTACTATTCAGCGCATCGACAAATTTGTGTTTTCTCATGAGAGCGTTTCTTACTCGTGTCAAGAGATCGGCAATAATATCATTTACCATTTCATATTCCTTTATATTTTAACTCTTTTTGAGCGGTAGACCCAGCATCCTCAGGAGGGCGATACACTCTTCATCCGATTGTGCCGTTGTTACGAAGGTGATGTTCATCCCTTGTACAATAGCAATTTTATCCAAATCGACTTCCGGAAACATCGATTGCTCTTTCAATCCGAAAGAAAGGCTTCCTCTTCCGTCTCCTTTAAGCTTCAATCCTCTAAAGTCGGGAATGCGCGGCGCGACGATATGTTGGAACCGGTACAAAAAGTCGTACATACGGCTCCCTCTCAGCGTTACTTTCAATCCGATGATCTGGTCTTCTCGCAGTTTAAAGTTCGAAATCGATTTGGTTGACCGTATAAAAATCGGCTTTTGGCCGGCAATTTGCATTAAATCATTATGGCACGCATCGAGGTGTTTTTTATCTTTTGTTGCCTTGGCAAGACCCATGCTAATGACGATCTTCTTGAGTTCGGGAACCTCGTGCAGATTGCCGTACCCGAACCGCTGCTGCAGCTCGCCTACGACCGATTCCTTGTAATGCTGTTTGAGTTGTGCTTGTGTCATACTTTCATCCTCAGATGGTTCGAATTACTTTCTCTTCATTTTCTTTTGTTTTAAAATAAATTTCTTTCTTATCTTCCCGGATACGCGTGCGGAGCTTTACGGCCTCGCCTTTATGGCAGTACATCACATTCGAAATGTTTATCGGCGCATTAAACTCCACCATTTTTCCCGGCGTGTTATCGCCCCGGGATTTTTGATGTTTTTTACGCTTGCATACTCCTTTCACGACAACCCGATCTTTGTCAATCGATACGACACTTCCTTCGACGCCTTTATCATTGCCCGCAATCACGATCACAGGATCATTTACTTTCAGCCGTTTCATCTTCATTCTCTCCTAAATAACTTCTACCGCTTTGGAAACGATTTCCATAAATCCCCGATCGCGGATTTCCCGTGCAATCGGTCCAAAGATGCGCGTACCTCGCGGATTTTCCAGCTTGTCATCGAGAATGACACAACTGTTATCAAAAAACTTCAAATAGCTTCCGTCGGCACGTCGTATTCTCTGTTTAGTACGAACAACAACCGCTTTCACAACGCTTTTCTTTTTTACGATCGCTTTGGGAGTCGCTTCCTTTACCGAGCAGACGATCACATCTCCCACACGGGCATAACGCCTGCCTGTTCCGCCGAGAACACGAATGCATCGCACTCGTTTCGCTCCCGTATTATCTGCCACGTCCAGTTCTGTTTCTTCTTGAATCATAACTCTTTTCTCTTTTTGCTTAGGCGTCTAAAACGCGCCATCTTTTTGTTTTCGATAAGGGTCTTGTTTCTACAATCGTCACGGCATCCCCTTCCTTGCAGCGGTTTTGCTCATCATGAGCATAAAATTTCCGTTTGAGTGTCACCACTTTTTTGTAGAGGGGGTGCGGCATCCGTGTTGACACGGTTACGACGACCGTTTTATCCATTTTATTGGACGAGACGACACCTGTAAATGTTTTACGTTTATGCATATCTTTAAACTCTTGCTTTTGCATTTAATAATGTTTTTGCCTGTGCGATTCTCTTGCGGGTCAAAACAAAGAGGTGGGGCTTATCCACTTTTTTTTGACGGTTCGCCTCGATGCGCAGCTTTACAAGCTCTTTCGAGAGAGAACCAATTGTTGTCTCGAGCTCTTTCTCATCAAAATTTTTCAGTTCTTCAAAAGTGACCATAGACACTACCTTCCAATCCTTTCTAATCTTTCTACAAACCGCGTACGGATACCAAGTTTTCCTTCGGCAATCCGGAAAGCGGCTTGTGCATCTTCTTTCGACACGTTCGATACTTCAAACATGATCCGTCCCGGGCGCACCGAAGCCGCATAATGATCTACAGCTCCCTTTCCTTTTCCCATCCGAGTTTCGGCAGGTTTTTTGGTGATCGGTTTGTCGGGAAAAATACGAATCCATACTTTTCCCTTGCGGCTGAAAAACCGACTGATCACAATCCGGCACGCTTCAATCTGGTTCGACGTCACATATCCACGCGTGAGAGCTTGCATACCGTAATCCCCAAATTCGACAAATGCTCCCCCTTTACAGAGTCCTTCCAGGGAGCCTTTCTGATTCTTTCTAAATTTTGTTCTCTTAGGTGCGAGTGCCATGGTTCATCCTTATTTTGCTTCTTCCGTTTCTCCGATCGTGATCCATACTTTGACCCCGATCGCTCCATACGTCGTCTCTGCCCGTGCTGTTGCGTAATCGATTTTAAAACGCAACGTTTGCATAGGGACTTTGCCTTCCTTATACCATTCCGAACGGGCAATCTCTGCGCCGCCGAGCCTTCCGGAGCACTGAATTTTCACACCTAACGCGCCGGAGTCCATCGCGCTCTGAATCGACTTTTTCATGACCTTGCGGTACGATGCACGCCTCTCAAGCTGCCGAGCAATATTACCAGCAACCAG
>MGLW01000061.1 GCA_001794905.1 Chlamydiae bacterium RIFCSPHIGHO2_12_FULL_49_11
CTCCACCCGCCCCGCAAAATCGGTCGGCACCGACGCCGACTGGGAAATGACGACGCGTGGCCTGCAATCAGCGCTCGACGAGTGGGGCAAAGAATATCGGATCAATCCGGGCGACGGGGCCTTTTACGGTCCTAAAATCGATCTCCATGTCAAAGACGCCCTCGGCCGAACCTGGCAATGCGGAACCATCCAGCTCGACATGTCGCTTCCGGAGAGGTTTGATCTTGAATATACGGGAGACGACTCCAAACCCCACCGTCCCATCATGATCCACCGCGTAATTTTCGGCTCCATCGAGCGTTTTTTCGCCATCCTGGTCGAGCATTTTTCGGGCCGCTTTCCCCTGTGGCTCAGCCCGCGCCCCGTTCGCCTTATCCCCGTTGCCGACCGGCATATTGACTATGCCCGCAGCCTCAAAGAAAAATTCTTAGCGGTCATTGATCCGGTCGAAATCGATGAAAGCCACGAATCGGTCTCAAAAAAGATCCGCAATGCCCAAAATGACCAGGTCAACTACATGCTCACGGTGGGCGATGATGAACTTTCTTCCGGTCATCTTTCGGTCAGGACACGAAATAATGTGCAAATGCGCGATCTAAAACCGGAAATATTTCTTGAAAATCTGCATCAAGAAATCATTTCAAAAGCCCTCCACGCATAATTAGAGAGGGAAATGACATTTTTTCATAATTTTCTCGACAATTGTCTCAACATTTTTGTATAATGCCGCCGTGCTTCTTCTCAGCAGAAAGAACAAATGGTGAAAAATTTTAAAAGGAAAACCTGAAGGAGTTTGGTTTGAAACCGAAAAAAGTAATCAGCTATTTCTCGAAAAAGCTCATATCGGAGAGTGTTCGAGACCAATTTGAAGCGTCGTGCAAAAAAAATGGAATTGACTATTTCATTGAAGAAGTAGCATTCGATTCTCTCAACACGTTTTTGGCATATAAGCCTCATTTTATTATCAAAGAATTGGAAAAATCGGGGGAAGACGTCCTTTATGTCGATATTGATTCGGTTTTTCAAAAAGCCCCTACCTTCTTCGATAAGTGTCGAGCCGATATTTCCCTGTATCTCCGCGATGAACTTCCTTTCGATGACGATTATAAACTGGTGGCAAACACCATTTTTGCAAAACCGACCTACTCGGGAAAAAAACTTCTCAATCTGTGGAACCTCGAAGCAAAGCGCCGTTTAAAAAAACTCAAAGAAGAGACCCCTCTCCTCGATCAGCTATCTTTAAAAAAGGTGATTTTGCATTACCCCACTATTGTAGAATTGCGTCGTATCCCGCGTCCTTTCCTTTCATTCCCGTATGAAAAAAGAACCGGCGCCGTGATCGAGCACACCAATAGTATGCGCGAACATGTATTGCAAACTGCTTAGATTGCAATAATATTGCCTAAGTAGCATTGAGCTGCTTTGGGTGCATTGTCACGAGCATCGCACCTGGGGCAGGCATAAAGGCAATCGCATATTGGGTTCAATAAGTCCCATGTCGGAGAGCAATATTTTGATCCCGATCGGATTGACCCATTGGTGCGTCGCATCGATCTTTCGGCCAAGCTCTTTTTGCAACGACTCGAGAAGCTCGACATCTCCCGCTTCCAACGCATCGGCAATTTGAACAAACAGAGAGTAGTCCGCATTCCCAAGCGGCGTGATGATGCCCCCCGCTCCGGCCCGCAGCGCCGGCACATAGAGCTCGTCATTGCCGCAAAAAAGAAGAGTACGGCTCGCCACATGGCGCATCAGCCGCAAATCTCCGGAACAATCCTTGATGCCGGAAATCCCGTCGATGGCCGCAAGTTCCACTAGCTCTTCGGCAGAAAGGGTCTTTCCGGTGCGCCTCGGGTGGTGATATACAATTACATGCGGAATTTCTTCCGTCACCTGGGTAAAGTATTTTTTGATCCCTTCAAAGGGAGGAAGAATGTAGGGTGGTAGCATCACGAGAGCTTTTTCTACCCCCAGAGCAACCGAGCGCCTTGTACAAGCGAGAGTCTCCTGGAGCGATCCCCGTCCCGTATTCACGATCAGGTCAAATTCGGGAAACCGGCTCCGGATATAGATAATCATATCTTCGATCTCCGCCAGGGTAAGGGATGAGCCTTCCCCCGTCGTGCCGGCAATAAGGATTTGCGGTACGTTATGGAGGTGGGTAAGAAGTTTCTCTAAAGAACCGTAATCAATATTTTCCGTTGCATCGAAAGGCGTTACGAGCGCCGGGATAACTTTCTCGAACATAGACTTCTCCTTTTACAAGGGGATTTTATCAGAGAAAAGATTTCATCGAGGAGTGTAATTTCGTTTTCCAGGTCGGAAAAAATTTGTTTGAACGCAATATATCCGGGAGGAGCCCTGCCCCTCTTTTCGATCTGCAAGCCCCCGTTCGGCTCGACATGGATATTATAAAGAAGCCTGCAATAAAGGAGCGATGCCGGATCGGGGAAAGATTTCAGGGTGATGCGATGGATAGCCACAAACCCCGTATCGCAAATTCGAATTTGATATGTATGCGACCCCACAGAAAACAAAAAATCTTTCTTGAGGGAAAGGAGAAACGAAAAGTGGGCGTAATTTTCCGGCAGCATAAGCTCTATTATAATTAATTAGTTATAATTATGCAATCACATTTGGAAGTACAAACTTTTTGTCCGTGTCAAAAAAAGTCCTGCCAAAAGGGCAGACGTAGAAGAAAGTATGAAAGGAATAGCGGTGTGGAGCTCGATCAAAAATCCACCGATAAGGGGCGCCAGCACCATCGCCAGGGACTGGATCGACTGGCTCAGTCCCATAATTTTTCCTTGAACCGACTGATCGGCGGCATTCGAAATGGCGCTGGTAAAAATAGGCCACATGCTACCGGCAAATAAAACGGCACCGGAAGTGACCCACAAAAAGGTGTGATACGTTTCGGGAACGCTCACGAAAAATCCGAGAAAGGAGAAAATGATGAGGAACAGGATGAGGAAGCGTTTCATCGGGAGGGAAGTATGCATGAGCCACAGCATCGCGGCACTTCCTACAATCCACACGAGGCCCATAAGGGCGCTTGCATCGCCGATCATGGAAGGAAGAGAAGCAAACTTGCTCACCATGACGGCGGGCAAAAACTGGTAAATCATATTCCAGCTGAACAGGTAATAAAAATAGATCAGGTACAGGTCGCGGATGTGATTTGTGCGGAAAGCAAGCTCTACATTTTCAATCGCTTTGGCGATTTTAAATGTGTACCGGCTCACATTCGGCATCGTCTCGTGAAAGAGCAGCCAAACGATGCAAAAATTGAAGAGGGTGAGAACAAACCCGATCCACATGGGGAATGCAAGAGAAAAAAGGGGCGAGACCGACGCATCGGAAAGTTTGCCGCCGATGAAAGGGCCGAGCACAAAAGCAATCCCCATGATGATGGATCCGAAACTAAAATAGCGCACCTTCTCTTTTTCGGAGCGGCTCAGATCGACAAGGGTGGCAAGGCACACCGACACGTTGCCGGCGGCAAGGCCGGTAAGCAAGCGACCGAGGAAGAGCAAACTAAGGTGGACCGTTTGCACGCCCCAAGCGCTGACAAAGTATCCGATCGTTTCGATGGCGAGAGTGAGGAGAAAGGCTTTTTTTCGCCCCCGATGATCGGAGAAGTCTCCGATAACGGGAGAGAAAAAAAACTGGGCAAGAGGGAATGACGCCAAAAACACACCCAACAAGAGAGTCCGCGTATAGAGGGAAAAAGACCGGATAAAAATCGAACTCGTTTCGGAAAGAAAAAGGGGAGCGAAGATGGGAAATACGATTGTTGCCGATAGACTTGCCATGGCAAAGGTGATGAGGACGGCCAGCATGGAGAGCTTTCTTCCCTTCACGATGCAAGACTCCACTCTATGGGCGCCATTCCGTGACTGACAAGAAAGGCGTTGGTTTTGGAAAAGGGTTTTGTTCCGAAAAACCCTTCCACCGAGTAAGGAGACGGGTGGGACGAAGTGAGAACGAGGTGGGGGTGATTTTTTCCGGCGAGGAATTTGGCCACTTTTTCTTTAGCGCTTTGTCCCCACAAGATGAACACGAGGGGGTCCTCACGCCGGCTGAGCACCTCGATGATTTTGTCGGTAAAGAGCTCCCATCCCTTGCCGTAATGGGATTTCGGCTCACCGCGGCGTACTGTCAATGTAGCATTGAGGAGGAGAACTCCCTGTTTTGCCCATGCCGACAAATCCCCGTGGGGTGCGGGCATGACCCCTAAATCGCTTTCCAGCTCTTTGTAGATATTTTTTAGGGAGGGAGGTATCTTCACCCCTCTTTGCACACTAAACGACAATCCATGGGCCTGCTGAGGGCCGTGATAGGGATCCTGACCCATGATGACCACCCTCACTTTTTCATAGGGGGTGAGCCTCATTGCCCGGAACACATCTTCCGGTAGCGGGTACACTTCCCCCTTCTCGTCCTTCAAGAATTCTTTCAGTTCTGCGACATAGGGTTTTTTCAACTCTTCGGCCAGGAGAGTTGCCCAATCGGTCGGCATGGTAATAGTCGCATTTGCCATGAGTTTTCTTTCTCTTATTTATAGAATAGTGTACACTTTTGTTGATTTTTTCAACTATCCGAGTTTGCGGATAGATTACAGGGTGTGGCGCAGCCTGGTTTAGCGCGTGTGTCTGGGGGGCACAAGGTCGGAGGTTCAAATCCTCTCACCCTGAATTTTGTATAATAGACCTCTAGGTCGCAAAAGGCAAAAACCATGATTTAGAGGATATGCATGATAAATGGGATAAAAAAATGATTCCATTTTTCTTCATCCTTCTTATCATGTTTTGCCTGCATGCGAAGACTAACTCCCCGGCAATCTCTAAACTAACATCGCTGATAGTGGACTCTGCAATCGAAGTACATAGGGCATTGGTATATAACGAGTCGTCAATGATTTATAAAATTGTATCTTCGCATCCGCTATTCTCTATCTGAGCTGTCCATAGGATATTGTGGGAAATTTGTTGAAAAGTGGGGTGTTGAAAAGTGGATCGGTTTGTTCAAAAGGGGGTTTTGTGCAAAAGTGGCCTCTTTTCAACAGCCGGCAAACAAGTTATGAACAGAAAAATTGAACCCCCAGGAATGGCCTGCTGTGAAGGATGAAAAAGTTATCGACACTTCCACAGCGCAAGAATAAGAAGAAAAAAAAGAAGTCTTTAGGTTATTCTCTTAGGATAGTTGTGAGAATTTTTGTTCATGGTTCTTCTAGAAGATTTTTTTGCTGTGATTCCCTCGTGGTGTATACGGGGTTCTAAACCATGGGAATGGTTGGCACAGCTTCCTGTTTTCTTCTCCGGTGTCGAGTGGAAGATTCGTTCGAATGTGGAAAATGCAGCGCTGATCAATGCGGAACATATTTATATCGGGGAAAATTGCACCATTGAACCGTTTGTGACAATCAAAGGACCCGTCTATATCGGCAACGGAGTCGTGATCCGCAGCGGTGCCTATATACGAGAATATACGGTAATTTTAGACCATGCGGTGGTAGGGCATGCGAGCGAAATTTCCTGTTCAGTGATGATGGAGGGATCTCGGGCTGCCCATTTTAACTATGTGGGAAATTCGGTTGTGGGCAGAGAGGTGAACATGGGTTCACACGCGGTTCTGGCTAACGTACGGCTGGATAAAAAACCGGTGGATGTCGTGATTAACGGGAAGCGGATTGAAACGGGACTTGAAAAGTTGGGGTCGATTCTCGGAGACTCGAGCACCGTCGGTGCATCGGTTCTTTTAAATCCGGGTACAATAGTCGCTCCCGGAACCGGAGTACTTCCGGAAGGACGGGTTCTGGTATGAAGACAATGCAGGGACTGGTCCGGCTAAAACGTGATTTTGATGCCGCATTGGAACGGGATCTCATGCGTTTTACGGGAGAGAGCGACCTGTCGGAGGTGCTCGACCATGCACTGAACGGAGCGGGGAAGCGGGTACGGCCCGTTTTGGTCCTTGCCGTGGCTGAAGCGCTCGGGAACGGTCTCGATGTGATGCCGGCAGCAATCGGGCTCGAATATTTTCACACATCAACGCTGATCATAGACGATCTGCCGTGCATGGACGATGAGCGGGAGCGGCGCGGAAGGGAAGCCCTCCATCGGGCGTTTTCCGAAGGGAAAGCGCTGCTTGCCAGCTATGGACTTATCGCAGAAGGGTTCGGGAAAATTTATGCGAACCGTCTTGTACTTTTGCAAGAGGGACGGTTTGCCAAAGAAGCCGACCTGCGCTGCTCCCTTGCCTTGGAATGTGCGGCAGAGAGCAGCGGATTTAAGGGGGCGACGCTCGGTCAATATTTGGACATGTACGAGCCGTGCATGTCTGAAGAAGTGTACGAGCATGTGGCTCTTCTAAAAACTGTGACCCTCTTTTCCGGTTCTTTTGTATTGGGATGGCTTTTTGGCGGCGGAGACATTGACAAGACGCGGCAAATGAAAGACCTGGCGTTCCACTTTGGTCTTGCTTTCCAAATTAGGGACGACATCCTGGACCAGGAAGAAGACTTGGAAAAAGGAAAGTCGTTCAATGTAGCGCTGCAAAAAGGGGAGCGGGCGGCACGCGCCGAATTTTTCGGCCATATCGACGACTTTACTCTTCTTGCCAAAGAATGTGGAATCTTTTCCGGCGTGTTTGAAGAAGTTCTCTCCCTCCTGACCCAATTTTAACGTGTCTCTTATTGTCGGATCGATTATGGATTGGGTATGCGCCGGTCCATTCTTTTCGTATTTCTTCTTGTTGCTTGCCAGCCGGGGCGAAAAGAGAATTGGAATACCGGTGTCGATACACCGTCTCTCAAGCGTTCTCTGAGCGCAGCGCGGGAGGGAGGCCTCTTTACCTTGAAAGAGTGGCCATCCGATACGTGGTGGGATATGTTTGCCTCGGAGGAGCTGTCACGCTGCATCGTAACGGCTCTCGAGAAAAACCCCACGCTCAAGGCAGCCGAGAAGCGGATCCAAGTGCTCCGGAATATCGCGGAACAAAAAAAATCGAAACTGTATCCCCATATCTCTTTTTTCACCGAAGACGATTGGATCCGAATCAGTAAAAACGGACTTTATCGCGCGTTCAATCCGAATTTAAACTTGGATGGGAATGTGATCGATTTTTCCCTTTCATTCGATTACGAGTTCGACTTTTGGAAAAAAAATCGGAACAATTTCCTGGCGGCATTTGGAAAAGAACGGGCTGCAGCCGCAGACGCCATGCAAACCAAAATTGTTATAACAACGTCGGTTGCCGCGGCCTACTTTGCTTTGAAAACAAATCAGGTTAAAGAGGTTCTCTTTCAGGAGCTTTTAGAGATTTATCAAACATGGAAAGCCATTACGTGCGTCATGAGCGGCTCGGGACTCGTATCCCTGATTCCGGTGACAAATGCCGAAGAAAAAACCGAAGAAGTAAAAAAACAACTCCTTGCTACCCAAGAGGCCATCGAGTTGAACAGGCACGCTCTTGCCGTTTTGACGGGGGAGTCTCCCGATGAAAAAAAAGAGTGGAACGCGATCTTGTGTCCTGCCTCAAGCGTGTTTATTTTGCCGGAGGAAATCGATATCAATTTAATGGCAAGAAGACCGGATCTTGTTGCCGTATTTTGGCAGATTGAAGCTTACGCACATGAAATACACGCGGCAAAAGCGCTGTATCTGCCCTCCATCAATCTGAAAGGGATCGCCGGATTCGAATCCCTCAGTTGGAAAACGATCTTTGACTTCACTAGCGCTACGGCAAGCCTTATTCCATTCATTCAACTGCCGGTGTATACGGCGGGAGAAATCGCCGGCATTGTCGGAGAAAAGGCAGCCCTTTTCCATGAAGCGATTTGCAGATACAATGAAACCCTTCTCAAAGCGTTCCAGGAAATAACCGATGCGATTGCGGTTGCCGAAACGGTAGCTCTGCAAAAAAAGGCCGAGACTCGGATCCTTCAAAGTGCAGAAGAAAGAAACCGACTTGTCGAAGGGCGTTTTCTGTGTGGACTTGATAATCGTTTTGCGGCATTAGAGCGTAAAAGTGAAGTTGTCGTGCAAAAAATCGTCGATACCGATCTTACCTTTGCAGAATATTTGGCCCATATCAAGTTGATCAAGAGTTTGGGGGGCGGATACAAAGAGTGAAACGAAGATGGACAATCTATTTCTGGATTTTCACGGGTCTTCTTGGCCTTACCGTTTTTTGCCTCTGGTTTTTCCATTTCCGTTTCATCCGGTTTACCTACGATGCTTATGTAGAGGGCAACCGTGTCGTAGTCAATGCGGAAGAAAAGACGATCGTAACAAAAATATATAGCGACGACACTTTTTTTGTGAAAAAAGGAGAGCTCTTGATTGAAACCGATCCGACCCTGTACCGCATCCGCCTCGAAAAAGCAAAAGAGAACCTTGCCTTGCGAGTGAGAGAGGTGTGCCGTATGGTTCATGACATGTTTGCCCTCAAGGCCGATATTGCCTATTGGGACGCCTTTCTCCTCCGCGCAGTGCAAGATTTGCAAAAACGGGAGCAGGTGATCGGGATCGGCGGCGTTTCTCTCGAAGATTTGGAACACGCCCGGGCGGCGGTACGGGAAGGGGCGAGCAAGTTAGAAAGCACAAAAAGCATGGTTAAAAAGGAAGCAGCCATGGTGCAGGGGACGTCTATTTTCTGTAATCCGCTTGTCGTGGCGGCAAGCGAAGAAATGAAAGCAGCCTGGGTTAAATTATACAGAACCAAAGTTTATGCGCCCGTTAGCGGTCTTGTTGCCCAAAGGAAAATCCAGGTTGGGATGAGGGTAGAAGAAGGGGAGCCGCTCCTCTCCATCATTCCTCTGGACCAAATTTGGGTCAATGCCAACTTCAAAGAGACCCAGATGAAACACATGAAAATCGGACAGCGGGTAAAACTCTACAGCGACATGTATGGGCGGAGTGTGATGTATTACGGCCACATTGTGGGACTGCCGGGAGGAGCGGGAAACGCCTTTTCCCTTCTTCCGCCGCAAAACCTTTCCGGTAACTGGATTAAAATTGTGCAGAGGCTTCCGGTGCGCGTTGCCATTGATACTGGTCCCTTGAAGCGGTACCCACTCCGCATCGGAATGACCATGCATGCGATTGTATCTGTGCGGGACCGGAGCGGTCCATATTTCACGACAAGCCAAAGTGAAACGCCCCGATATATCACACAGGTTTTTTCTGAGGAAACGGCGGGGGTGGCTGAAGAGATCGAAAAAATCATGCAAGACAACATCGATCCGGCGCTTACTTTTTTCGGGGTGAATCCGGTTCCGGGAGAAGGGTGATGTTTCTCCTTCTTCTTTGTCTGGGATCCATTTTTCTTGTGATCTATAACTTTGCCATGACAAGCCTTGCTTCTCTCTACATTGTGGGCGATCTGGGGTCCAGTTTCCGCCTTGTTTCGTATTCGGTTTCTCTCTTTGGCCTCGGCAATTTGATCACTCTCCCGCTGTCTCTCGGTTTTTATCGGCAAGTGGGGACGCGGCGACTCATACTCGTGTTGTTGGCTATTTTTGCCCTCGCTTCTTATGGAGCGGGGCTCGCGCCCGATTTTTCCACTTTTGTTTTTTTTCGTTTCTTGCAGGGTGCAGGCGGCGGCCCTCTCTTTGTCCTCATGGTGGTTTATTTCCAACATTTTGGAACCGAAAAAATGAAAGAACATCTGGTCAACTATGTGCTGGTGATTTTTATCACCGCTTCTACCGTGGGTGCTGCGATTGGGGGTACGCTCGCCTATGAAGCCAATTGGCGCTACAGCTTTTTGATTGACGGAGCGTTGATCACTCTGATTTTTTTTCTTTTCCGGTTTGCAATGCGAAACAGCGAAACGCCTAGGGAAAAGCATCCGTTTGACTGGAAAGGGTATATCGCTTTTGTCTTAGCTGTGACAGGCCCGTGCCTTTTCGGCATTCTAGGGGAGTGGCTCGACTGGTTTCGGTCCTTTCCGCTGACTCTAATGCTGACGGTCGGATTTTTTTCCCTCCTCTATTTTATTTTCCATGCAAAACATCGGAAGGAAGAGCCTCTTTTTCAGTTTTCCCTGCTCCGGAGGCCCGGAAAACTATTTGCTCTTGCCGCGCTCTTTGTGATTTTTTCTTCCTATTTTGGAACTATCTTATTGATTTCCCTTTGGCTGCGCCTTTATGTGAATTACAGCATTCAATGGGTGTCGGTTCTTCTCGGCATGATGGCCCTCTCCACGGGCGTCCTCTTTTTTTCCATCCGTCTTTCAAGCCACCGGCACAGGCTTTATCTTCTGGTGCTCGCAGCGGCTTTATTGTGCGCCTCAGCCTTGCAAACGACCTATTTCAATGTCGAAGTGAACTTTGGGCGGATCGCCGTAACAAGACTCATGGAAGGCTTTTCGTTTGCCCTCGCGCTGCCGCCGATCATTTCGCTTCTTTTGGACGGACTGCAACAAGAGGAGAGGCCCTCGATGTTCATGTTTTTTCAAATCACCCGTGTTTTTGCCAGCACTTTCGGCGCGTTTTTTTATACCACTTTGTGGTACCGGCGGGACGATTTTTACCATAGCCGGTTTACCGAACCGTTAAACCGTTTTTCGGGAGTGTTTGAAGGCTTTTTGCACCGGGTGCAAGGCTACGGCGCCCCTTCTCAATCCTCTTTGGAAATGCTGGATAACCTCGTGGAAAAGCAGGCTGAATGCCAGGCGCTCCGTGACTGTTACTTCTTTATTTTTTGTGTGGTCGCGCTTTTTCTGATCGCAACCTTGATTTACTTTTTCTTCGGAAGGGTCTGCAAAAAAAGAGATTCAGCTCCAAAAGAGGCCCAAAAACCTACGACGGCATAAACGATAAAGACGGGAAAGCGCCCCGGCGGCAAAAAACCGGTGAGGAGGAGGCCGATCAGCCCTGCCGAAAGGAATAGATACAAAAAATAGAGTCCTCTGACGCTGAGGGAAGTTGTCGTAACCGTCTCTTTCTTTTTCTCTCCGAGGAATGATCCGAACAAGATGCCCGAAAGAAGTCCGACATTGAACATCGCTTTATCGGAGCCGAAAAGGAGCAAGCCCAATATAGAAAGATAAAAGGCAAGACGTAAATAAAATGTGGCAAGCTCATGCCGCACTCTTTTGTAGAAGAGAAAACCGAGAAATACGCAAAAGCCGAGAAGCCATCCTCCCAGCACGTCGGTAACATAATGGGCTCCTAGCATGACACGGGAAAAACTGATGAGAAGGCATAAGATTCCGGTAAGGACGGAAAAAAAACGGTTCTTTGTCAAGGAGAGGGTCATGAGAAAAATAATCATGTAGTGGGTGGCAGCCCCGCTCGGAAAACTAAACCCGGCCTGTGGCAACCATCCTACCGAAGGATCGACGGCGAGGGGGCGCTCCATGTTGCTGGCGAGTTTGACCAGAGTCGAAAGGAGGGATGCGGCGATAAAAGCACAGGAGAAATGGCACGCTTTTTTTCGGCTGAGCGCAGTCCAAATGAAAAAGAACAGGGGAGAATAAAAATACGGGGTATCGAAATAGTTCAGGAAAACCCAGAAAGGGCGCCATGCCGCCAGGGGAGAACCTTGCAAAAGGCGGATCCACTCGAGTTCAAGGGCATGCAACGTTATACCGATTCTAGGGATTTCAGGTGTTTGGAAAGTATTCCTTCCAATTCATCGAGGAGGGTCGGATTTTGTTTTAGTTCCAAGCGTGCGGCTTCGCGACCGTTGAATTTGTGCTCTTTGAATGCCATCCAGTTGCCCCGTTTTTCGATGATATTGTGATCGATCGCCATATCCAGGATCGATCCCTCGCGAGAGATTCCTTCATTGAAGAGGATATCGAATTCTGCCGTCTTGAACGGAGGAGCCATCTTGTTTTTGACCACTTTTGCCTTAACGCGGTTGCCCACTTCGGTTCCGTCGGACAATTTGATGGAACCTGTCCTTCGGATGTCGATGCGAATGGAAGAGTAAAACTTCAGAGCCCGGCCTCCGGAAGTGGTTTCGGGGTTTCCGAACATCACTCCAATTTTTTCCCGGATCTGGTTGATGAAAATGGCGCACGTTTTTGATTTGGCAAGAGAGGAGGTTAGCTTGCGGAGTGCTTGCGACATGAGCCGCGCTTGCAGGCCAACGAAGGCGTCGCCGATGTCTCCTTCGAGCTCGCTTTTGGGCACGAGAGCGGCCACCGAGTCGATGACGACTACATCAACCGCATTGGACCGGGCCAGCATCTCTGCGATGTTGAGAGCTTCTTCTCCCGAATCGGGTTGGGAAATAAGGAGTTCGTCGATGTTCACGCCGATCCGTTTCGCATAATTAGGGTCGAGGGCATGCTCAGCGTCGATATATGCTGCC
>MGLW01000062.1:0-2920 GCA_001794905.1 Chlamydiae bacterium RIFCSPHIGHO2_12_FULL_49_11
ACCGTGCCGCCGCCGCCGTCACCAAAAAACCGTTCATCTATCTTTCCGCCGGCGTTTCCGACGACGAATTTCGCGAAAGCCTTGAGCTTGGCATCGAATCCGGTGTTGCCTTCAATGGCGTCCTCTGCGGTCGGGCCACCTGGAAGGAAGGAATACCGGTTTATGCCAAATCGGGGGTCAAAGCGCTGGAAGATTGGCTCTCCGACCGCGGCGTTCAGAATATTCAGGCGTTGAACAAAGTGCTCGAAAAAGGGGCAAAACCGTGGGTTGAGAAGGTTGGCTAAATCAGATTGTATTTTTTCAGGCGATGAACGAGCGTTGAACGCGGAATTTCCAGCATCCTTGCGGCCGAGCTGATGTTTCCCCGACATTCCTTAAAAGTTCGTGCCAGTTCCCTCGCTTCTTGTTGACCAATGTCTTCACGCAGATTTGTAGGGGGAGATTGTTCAAATTCCCTGACCATCCGGATTGCGGCCGCCAGATTTTGCGACAAATCGGCAGAGGTGATTTCTTCCCCTTCCGCCAACACCACCGCCCGTTCAATGACATTCGACAATTCGCGGACATTACCGGGCCAATCGTATTCCTTCAGGGCCGAAACGGCCTCCCCGCTTAATTGCACCTTTTTACCCAAATCGCGGGAATATTTATCTACGAAATGGCGCGCCAGCCGGGAAACATCTTCCGGTTTCTCTCTTAAGGAGGGAATCATCAGTGGAATGACATTGATGCGAAAAAAAAGATCTTCGCGAAACTTTTTTTCCTGAATCAGCTTTTCGAGGTTCTGATGCGTGGCCGCGATCAGCCGGATATCTGTCTTGATTGTTCGCGTGGCGCCGACCCGTTCAAACTCGCGCTCCTGCAAGACACGGAGAATTTTAATCTGCACCGGCTCCGGCAAATCGCCAATTTCGTCCAAAAACAATGTTCCGCCGTCGGCCAGTTCGAACCGCCCGATTTTTTGGCCGACCGCGCCGGTAAACGCCCCCCTTTCATGACCGAACAGTTCACTTTCCAAAAGAGAGGGAGAGAGCGCCGCACAATTCACTTTGACAAATGGCCCCTCTTTTCGCGGACCGTTGAAATGAATGGCTCGGGCCACCAGCTCTTTGCCGGTCCCCGATTCGCCACGGATAAGAACCGACGAGTTGGTCGGTGCTATTTTTTTGATCTTCGTAATTACTTCCGCCATGCCGCCGTCGGCCCCGATAATTTCATCGAAATTGAATGTCTCTCTGACCTCTTCTTCGAGAAGTTTGTTTTTTACCTCGGCCACTTTCAATTGTTTGATCTTTTCAACCCGGTCGCGGTAGAGCTCCACTCCCTTGTCAATCACCTTTTTAAGCACCTCTTTTTCCCACGGTTTGACGACATAATCGTACACATGCCCGGTCTGGATCGCCTTCAAAAGGGCCTCGTTGTCGGTAAAGGCGGTCAGCATGATTCGCATGGGATAAGGGTTGATTTTCTGAACCTCTTGGAAAAATTCCACCCCCGTCATCTTGGGCATCCGCTGATCGCTGACAATGACGGCTATGTCGGAAAGTTTTTTGATCTTCTCCAATCCTTCGGCGCCCGAAAGCACGGTTTCCACCTGATAGTCGAACCGAAACACCCGATTGAAGGTTTCGAGGTTGGCCTTGTCGTCATCGATGTAGAGAATAATTGGTTTCATAAAATTCGCCGTAAGGGCGTACAGCCGTACGCCCCTACACGCCAAATCTGATAATAAACTCCGTTCCCTTCCCCGTTTCCGACTTCACATCAATCGTCCCGCTGAATTTTTTCACAATCTGCTGAACAATGCTCAATCCCAATCCCGTTCCCTCCCCCTGCTCCTTCGTGGTAAAAAAAGGGTCAAAGATTTTTCTCATCTTCTCGGAAGAAATGCCGCAACCGGTATCTTTTATTGAAACAATTATTCTATCCTTTTTCTTTCTTCCTGTAACCCAAATTTCTCCCTCTCCTTCCATCGCATGAATGGCATTGGCCAGAAGATTCATCCAAACTTGCGACAACTGACCGGGATTGGCGCGAACTATCAGATCCTCCGGGCAGTCGACATGAATCTGAATTCTTCCCTTCCACTGATGGCTCAAAATATTAAGCGTGCTTTGGATCCCCGGTAAAAGAGGGACATCGCCAATCACATCGTTTTGTGAATGGCCGAAATTCCGCAAATCGACGACAATCTGTTTTGTCCTCTGTGCCCCCTCTTCGATGTTGCCAACCAGATTCTCCAAGTCGTCCATGACTTCACTCACGTCCATTTCGCCACGAAATTTCTTAAATCCCCCCTCCCCCCCTTTGACAAAGGGGGGCTGGGGGGGATTTTGCGGCACGCCCAAAATATTCTGCTTGAGATACGCCAGATAATCCTTCAGCGGCGCCAGATTTGCATAAATAAATGTCGTCGGATTGTTGATCTCGTGCGCCACCCCCGCCAGCAGTTGACCAAGCAAAGCCATCTTTTCACTGGTGATCAGTTCCATCTGCGTTCGTTTCAACCGCCCAAGAGTCATCCCAAACAACGCCGCAATGGGAAAAACCAGGGTAGTCGGGGCCACCCAGTTCAAGGGAACATTTTTATCAAAAACAAAAATTCCAACTGCCAGAAAAAGGGGAAAGACAAAAGAGAAACACTGCCCAAAGAGAAGATATTTTGCGGTGATGCGATTGGCTTCGTTCTGGGGATGATTGGCCACATGACTAAGCCTACCAATCCAAAAAAGATAGGAAAACGCCGCATAAACAACAATCACCCCTTCCCAAAAAGGCCATGAAAGGGGATTTTTGAAAAAAGTATAAAGATAGGGGAAACTTAAAATGCCGCTTGTCAGGCAAGGAAGCATGACAAGCAATCGGTGCCTGGAAAGGAAACGGGGGCGTTCCGGATAATAAAATGCGAAAAGACTCATAA
>MGLW01000062.1:2933-3309 GCA_001794905.1 Chlamydiae bacterium RIFCSPHIGHO2_12_FULL_49_11
AAACACCGGCGTGAAAAAGAAAAAAAGGGAAGGCCCCTGGAGAGCCTTTCATGATCCAGTAAATGATGGTTCCGAAAATAAGAAACAAAAGACCGCTGAAAAAAGGGAGGCAAAAAACCTTAAGAAAATCCCCCAGAGAAAATTTTTGATATTTGATGTCGGGAGGAAGGGTGGGCAGATAATCATGATACTTCAGCCCCTTTTTTGCCCCTTCCCATTCAAACTGGTTGAATGCCCCGACAACATTGTTTTCAAAAACCAAAAAACCGGGAAAATCTTTTTCAATCCATGTGCGGGCCTGACGAAAGAAAAAAACAGAGGAAAGGAGAATAAGGAAAAGAAGCAGTCCAACGACAACGTCGGTCCAGGCAAACTT
>MGLW01000062.1:3429-4618 GCA_001794905.1 Chlamydiae bacterium RIFCSPHIGHO2_12_FULL_49_11
CGCTATTTTCACTCCGACAAATTTCATCGGCAGAATGGTCGTACAGATCAATTCTTGCCGCTTCTTCACCGGTCAAGAGGGTATTTCCATCGGAATCGGTAATCTGACATTTGAGGCAGTTATATTGAATGTCCGCCTCGTCCACATCGCCCGAAGTCAATTCTGTGTATGATATTATGAATCCTTCGGGGCATCCAACACCCCCTCCCACATCCAGTTCCCATGCGGAAGAAAGCGGTTCCTGGTACACCTCCACATCACAAGCCTTGGTCAGTTCGGGACGATCCTCCAAAAGAGTCTCGTCTTCGTAGGTTACATCAAAGGAAAGATTGTAGTTGCCGTAAAAATCAAAATCATACTCTTCCGGATATTGGGAATAATAATAAAAAGAGAAAGAAACAGGGGCATTAAAATGAAAGGTTCCTTCTGCAGTTTTTGTGATTTCAATTTTTTGGTCGGATGACCAATAAGGAAAATCGATGTCTTCAAACAATCCACTGCAAACACGCATCTGGATTCCATGCTCATCCATATCTTCAAGGCATTCTTCAAAATCAGGGAGTTTCAGGTCATTTTTTGGCGAATAAGGGCGGCTCCTCTGCGCAAAAATTGATTTTGAGTCCCCGATTTTCATGTCAGACAATTCTTCAAATTCGAAGGCCCAGCTTAAATGAAAAAGATGGCCATCATTGAGAGTCAAAACAAGATTGTTTCTTGTAGCCCTTTCAGCATCGGTGTGACGATGAAAGAACCGGACCCCTTCCCCCAAAAGAGACTTCCCGTCACTGACAGAGGTAAAGGCAATGCTTTCAACAGAAGCAACAACTACCGAAGAAATGCTGTAATCAGCGGGGCAAAGCCTCTCCTGGGAATTGTAGGTCTTCACCAATTCTCTTCCACTACAGGCAAAAAATAAGCCACTTAAAAAAACTCCATAGATGATTCGTTTCATGGTTCGTCTCCTTTTCTTCAATGAGGAAACAAAGCAATCGGCGTGCCAAGCGGCTATACGGGCTGTATATTTTTTGATTTGGTAATGATTTCCAATGCTTATTTGACACTTGAACTGCCCATCCGATACCGGCACTGGTGCGGTTTAACCGAAATTAACCAAGATTAGCGGCTAATTTAGATAAATACGTTCGACGGGTTCTGCGGGCAAAAAATGCGATTGACTGAAGACTCAAAT
>MGLW01000062.1:4640-5290 GCA_001794905.1 Chlamydiae bacterium RIFCSPHIGHO2_12_FULL_49_11
ATCACCCAAAACGGCCGGGCGGCGATGATCTGTCAGGATGTGGATGAATATCAGCAACAAGTCAAAAGACTCGAGATAATCGATGCAATTCTTACCGGCGAAGGGGCCTTTGCAAAGGGCGAATTTTCCACCTGGAACGATTTCGAGAAAGAAATCAAACAAATCTAATGCGAAAAAAGGTCCTTATCTCGAATCCCGCAAAAAGGGACATCGCGCAAATCATTCATTTCATTCGGCTTGATAAACCTGCAGCCGCCGAGAATTTTAAGAAACTGTTGCTTAAAACCTGTCGCTCTCTGACCCTTTTATCCGAAAGAGGAAGAAAGATACCTGAATTGAAAGGAACCCCTTTTGAAGATTATCGCGAAATAATCGTGGGGCCTTGCCGCCTTTTGTACCGGCCCCTGAAAAGAGAAGTGCGGATTCTCAGGATTCTCCACTCACGCCGGGTATTTACTTTATTTAACGGCGGCTATGACTTGTCCATGAAACTCCGGTCCAAAAAACTAAAACTGAAGATCGACGTGGAAACCTCTCGTGAACGTCATCGTTGATTGGATCGATTTTTTATGGAAGGACACTTTCTTGGCTCAGTATGATCTCAGCATCGCAACATCCGCCCTGTTCGGATTCCGCATCATATGCGCCAT
>MGLW01000063.1:0-9788 GCA_001794905.1 Chlamydiae bacterium RIFCSPHIGHO2_12_FULL_49_11
CAATATTATCAGCAACCAGTTGCGCACACAGGTCGGGCCGCTTGATTTCTTCCACTTCTACCCACACGTCACGTCCGGTAAAGTCTTTCAATTGTTTTTTCAACGTTTCGATTTCAGAACCTTTCTTGCCAATTACAAGGCCGGGCCGCGCGGTCACAATCGTTATCTCAAGGCGGTCTCCCATGCGTTTGATCAGGATGTCTGCCGTTCCTTGGCAAATCGGTTTCTTTTTAAGGAACTCCCGTACTCGCAAATCTTCGAGAAGAGTATTCCCAAAATTCTTGTTCGTACCGATCCATGTCGATAGCCACTTCTTGTTAACAATTAGTCGAAATCCCTTCGGATGTGTTTTTTGACCCATATTTATCCTTTCCTTATCCGTTCAATGCAATATAGAGATGGCTTGTTTTATGTTGTATCGCGCTTCTGCGTCCTCGGCTTCGAGACCAGGCCCGTTTCAAAAACGGCCCTGCGTCAACTCTGACTTCGGAAACGACAAGATCTTCTCGACGGAGTCCAAGGTTGTTTTCCGCATTGGCAATGGCGGAAATAAGAGTCTTTTTTAAATATCTGGCTCCCTTTTTAGGGCAGTTGGTCAGCTGAAAAATCGCGTCGGCAACAAGTTTATTCCGTATCAAACCTGCAATTTCTCGCGTTTTCCGCGGATTCACTTTTACATATTTACTGATTGCTACTGCTTTCGGCATACTACACTCTCTCCTTAGGTCTTCTTGGTTCCGGGTTTTCGATAAATGCGCGTCGGAGAAAACTCCCCGAGTTTATGCCCCACCATATTTTCACTGACAAAGACACTTAAAAACTTTTTGCCGTTATGGACTTCGAAGGTCATCCCCACCATTTCGGGAACAATGGTAGACCGGCGCGACCATGTTTTAATCGGCTGCTTTGATTGCGCGATCACGGCCTTGCTCACTTTTTTCATGAGGCTCGGTTGCACATAGGGTCCCTTACGTAACGATCTTGGCATAGTTATTTCCTTCTGTCCTTAATAATTAGGTTCGATTTCTTCTTGCGAGAACGGGTTTTAAATCCTTTTGCAAGCACTCCCCAGGGAGATTGCGGATGGTTCCCTTTCCCCTTTCCTTCTCCGCCTCCGAGCGGTCCGTCGACAGGGTTCGTAACCGTTCCCCTCGATAGAGGTCGTCTTCCGAGCCAGCGCATTCTTCCCGCTTTTCCGAGGGCACGGAGAGAATGTTCCGCATTGGCGAGCGAACCAAGGGTCGCACGGCAAGTGACAGGCACCATGCGTGTTTCGTTAGAGGGAAGCTTGATGATGGCATATTCGTCAGCGCGCCCTACAAGTTGGGCTGAAAGTCCGGCCGAGCGAACAATCTGCCCCCCGCGTCCCGGATACATTTCGATATTATGAATGGTACTTCCTTCAGGCATCGCCGAAAGAGGAAGGCAGTTGCCGGTTTTTAGCGGTGCTTCGGGTCCAGAAAGAACCGTTGCGCCGACACTAAGGCCTTTCGGGGCCAGGATATACCGCTTATCACCGTCGGCATAGTGGAGAAGGGCTATGAAAGCACTACGGTTGGGGTCGTATTCGATAGAAACCACTTTTGCCGGAATCCCGTCTTTGGCACGACGAAAATCTACAACACGATAAAATCTTTTATGTCCGCCCCCGCGCGCACGCATTGTCACGTGGCCTTTATTATTGCGGCCGGAAATCCGCTTCTTTTTTTGGAAAAGCGACTTGACACGCTTATCTTTTTGCGGAGCAAGTTCTTGCATCGATGCTTGAATAAAGCCTCTTCGTCCCGGAGTAGTTGGTTTATGTGCTCTTGGCATTATCTATTTCTCCCTTAACTCAATTCCACATCAATTTCAGAGCCACGCGCGAGTGTAACGATGGCTTTCTTTCGTTTGCTTGTTTTTCCGAAGCGTTGCGTGCCTCGCACACGTTTATTTTTTGACGGAATGGTGATAGTATTGATTTTATGTACGGCTACCTTTTGGCCGGCGTACAAATCTTCCACCGCCTTGCGAATTTCGGCTTTATTTGCCGAAAGCTCAACTTCAAATACGACTTTTTGTAAATCAAATTTCTTGATAGAGCGGTTTGCTTCGCTCTCTTTCAACGTTTGCAACATCGTCGCTTTCTCAGTAACATGCAAACCTTTAATCACAAATCCCATTATTCCCCCCTCATCATGGTTTGAAACGTTTCCGTAGCCGAATCAAGAAGAACAATCGCACGATTGACCAAGAGGTCGTACCCGTTCACATTAGAAATTGTCATGACACTGACGTTTTTGAGATTTCTCGTCGACAGAATGAAATTATCGAACAATTTATCTTCTCTCTGCTCCGGAAGGCAAATCAATACTCTTTTATTTCCTTTCCCCAAAGTCCGGATAAATCGGCTCATTTCCTTGGTTTTTGGAGCGTCAAGCGCAATACCGGCTTCATCAAGGATGAATAGATCTTCTTCCATCCCGCGCTGGACAAATAGGCTGCGAACAGCTGCCCGCTTTTCTTTCCGGTTCACCTTCACATGTTGGTCAAACTTAGGCTTAGGTGCATGCACCCTTCCGCCCCCTTTATATTGCGGAGCAACGATACATCCTTGCCTAGCATTTCCCGTTCCCTTTTGGGCGTGCGGCTTGAAATTCGCGTGTTTTACTTCCGCGCGTGTCTTGGTATTAGCCGACCATTGACGGGCATTGGCACGCAGTGCGACAATATAGTCCTTGATCAACTGGTCATTGGCAAGGGCATTTTCGTCATAGGAAAATTCCGCATCGCCAATCACATCTCCGGCAAACCGGATTCGTTTACATTTAAAATTCTTATCCACCTTGCGCTCCTGGGCTGTACTTCTTGACCGCTTTTCTCAAAAACACGATACGTCCGCTCGCACCCGGAACCGCCCCTTCGACAATCAAGGCATTTCCCTGGATCTTTCGAACGCGGATATTTTGTGTGGTCACCACTTCATCGCCCATATGTCCGGCCATGATTTTGTTTTTCGGGGTTCTTCCGTGGCCTCGAACCCAACCGATAGAACCGACGTGGCGGTGTACCGGTCCAGCACCGTGCGACGCATTCATTCCGTGCGCACCGTGGCGCTTCATCGCACCCTGGTACCCTTTACCTTTACTACGTCCTGTGATATCGACAAATTTAATGTCGGCAAAGTAATCGGCTCCGATTTCTTGCCCCACCTGAAACTCTTGAGGATTGCCCACACGGGATTCCTTGAGAAATCTTTTTGGATCCAACTGTTTTTTTTGAAATACTCCGCGCTCCGGTTTCGTGAGCTTATTTGCTTTGACTCCAACTGCCCCGAGAATCACGGCATTGTAACCATCGGTCGCTTCGGTTTTGAGGCTAATCACCACGTTGGGCTCGAGCTCAATTACCGTGCAAGCAACAATTTTACCCGCCTCATCAAAAAACTGAGTCATTCCCCGCTTTTTGCCAATCAATCTTAATGACATGTCGCTTTGTCCTTGTTTTTTCAATCTCTAAAAATCCCTCGTAGTCCAGCCCGAAGGGCTCTAACCATTGGAGGAGCGCACCGATTCCAAATCTTGGTCCAAGATTTTGCAATCGCCGCAAAGAATAGCAAAACCTTTCTTTTGGCTCAAGACAAAAATGCACTTGAGCCAAAAATCGATTTAAAAAAACTATTACCCGTCGGCCTGCAACACCGTCAGCCATGCACCATAAATTGCCTTGGTTTCATGGAAGAAGAGGCGTGCTACGCTGGCGATGAGAAACGCAATCGGATCGACCGTAACACCCAAATATTCGGCGCCGAGGAGCGCAAGATCCACACCCATGTCATATACGTTGGTGACCAAAGAGACCGTTTTTTGCGCAATTTTATGGTTTCGCCAGAATCCGGAGGCTTTTGACCGAAGTTCGTCGATCACTACTATTTTTTTATAGGAGGACAAAACTCCCGTTGCAAAGCCGAGAACCACCGCGTTTCGGCTGAGTACCCGCTGCGACTCTTCCGAAAGGAATTTGAGGATTTGCTTGTTGAAGGCCAAAAGAAAACTGAAAGCATCTTTTGCAAACTTCATCACTTTGAGGGTCAGGTTGAGCGTTTGCCGGGCCGCGGTTTTTGTGGTAGCAGCAAAAAATTTACCGCCGGCTTTCCCGAGATTTTTGATGTCGTCGGCGATCTTTCCGAAAATCACCGCGAAAGTGATCGTATCAAAAAATTTTGAAGCAGCATCTCGTTTCGGCCCTTCTTCCATCAGGACTACGACAAACTTGCCGATCCCCTTCATGGTTTCGGGATGACAGGCAGCAACAGCAATAGTGAATGCCATGACTGTTGTTTTTTTTATGGGCGATGGTTCTGCAGGCAGTGCAATCACCCCTTGAACACTTGGTGGGCCACCTGGGCCTTGTACGGGTAACATATCTTTTCCCTCTTTAGTTTAGGTTTTAAATGCAAACCATTGTAGAGAAAAGTTATTTTTAGTACACACTTTTTTTACTGAATATTAACCATCGGGACCGGGGTGAACGATCGAGAAGAAATCTTTTCCGAAGCCAATGAGGACCTTAACTCCGCCGATTACAGCAACGGCAATGGGATTGATCACGATACCGAGAAGTTGCATCACGAGTAAATACACATTCAGGACAAGCGATGCCAAGCTGTTTATAAGTTTAAGAGCGGTCTTGGTTACATTCCGTTTTACACCGGAAATGAGCCGCTTGCACTTCAACGATACATCGACTGCATTAACGGCAATTTGAACGGAAGAAATCACATAAGAAAAAATGCTGGAGGCTTCTTTTGTCAAAAAATTCATGCCGATTCTTGATGCCGCCCGCACTCCTCTCAATATGGGCAAGGTCTTATGAAAAATGTTTTTCGTAAACCGGACAATCTTTTCTGCAGTCAGGTTGCCGCCCATGAGTTTGTTCATATTTCGGGGTATGGCTTCCCCAAACAGTTCCCATAGATTTTTGGGAAGGCTCATGACACCGTACCCTTGCAGACCAAGCAGCAAAACGCGGCTTGCCTCTTGTGCAGTCCTATCGGGAAGAGACCCGAGCAGAGCCTCCAGGTAAGTGGCAATTTCGACCGATTGATTGGCCGCGGTTTTGAGAAAGGCGCGGGGCAATCCTGAAAAACCATTTGTTGTAGCTACTGCCATATGAAACCTGATTCTTATATGCAATAATTATAGCGTAATTTATGAATAATGCGAAGTTGTATTAAATAGTACTAATTATTCGATTTTTTTATATGAAACGTTTTCTCTCGAAAACCGTTGTAAAAGGCGAGGGCGTCCATGACCTTTTTTCCTTCGGGTTGCAAGACGACCACACAAAAAGCCCCGTCCTTACAGGAAATGGCAAAGCGGCCCTTCGTAAATTCAAGAATTGTTCCGGGCGGGACAGACCCTTGCGGAGCGGCCTTTTCAACGGCCAAAATTTTCCATTTCTTGAGATCGCCGCCAATTTCCACTTCGAGATATGCGCCGGGTTTCGGCTTAAAAGCGCGGACACGCCTCTCTATTTCCTCATAGGGGCGATCCAAATCTAATTTAAAATCACTTGTAGTAAATTTTCGTGTATAGGTCGCTCTCTCGTGCTCCTGCGGCCATTTAGGCACCGTCAAATCCCGAAGGAGCGCATCAAGAATATCTTTGAGGAGAACGTAGCCGTACGAAGCAGCCTTTTTATACATCGTTTCGCGATCATCCTCCGCCTCGATAGGAAACGCCTTCCGGGCAAGAATATCGCCTGCATCCATGAGAAGCGCCATTTGCATGATCGTAACTCCCGTCTCCTTCACCCCGGACAGGATCGCCGATTCTACCGGAGATGGGCCCCTAAACAGGGGAAGCAGGCTGGGATGAACGTTGATTACTCCCAGGGGCGGGATATCCAGGAGCGCCTGTTTCAAAATTTGTCCGTACGATACTACCACGTATAGGTCAGCCCCAAGAGAAGCAAGTTCGGTCAAAAAGGGGGGTGCGGACGCTTTTTCCGGTTGTAAAATCGGTTTTTGAAATTTCCGGTCGAGGAGCCATTTTTTGACGGGTGCCATTTCAAATTTTTGATTTCTCCCCCGTAGCCCGTCCGGAGAAGTGACCACACCCACAATCTCGAAATGGTCTTCAAAAATTTTTTCGAAAAGAGCGATAGAAAAAAAATCGCTCCCGAACAAGACAATTTTCATCACACTTCTACAACTTCAAGAAGATTTTTTTTGAGACGCTTCTTATTCATTGCCACCACCAGTCCACGGTTGGATTCGTCACAGAAACGGACCCAGTTTTGTGCCTCGGGCATGTCGGAAAACTCGGAAAGAATCTTCTCCCTGGCATTTTCCCAATCCAGGCCTTGGTCGAACGTGATCCTATATATGCCGGTCAACTTCTTGCGAGTTTCGAGGCCGATGTTATTCCTTTTCAATCCAACAATGTTGAGTCCTGCGATGCGAAACGGGTAGCCGCTTCCGATGGTATAAGGGGGCAAGTCTCGGCCCAGCATGGCTCCTCCGCCAATCATGGCATAATCGCCAATGCGCACAAACTGATGTACTGCTGAAAGGCCGCCGAGCACAACCCAATTGCCGATCGAAACATGGCCGGCCAGGGTAGCGCCGTTTGCCATCACCACGTGCGAGCCCACAGAGCAGTTATGCGCCACATGGCAATAAGCCATGATCAAGGTATAATCACCCACTGATACGGTGGACCCTTCTCCGCAGGAAGAATTGATCGTAACCGATTCTCGAATCCGGCAATGCTTTCCGATAATGACACGGGTCTGTTCGCCGCGGTATTTCAAATCTTGCGTCTCAGCACCAATGCTGGCAAACGGCCATATTATCGTTCCTTCGCCAATCGTCACAGCCCCTGAAATGTAGACTTGCGCTTTGAGGCAAACTCCATCGCCGAGTACTACATCAGGCGAATCGATCACCACAAAAGGGCCAATAACTACTTTTTTACCGATTTTTGCTTTAGGATGTATGGATGCCGTATGATGGATTGACATAGAATTTTCCTTGCATTATGCCGGCAGGACGCCGAACACGATTTCTCCCTCAGTTGCCACTTTGCCGTCCACCATGGCGCACCCTTTTATTTTCCCCCCGCGTGATGACAGGTGGACAGCTACGCATTCAAGACGGATCGTATCACCGGGCACGACAATTTTACGAAATTTCACTTCACGAAGCGACGCGAGCACTTTGATTCCACGGTATCCTTTCTGGTACATCAAAATACCGCCGGTCTGCGCAAGTGCTTCGACGATCAATACACCGGGCATGATCGGCAAATTGGGAAAATGGCCTTGAAAAAACGGTTCGTTGATCGTGACGTTTTTAATGGCCAAAATACGGTTTTGCACCACATCCACTTCGAGAACCCGATCGACAAGGATGAACGGATAGCGATGGGGCAATTTTTCCAGAATTTGGACGATGTCAATTTTTTCGGTTTGCTCTTCTTTCGGCCCACTCATGACAAGCCGTTCCCGATCAAGTGTTCTTTGAGTTGTCTTGCGAAAGCCACATTGGCAAAATGCCCCGAACGGACCGAAATAAAATGTGCCTGAATGGAAAATCCGATCAATTTTAAATCTCCGATGAGATCCAAAATCTTATGCCGCACAGGTTCATTCTTAAAACGAAGCCCCTCGGGATTGAGCACTTTATCTGCCTGGAAAACAACGCCGTGGTCAAGGGACGCCCCCTTGAGGAGTCCTTTATCGACGAGATACGCCACCTCTTCGTACAAGGAAAAAGTGCGAGACGGGGCAATTTCTGTCTCATACGTTTCTTCGTTGAGGACGAGCGAATAAAACTGGGAATTTAACACCGGATGGTTTGGATAGGAAAGAAGGTAAGAGAAACGCAGTTCGTGCGACGGCAGCGCAAGAAGAAACGTCTGGTCACACGAAAAAGAAATCGGTTTATCGAGCATGAAAATCGGAATGTCTTTTGATTGTTCACATCTACATCCAGCGATCTTGTCAAAGAACGGTTTTGCGCTTCCGTCCATGATGGGCAATTCGGGACCATTCACTTCAACGACGACGTTATCGATTTGCAACGCTCCCAAGACGGAGAGAAGGTGCTCCACGGTCTGGATGGAGGTAGCTACGTTCCCCAAAATCGTACAACGGGGCGTGCTTTTTACGTTATCTAATGTAGCAGCGATTCTCTCCTGCGTGGGAAGATCGGTACGGACAAAAGTAATTCCTGCATCTTCTTCACACGGCTTGATGCGAATTACGGTATCAATTCCGGTAAACACCCCCCGTCCGCAAAACTCCACAGCTTTCGAAACGGATCTCTGTTTTCTCTTCGCTAAGGCAAGTTTTTCATCTTTCAAGACATCATAAGAAAACAACAAAAAACTCCTTATGCAACATCAGCTATCAATGCGATAATCTACCCCATTGCCATTTTTTTTCGCAAGCGGCATTATCTATTTCTGCGGCCGTGCCATCGTATAAATCGCTTCACGTTCGTCTCCGGTAATGAGCACGAAATCATAAAACTTCTTCGGATGACCTTGAGCGCCGATATAAACACGCAAGCCTAAATTAAAATCGTTCAAATGGTCGCGGATTACCCAAACGCTCCCGTCACTTAAAACGAGAACTTTTCGCATTTCTACCGGTTTTTCACCGCAATACACCTGGTGTTCCACCAATTCCGACCGGCCGTCGGGAGTCACTCTCATATACCGTTCCGTATCATACAAGGAAATGGTCCGCTTATGATATACTTCGGTTGTGGCGATGCGTAGGCCATCTTCCCGATGACCGACAATCATGACATTGGCCGACTCGGCACGCGTCAAATTATACATCACAAACTTGTGTTCCCGTTTAAACCAGTACCAGTCTTTTCGGAGAGCAACATTTACCCTATCTCCCGGCGTCCATTTCTGATAAGCCTCTTTACAGAGGGGATGGATTTTCCATTTGGAGCCGTCGGACAAAACAGCAACTGCGTCACCATAAAAAGCCCCGTGCCGATCCCCTTTAAATGTTTCTGAAGCGGCAATAGTTTGGATAACAGGAGGATACACCCGCTCAAAATCAGTCATGGCATCCAAATGAAACGCCACTACCGCAGCCAATATTCCTAAAATACGCACAAAAACCTCCTCTTTGACAAAAATGTATTGTACATTTAATCTTTACGAAAAATCAATCGGAATTTTGGTTTTTTGAAAAAAGCGAGTGTGGCTAGTGTTAAAATTGCCGTCAGAAAAAACGGCATCTCTCCCCACCTACCATATAACGTGTTTCGTATCCGCGGGGTGAACGTTACAACTCCGGAAGCCTTCGTAAAGGAAGCATCCGAATAGGGAAGACGAAACAATGCTTGTCCTCTTTCATCGAGCAGTACAGAGCTGCCGTGATTGGTCACGCGAAGGGAACATATCCCGTTTTCTATACTTCTCAACTTTCCGAGAAGCTCGTGCTCATACGGCAAATTCGAGTCCGGAAACCATCCGTCATTGGAAAGATTGATGAAGAGTTTGGCTCCGCCGCGGCGCATCTTCTGAAGCCAATATCCAAACCCTTCCTCATAGCAGATGGAAACACCGAACGGTGTTTTGAAATCGAACACGGTCGGCCTTTCTCCTGCAGTACAGGCGCCTCCGATATCGTACCAGCCGGCAATTCTTTTCAAAAATGAGAATGGGATGTATTCGGCAATGGGAACGAGCATTTTCTTATCGTAAGAATCAACGATATGTTGATCGGGAGCAATGAGGAAGGCTCGACAAAAGGCGTTTTCTCCTTCTCGATCATAT
>MGLW01000063.1:9938-21854 GCA_001794905.1 Chlamydiae bacterium RIFCSPHIGHO2_12_FULL_49_11
CTTCCCTTTCAGGAAATTTTTTTCTTCGGGCCGAGCCCCCGTTTGTACCATTAATACCGACAGTGGCTCTAGGGTTTGTACGGGAAGCGACTCTACCCCTTGCCCGAGAAAAAGTCCGCCGACAAGGAACGCGCATGCCCCAAGCAGGCGGCATCTACTTGGCTCGATGAGCACCAAAAACACGGTATAATTGAGGTATAGAAAAAATAAGACAAGCCCTCCCACGCCGCCGAGAGAAGCCAAATTGGACAGGAGGGGGTGAAACAGAAGAAGCCGCGCAAGAGGATTGAACGGAAAACCGCATACAATCCATAACTTGGCCACTTCAAATAAAGCAACGAATACCAAATAGAAAGAAGAGCGCCCGCGCCCGATCCGGGAAAAACAAAGAGCGGTCGGAACGGAAAAAATCAGGACAACGAGAAAATATCCGAGAAGCATCGCTCTCCCGTGATACTCGGTCGTACAAAGCCACCGGACCGACCATAGATACGAAAGCATAGTCCATACGAGGGAAGATGCAACCCGGGATGACGTTTTTTGCAAAAAGGCGAGAGATACCCAAAACAGACTGTAGGTAAAAAGAAGAGCGCACGAGCCCCACAGAAGAGAAGAGGTTTCATTGACAAAGAGAGCAAGATATAGGCTGACAAGCCACAGAGGGAGCCATTTTTTCATGATGAAGTAATATGCACACCGGCAGAACGACGCTCAGCCAAAATCAACATGAGTCCGCCCACGATCGCAAAATTTTTCATGAACAGAACAAAACTGCGGGCGAGAAGAGGCCCTTCAAAAAACCAGAACGGCTGATGGAACAGGGTCGTAAAAAAGAGGTAAGAAAGAAGCAGTGTTGCACCTATTTTGACATGGAACTGCAAAAAAATCGCAAGGGCTCCGACCAGCTCAATCACAACACCGACAAGAACAAACCAACGTCCAAAATCTTCCATAAAAGAGAGCACCTCTTGCACGCCCGGAAGATTGGACGAAGACATCTGCCACACCGACAAGGTTTGCAAAAATTCATTGTTCACTTCTTCAAGATGAAAAAATGACGAAACGGCCAAAATAATGAAAATTCCACTGATAAACCAGCGCCCCAAGAAAACAACTCCTGCCATATCTCCAACTTTTTTTCTGATATCTTATCCTATTTTGCTTGCCAACGTTTTTTTTGTAATTATAATCTTTTAGCCATGATCCCGTTTCGCATATACCATCTTATCGCACTCTTAGAGAGCTACTCATTCAAAACCCCTTTCCCCGAGCACGTAAAAAAATATTTTGAAGCTCACCATTCTTTAGGAAAAAAAGACCGGGAAGAAATCAAAAAGGACGCTTTTTTTTTTCTGAAAAACTGTCTGAAACTGGAAAAAGGATTCAACGTCACCGGCTGGAAAGAAGTCGTTCTCAAACAAAAAGCGTGTGAAAAGCCGGTTTCCGTTTCCGACCGCTTTTCCGTATCCCCGGAACTCTACGACCTGATTTCCTCCGAATTGGCAGAGAATGCCTCCCAATTTTTACAAACTTTGCAGGACAAGGCTCCCGTAACTCTCCGCGTCAATACGCGAAAAATTACAGCAAATAAGCTGATCGAACTTCTAGAGCCTACTATCAAAATCCACAAAGTAGATCATGAAATCTGCACCGCACCCGACGACGCTCCTCTTACACAAACTCCCGAATACCAAAAAGGATTTTTTGAAATCCAAGACGAGGCGAGCATTTTGGCATGCAGGCTTGTTCATCCGGCAAGAGGAGAGCGCCTTCTCGACATGTGCGCCGGCAGCGGCGGAAAAAGTCTGGGCATCGCCACACAGGCGAGCCATCCCATTCACCTCACTTTGCATGAAACTCGCCCCCGCATGCTCCAAGAGGCAAAAAGGCGCTTTTTGAGAAACGGCCTCCCCCTTCCCCACATTTTTACCGTTTCTGAGCCCTTCGATTGGATCGTTCTCGACGTTCCGTGCAGCGGATCGGGCACATGGCGACGCCACTTTGAACAAACCTACCTCTTTTCTTTGGAAACTTTATCTCGCCTGATTGAACAGCAAAGAAAAATTTTTAACGAAGCGATCCGCATGCCATGCCAACATATTGTATATATGACATGTTCTGTTTTTCCCTCCGAAAATGAAAATCAGGCCGCCTTTTTCTGCGAAAAATATTCTTTGAAGAAAGAGGAAGAATTTATTTCCCTCCCTCTGAAGCCGGGCGATCGTGACGGATTTTACGCAGTGCGTTTTTCATTTTCCTAAAAAACCCGATCTCTGTATAATACTTTAAAGTTGAGGTTGGCTTATGATGAAGTGTCTAGTTTTTCTCCTATTTGCGGGTGTGGCAACGTGCGCTCCAAATCCGACCACACCACCTCCTGTCCAGCAGCATATTGAAATCGTGGTCCACAATGCACCGCTGGTCAAAGTGTACGACCGCGTCTTTTCCGTCATCGACGTCAAAAAAAGAATGGACATGACCCTTCTGGAAAAAGATCCCCGCTCTTTCGAATATGCGCCTGCCCGTTACCAATATTATGTAAACTCGTGGAGGCAAGTCCTCGACGATATGGTAAATGAATACCTGATGCTCCTCGACGCCAAAGAAATGAAAATTGAAATCCCCGAACCGAATTTGAAAGAAGAAATCAATAAACGGTTTGGTCCGAACGTCGTTGCGACCATTTCCCGCCTCGGACTGACTCCGAAAGAAGCTTCCGAATTTGTAAAAAATGAGCAGCTCGTTAAAACGATCGCCTGGTATAAAATTTGGGTCAAAGTATTCCACGATGTGACACCGAGCAAATTGCACGAATCGTATGTCGCCTACGTAAAATCGAACCCTCCCGAAGAAAAATGGACCTACCAGGTGCTCACCCTGAAACCGTCCAAAGCCGACAAACTAGAAGAAGAATCGAAGTTTTTACAGAATTTGGTGCAAACCGTCAAAACCAAAGACTTGGCCGAATTGAAAGTCGACCTTGAAACGGCACTTCCCGAAAGCAGCGTCACCGTCTCAAGCGCCATCACGCTCAGCGAAAAGGAAATCGCGCCCAATATCAAAGGACTCCTCTCCTCCATCGGCATTAATATGATTTCTTCCCCCATATTGCAAGTAGTCAAAAATAGTGACGTGAATGCGTGCAAGGTGTACCGCCTCCTAGACCATGCCAAGGCAGTGCCTCCTTCCTTCTCCACTATGAAAGACCAGCTGGAGAACGAGCTCTTGATGCAAAAAAGCCGCAAGTTTCAAGCCGAGTATGTTCGCTATCTGAAAGAACATTTCTGTTTTGAGGAGCTTGCTATAAGCAAGGCTCATGCAGACTTTGAGCCGTTCCAGATCAAAGTATCGTGAAGATAGTAGCTAAGAAGCACCTATCGCAATTCTTTCTACATAAGAAAGAAACCATCGACGAAATCATTCGCCATGTTGCCCCCCGCGGAAAAATCGTAGAAATCGGCCCGGGTGAGGGCGCTCTTACTTGTGCCATGCTGCCATTATGTACTTCCCTTATCGCCGTAGAAATCGACTTTGAAGCTGCTACCTATCTAAAACGTACTATTTCCGATTCCCGTTTTTCCTGCATACAAGCCGACATTTTGCACTACGATTGGCAGGAGCCCGTAGATCTTGTGGTGGGTAATCTCCCCTACCACCTTTCTACTCCAATCCTTCTCCGGATAGCAGAGCAAAAATCAAAGTTCCGGCGCGCCTTTTTCATTGTAGAAGATGCCTTTGCCGAAAAAGTGAGAGAAAGCCAAACAGCGATCCACACTTTTATTTCCACATTTTTTGACATCGATATCGCAATGCAGATCTCCCGCTACGCCTGTCACCCCGTCCCAAAAGTCCATTCGTCCCTTCTCCGGCTGATTCCAAAACCGGCGCCCGAAGTCAACCTGGCAAAATACTACAATATATTGTCACGAGCATTCCGTGCCCGGCGCAAAAAAATACGCTCCATTTTTCCGGAATCTGACCTCTTTTTAGACAAAAGACCGCACGAACTTACGACGGAAGACTGGCTTTCTTTCTATATAAAGCTACACCTGCCGCCACAATCACCACTCCGATAAAAGCAATATAGAAAACGACCGCCCGCTTCTCCGGAAGAGCAATAGATACGGCCGCATAGAGAGGAAATTCGCCAAGTTCACGAAGATTATCGTCTTGCACAATCAAATCACCCACATGATCCCCCTCTCGGATTGGAAACGCCGCCTCATTCCAACGCACGCTTGTCTGATATTCGGCTTTTTCGGAAGGGTAGAAAGATACGTCCACATCTGCATGCAATTTGGCGATCAAATTTGTACGGGGCAAGCTCAAATAGGTTTGAAATACCGCTTCTTCGCTGTTAAACAGTTTTCTCTCTTCTTTCTCTTCCGCTCCGAGGCGCTCGTAAATTTCGACCGAATCCAGGAAACGGAAAAGGGGGTCATCCGATCCGAAACTGGCGATAATGATAGTGCGATCTCCGACTTGTGCCGCACTGACTAAACAATATCCTGCCTTACTCGTATACCCCGTTTTTCCACAAATCACTTTCGGATAAAACACCGGTTTATCTTTATGGAACAGCAAATTGGTATTTCGAAAAATGTCTTTTTTGAAGGCTACTTCGTCTTGAGTTGCAATCTCCAGGAACAGGGGCATTTCGAGTCCTTTTTTGAGGATGAGCGCCATTTCGAGCGGCGTGGACCGGTGAGCGGGGTGGTGCAGGCCGTGCGGATTAACAAAATGCGTTTCTCTGAATCCGAGGCGGGATAAAAACGCATTTAAACCTTCCGTAAATTGCGGGATCGACCCGGCGACATGCTTTGCCACCAAATTGGCTGCATCGTTAGCCGACCTCACCATCATGACCTCGAGCAGATCACGAAAGACAAACGACTCATTTTCACTCAAATGCAGTTGCACCGCATCGTCTTCTAAAATGTAGGGGGGGAAATCATTCCAGTGCTGCACCCTTTTTTCGGCTTCCACTACGCGAATGCTCTCCTTATCCACATTCACCGTAGAAAAAAGAGGGAGGTTTTCAAAAGAAGCGGTGTAAAGAAGCGTAGCCAATTTCGTGGTACTCGCAGGAAAAATCGGCTCCGACCCTTTTTTCTCATATAATATCTTTCCCGATTCGGCACTGAGCACGACGAGGTAGGGCGAGCGAACGTTCAATTCCAGGCAGGAGGAGAGCTGCAAGAAGAGGCAGGAGGAGAGAAGAAAAAAAATCCGGCGAGACATGGTTGATTACGAGCTGATTAATGGCTTCCTCAACCAAGCATATACAAAAACCTGTTTAAAAAAAACCCTTAGGTTCTTATGTAGAAGATTAGGAAAATTCAAGAGATGATCGATCCCAAAAAATTGGACAAATTCTACTCTACCTTTATCAAGGACCTGAACAAGTCTCTGGTTGATGAAATCATTGACGTGAGCGAACCTTTATTAAAATCTCTCCATCTGCTCGACAAAACTCCGGCCGACGAAAAAGAAATCCAATCGCAATTCCCTTTTTATTTCCATGTCATCGAAACCGAGGAGAAGGTAACCCTTTTCAATCAGCAATTCGTGGTATGGATCATACCGAAAGTGATCGACGACATGCCGCGCACTCTGACTATGATTGCGCTCCAGCAAAACAAGTCGCTCAAATTGGAGCTCATCTTTTCGACGCGGGGAAAATTCAACACCCCCAAATTTGTCCTCCGCATCCTTCGCCACTATCTCATTGAAGTGCTTGACACCGAGGAAGAAATCGCCTCGATCGGCAAGTCTGAGAATTGATTCTCGTGACGACACTGCCAAGACGGTTTTTATTTTCTTGCAGAATTCTTGTAAATACACTAAAATTGTTTTCGTAATTAACGTGAGGTATCGTTATGAAGAAACAATCCATTATATTAACCCTACTTGTTGCAGCTTTCGGGTTTGCAGACCAACCCTTCGATTCACAAGAAATTGCGCAAATGAGCCCTTCATCCGATGGAGCCCCTGCGTATGAAGCTCCCGTAAGGAAAGGTTCTATCTATTTCCGAGCGATTACCGATTCTCAACCGTCGAACGTCGCCAACGTCTTCCCCGGCTTAGGGATTGGTTACCGACGCTCTTTTAACCATTCCGGCGTGGATATTTCTTTCAACTATAGTAACGGGAAAGGGTGGGGTGCTCAAAACGCCCGTCAAATTTTGTGGACGGCGCCCAAGGTTTCCTACCTCTATTATTTCTCCCCTCAAGGATCGCAGAGCGTTTATGGCGGACTTGGCTTAGGTTGGGGCGGAACCCAGCTTCGGAACACAGCCAAGAATGAAAGATCAAACTTTCTCGGCCTCATTCCCAACTTCTCTCTAGGCTACGAGCTGCTCCGGCACAGCATTATTTCCTCCTTCATGGAAGTAACGATAAGTCAGCCGCTCATTCCAAGTTCCAGTTCGGGAACATCGCCCGGACCGGTTGTGGAATTCTCTCTCGGCGCCGGATTCTAATCCTAGGGGCGTGTCGAAATAGCACGCAAAAGGTTGAAAAGTGCAATAAAATAGCCTAATTAAAGTGTTTTTCGATACGGAGTATGTTGGTGTCGCTGTCTCTTTCATACAAGAGGTCATCGGCAAGAGTGCGAATCATCTCAATCCCCAGCCCACCATAGGGTGTTGAATCCAAGTCGGCGGGCTTATGCCTTACCGGATTGTGAAGCAAGTTGAACTCGATTCCCCAATCGCGGAAGATGGCGATGAACCGGTCCTTTTTTACGGCGCACTGAAGAGTAAAATGACCCGACTCGTCTTGCGGATAGGCATACGAGTAAATGTTCATGATCACCTCTTCCAAAATCAGACGGATCGTCCCGTTATGCGCATAGGGTATCTTGAGTGCATCAAGAAGATCGTCCAGTTTCGTAAAAAGCGCACCTAGTGAATCGGAGGTGGAAAATCGCACCAGCTTCATATCTCTTCTGATACCAGATAACAGCAATTATTTGGTATCAGATGTAAAAGCGGATCGAGCGAGACCTGCAACGATTTTTTTTGCAAGTTTTTGATATTCGGTAATAAAGGATTGGGTTCGAGCGCCTTCTTCCGAATCGAGTTGGCCCAGGGAAAACTGGAGCACAGACCGGGTTTGACCGGGAGGCGAAGTAAATTCGATGTTTTGGAGGGAGGTGGGGTTGACAAAATCATAGTCCGACTCGACTTCCACCACAAACGGCTCAATCAGATTTTTCCCCGTCCCTCGTGCGATGACCGACACTTCGTATTCGAGAAGCCTTCTCTCCTCACTCGGATAAAGGCGGTCTTGCAAGGCACCGGAAATGGGATCACGATCCCACATATACCCGATCACATCGACCTTGTCTTCCACCCTTTTGAGGCTCAAGACGTACGGGGCTCTGTGCTCATAGGTAAAGGCGCGGGAAGCGGCAATTTCTTTGGCGAGAAGCTGGCGGAAGATTCCGGAATCGTCATGGGTTAAAACTGAGGTGGCAAGAGAAATGGGCCCCTCGTTATCCTTGCATCCGACCATGTGATAGGACGCACAAGAGGGGCATAAGCTCACCATAAAAATTACGGGTATTTTACACCAGAACTTTGATAAATTGCTTATTTTGTGTTTTTTGAACATCTTGCAAGACCCGACTGCGCTTTCGGAGCAACCGAAGATTCGGGAAATTGAGCGAGGAGTTTTTCGTAGTACATTCGTGCTGAAGCAATTTTCTTTTTCTTTTCATAGTACGTTGCACTTTTGAAAAGGTCGAGAGCATAAACATCTTCTATATAATGGTATAACTTCTCTGCAGCGACAAGCTTTGGACTAAGGGGATAATTGCGTTGGAACTGTCGCAGTTCAATGCGTGCGAGTTCGAGGTAATCGGTATCCGGATTGTGTCCCCGGCTCAAATCATAATAGGAGCTGACGATATTGACATAGGCATCGCCGACAAGGGCAGAGCTCGGAAAGCGACGGACTAGAGTTTGGTAATCGGCCACTGCATCTTCATGCCGGCCAAACTCGGCGAGAATTTCCCCCTTGTGAAACAAGGACCGCGAGCCGATATCCGACTTCGGTGAAATTTGGAGGATTTCCTCATAAATGGATAGGGCCAAATCTTTGCCCGAAACGATTCTAGGGGTCGATTTGACCCCGAACGGGTGGATATATGCGCCTTCGCGGAGTTTCTCGGCGCACTGGAACTTGAGGGCAACCACTTCCTCAAAGAATTGCTCGTTGTTGAGCATTCTGAGGCTTTCTCCCGCTTCTTCATTCGCAAAATCGTAGTCGCGCGCAAAAAAATGGGATTTGGCAACGTAAAAATGGACTTTCGATGCGTATTCGCTATTTTTATGTTCGGCCAAAAATTGTTCGCCCGCTTCCAGAAGCCGAGGCCATTCTCCCAGCTCATAACTTTTGGTAAGGCGCGCAAATTCTTCGTATATATCCGCACCTAAATAGGATGAGAAAGACAAGGCCAGAAAGATAAAAGTTTTTTTCATGTGTATATAGTAACTTTATCAGTAAATAATGTCAACAAAGTAGGGTAAAGATTGGAAATACCCCGCCACCTCTTCTAAATCCAGTTTTTTGGACGGGTCTAAGGTAAGAACCCCCATCGGCCGTTTGTTACTCGTAAACACGATTTCCACCGAATCCTCACCCGAAAAAGCGCCGAATTTTTCACGAAATTCCAGGATGTGAGAAAGCTGCATTCTGTCAATGTCCAAATGGATGGTACATTTTTTCCCCATTTTTTTTTCTCCTTGCTCTTTACTCTTCCGGTCATTTTCTTTAGACCATTTTTCGAGCGTTTGAATCTGTTCCTGCAACCGGTTCAAATCGCCCTGCCCCATTTCGTCAAGCAAAGCAATCTCCCGTAAATTGAGTCTTGGCAATTCTTCTCGCATATCTACGACGGCAAGGGCTGCATATACCTTATTTTCGGCAATGATCGAGCTCTGTTTTTGCCATGCGTCGCTCCACAACATCACCGTGCTCTCTCCGCTGCGGTCCGAAATTTTGACGGCGGCATATTTTTTGCCGAATCTCGACAACTTCACATCGAGAGTATCCACGATGAACACAATCTTGATCACGTCGCCATGCGCGCATTTGGCAATATCGGAAAGAGGCACCGGTAGAAATGCCGATGTCATTTCTTGATACAAATCAATCGGATGGCCGGAAACGTAAAATCCGAGGAGCTGTTTTTCTTTCAAAAACATTTCGAGCGGCGTGAGCACTTCGATCTCTTCTCCTTCTGCCACAGTCAAGATTGCAGGCACATCACCGAAAAGGTCCATGACGCCGAGCTCGCGCTCTTTCTTTTGGCGCATCAACGCTTCGAAATTCGTTTCCAAATGCTGGAGCAAGGTTCTCCGCTTTTCTCCCGTATAGTCAAAACACCCCGCATCAATCAAAAGCTCGATCGCTTTCTTCCCCACTTTTTGGAAAGGAATACGCCTCAAAAATGCGTCCAGAGTTTCAAAGGGCCCTCCCCGCTCGCGTTCTTCCAGGATCGCATCCGACACATTGGATCCCATGCCTTTGATGGCTTTGAGACCAAAGCGGATCGCCGACGGGAGCGCGGTAAACACCTCTTTTGACTCGTTAATATCGGGAGGAAAAACGGAAATGCCCATCCCTTTTGCCTCGACGATATGTTTGGCTACTTTTGTGATATCGTGAATGTCTGATGTCATGAGCGCCGCGAGCCACTCACGGGGATGATTGGCTTTCAGATAAGCCGTCACATAACACAGGTAGGCGTATGCAGCCGCATGAGATTTATTGAAGCCGTACGAGGCAAATTTTTCGATTTTTTCAAAAATCGAAGCGGCCAGCTCTTTCGATAGCCCTTTACCGATGGCGCCTTGAATGAACTTGCCTTTTTGCCGCTCCATCTCTTCGTGGTCTTTTTTTCCCATCGCACGCCGGAGTAAATCCCCTTCTCCGAGGGAATAGCCGGCGAGGAGTTGTGCAATCTGCATCACCTGCTCTTGGTATACCATGATGCCGTACGTCTCTTCCAGAATGGGAACCAGCTTCTCGTGATCGTATTCGATCGGCTCGCGTCCGTGTTTGCGCTGTATGAAGGACGGGATCATTTCCATCGGTCCCGGCCGATAGAGCGCTGCAACCGCCATGATTTCCTCGAAACGGTCGATGTGGAGTTGTTTGGCAAGCTCTTGCATCCCACCCGATTCAAGCTGGAAAATACCGGACGTTTTCCCCTGGTTCAAGAGTTCAAAGGTGGCAGGGTCATCCAGAGGGAGATTCACCCAGTCGATTTTCGATGGGAGACTATCTACGGTGCGTTGTATGGTCGTCAGCGTTTTGAGCCCCAGAAAATCGATTTTGAGCATGCCGACGCTTTCGACCGGCTTCATGGAAAATTGGGTGACATAGACATCCGAATCTTTGGCCGTACAAATCGGAATCGTCTCGATGAGCGGCCCGCTTGAAATAATGATCCCCGCCGCATGAATCCCCGTATTGCGGATACACCCTTCCAGCACGCGGGCCACTCGAATGAGTTCGTCTGTCTCAGCATCGGTTTGTTTCATTTGAAGGAGTTCTGGATCGAGCTCGAGCGCCCTTTCGATGGTCATATCGAGATCCTCAGGGACCAGTTTCGCAATCTGGTTGACTTTGGAAAGGGAAACACCGAGTACACGCCCCACATCTTTGATGGCCATTTTCGCTTTCATTTTGCCGAAAGTGATGATCTGGGCCACTTGGTCTTTGCCGTATTTTTGAATCGTGTATTCAATCACTTCCGAGCGTCTCTCCATGCAAATGTCAACGTCGATATCGGGGTACGAAATCCGTTCCGGGTTGATAAACCGTTCGAAGAAGAGATCGAAACGGAGCGGCTCGATTTCGGTAATTCCGGTAAGGTAAGAAATGATTGACCCCGCGCCCGAGCCGCGGCCGGGACCGACAGGGATGCCGTGCTGTTTTGCCCATGCGATGAAGTCGTACACAATGAGGATGTAATCGCACATCTCTTTTGAAATGATCACCTCCAGCTCATAAGCGAGCCTTTCCTTGACCACATCGAGAGGGTCGCGTCCGGGATATTTCTTTTGCACCTCTTTCAGCCGCTCGCCCGTATACTTTTTTTCGATCGCGGCCTCGGCGAGAGAGCGCAGAAATTGTTCGGCCTCTTTTTTGCGCTGCTTTTCGGTATATTTTTTCCCTTCCAGTTCCGGCGGAACAAAGACCGGATAGTAACGCTTCGAAAAATCGAGGTCGACCCGGCACCTACCTGCAATCACACGTGTATTTGCGACCGCTTCCGGATCGTTGTGAAACAGCGCTTCCATTTCCGCGGGCGATTTGAAATACATTTCGTGCGAATACAAGGTGTCCCGTTTGGGGTTGATCGTTTTATCGCGCCGATTTCCGAAAGAATCGGTATTGGAAATATAACGGGGTTCCCCTGACAAAATGCCCATCAAAATTTCATGCGCATCCCAATCTTCCCGGTTCAGATAGCAAATATGGTGCGTAGCGACACGCCCGATCCCGAGCTTTTCACCCCAATATTTGGCTCCTTCGCGAATACGGGCCTCTTTTTTCCATGTTTCTTCCATTTTTTGGACAAGCCAGCTTTCTTTGTGCACTTTGTCCTTCTCGAAAGATTCAGGAGACATCGTGTGGTTTTCCACCGACAGGAAAAAATCATCACCGAACACTTCTTGAAACCACGAGAGCTCTTTTTCCAGGGCCTCATTTTCCTCACGTGCCATGAGGGAACCGATTTTGCCGTTATGGGGGCCGCTGAGACAAATGAGGCCGCGCGAATAGGTGCGCAGCATTTCTTTATCGATACGGGGGTAGTAATAAAAACCTCTTGTAAACCCCAGCGAAGAGAGCATCGATATGTGATGGTACCCTTCCGGGCTTTTTGCAAGGAGGACAAGG
>MGLW01000064.1 GCA_001794905.1 Chlamydiae bacterium RIFCSPHIGHO2_12_FULL_49_11
TGCGTGCCTGAAATTTTGCCGGTGAACGGAGAGAGCGAAGACGAGACGGGCACGGAAGCTTTCACGATTTTCGGCGGCAATTTGACTTTCGGTGCCTCTTCACTAAAGGCCAAACTCAGCGCAAAGAGTGAGATAAAGAGGGAAAAAGTGGGTTTCATAATTTCTCCTAACAAGACAAATTTCAGTTTAGAATCTTGGGAGATTTATGACAATAGGTTTTGTCAAGAAGACAGAACACATTTGATGTGTTCACAATTGCTCTTTCCGCAAGTGCATCCAATCGGGTTTCCCAGGAATACCTGGTAGGTTTCTTTCGGATCGAGAGGACTCGTCAATTGATATAATTTATCGTCGATTTGACGGATTTCCCAATCTTTGAAAGAGAGCTCCTCATCGGATACTTTTTCTTCGAGTTCAGGCACCCCTCCGGGGGGCGGCGTTCCATGAACGGCACGGGCAATTTGACAATAAGGACAATTGCAATGCGGTTCGGCTTTGGGGAGCATGTCTTCGAGTTTATCCACGCCAAGAGACCGGATGACTGTTTTTACTTTATCGATCACGGGAGGGGGGATTTCAGGGGCATCTTTGAGAGAAGGGTCATGCTGCATCGATCCCGAAAGCATCTCTATCCCTTCTTTTCCGAGATTCAACGGATTCATTCCGATTTGAAAACCCATTTGCCTGGAGAGGGCTGGGCCCGCGGGAGCGGTAGCATGTTCCAAAAAGTCGGTATGGGCCTGGAAGATGTCCTCCAAAATAGAGCCGGGAAGGTTGGGAACGACGACGGCGTTATTGTCGGTCAGGCGGACAATGAGGTCGCTTCCGTTCATGGTCAGCGTCCGGACGTTTTCCCAGTTGGTTGATATGTAAGGAGGAATGCTTAACATTCTGGAATTGATTTTCATCGTAAACCTACTTTTTCAGCTTTTATTGTAACTTAAAATCAAAATTGATGTCAAACGTTTTAGCACTCAAAATTTCCGAGTGCTGAAAGTAATCGTAACTTATTGATTGTCAATATATGAAAAAAAAGGTTGTCGATTTCTATCCCTTTTCAGCATAAAGGTGATTGAAGTAAGGTGTCCTATTTGACCCAAAGTCAACCGAATCTTAAAATTCATTCCAACCATAACCGTCACGGAGAGCCATGCATGCAAAAGCAGTATTGCATCATCGATGCCAGTGTATTAATCCATGATCCCGAATCGCTGTACGCTCTGAAGAACAAGCACATTGTTGTTCCGAGCGCGGTGCTCGAGGAGCTTGATCGGAAAAAGCGGTATAACGATGAGGTGGGCCGGAATGCCCGGCAAGTGATGCGGATGATTGACGAGCTTTCCCGGGAAGGGACGATCCGGGAGCGGGTCGATTTGAAAAACGGCTCGACCTTGCAAGTACTTCTGGAAGAAGATGTCCGTTTCAAAAAGCAGCCGAGCTCATTTTATTCTCCCGACAGGCTCCGTTTCAAGATCTTGCTCGCAGCCATGAAATTCAAGGAAGAGGGGCTTGACGTGATCATTCTTTCCAAAGATCCCGTTACGAAAATCATGGCCGAAACTGTGGGTGTGAGAGCTGAAGGGTACAGCTCGGGAAAAGAAGACTACGATAGGATTTACAAGGGCATCTTCCATCAGGATATATCCCAGCAGCAGATGAATGTACTTCTCTCCGACGGAAAGTTGAAATTCACGGGAGCGGAAGAGCCTCATCCGAACAGTTTTTTCATATTGCAGGACGGGAAAAAAACGGCGGCATGCCGGTTTGATCATAAAAGCGGATCGCTTGTTCCGATCAAAGAGGTGTCGAATATCTGGGGAATCAAGCCACGTAACGTCGAGCAGAGATGCGCCCTTGACTTGTTGCTCCGGCCTGAAGTGAAGCTCATTTCTTTTGTCGGCCCCGCCGGAACGGGAAAAACCCTCCTCGCGCTGGCGGCCGGCCTGAAGCAGGTTTTTGATGACGGTCTGTATCAGCGCATCATTGTGGCCCGCTCGATCATTCCTCTCGGAAAAGACATCGGTTTTTTACCGGGCACGAAAGAGGACAAGTTGCAAGCGTGGCTCGCGCCTTTTTTTGACAACCTCGATTTTATTTGCAATGTAGGAAAGGAAGAGCTCGGAAAAGAGACCAAAAAATGGATCGTCGAAAGCGAAAAATTCCAGCTGGAAGCGATTACCTACATGCGCGGCCGTTCGTTTAGCGATACGTTTGTGATCATTGACGAAGCGCAAAACCTCACGCCGCACGAATTGAAAACGATCATTTCGCGCGTCGGCGAAAATACCAAAATCGTGATTCTTGGGGATCCAACCCAGATCGACAATCCGTATCTAGATCAAGACTCGAACGGTCTTGTCTATCTCGTGGGACGCATGAAGCACTTTGATTTATTTGGAAGTGTCTTTTTTGAAACCACAGAGCGCTCCAGACTTGCCCGTCTTGCGGCCGAGGCTCTCTAATACGATGTTATTTTTGAAGAGATGACAGAACCCTGATTTCAGGGTGGTACTCTAGAGAACGCGGAAGAAAAATCCCGGGATTTTCTCGGACATCCAATATTCTGAGGTTTTCAAACTTTTCCCCCACACACCATGGCAATTCTTTCAATTGGCAGTCACTTAAATATAATTGGCGAAGATTGTTAAGGTCTAGCAAGGCATAGGGAAGTTCATACAAAGGATTATGATCCAATGACAAGATAGTCAATGAAGAGGGGAGGTCGCGGAGGTATGAACTTGCGAAGGAGTAGTCTAATTGCATTCGGGATAAGTGAATGGCAGTCAATTTCCGGAGGGGAGAAAGGCTGGGAATCTCAAGACGTACATTGCCGGAAAGATTGAGAGAAGTTATGTGACTCAGTTTTCGTAAAACTTTCGGGGGAAGCTCTGCGATGTTGAGGTCGGCAAGGTCAAGGTTCTGCTCTTTGTTGCGATAGCATGCCTTCATTCTCAGGGCAGCAGTTTGATATTGCGGCATTCTTCCGGCTGCCCATCGGTCAACGGCGATTTCGAAACCGGGGTAGGCAAAAACGAGGCCGAGGAAGAAGAGGGCGATCCCTTGGAGTGTTGCTAAGGCTAAATGAGCACTGTAGCGTAAGTAATAGCCGGAATGATACCCGGCTACGCGGTTTTGGGAAAAAAGGGACCAGACTCCTAAAGAACAACCTTTGATTCCGCAACCGATTGCATGGATGAAAGACAAGCCGACTATTTTTGCCGCCGAAGCCGCTTTGAGAAGCCGGGAATCACTGTTGATACAGGTGTTATAATGGTGATAAATGTCTATGAAAGGGTAATTTGTGCACTGGCCAAATGTTTCTGCACCAAAATGTCGAATCAAAGGGTACCTCCTAAAGGAATAGGTTAATTTTCGTTTAAAGGGTAATAAAAGTTATTGAAAAACTTTTAGTTTGTCGTTAAAATGAATCTTCATAAAGTTGGGATGGTTATGAAAGTTTTTATTTACCTATTGATGACGACATTGATGCATGCCGGGGTGGTTCCGGTAGCATGGCAATATTGGCTGGAAGACGATCAAACGGTGTGGAAGGCACATGGTGATTCTTTGCCAGTACAGTTTGCCACGGAGTGGGAAACACTCGATCCGGAAAAGATTTCCCTCCGGAGAAGTTCCGACGACCGCGCTGAGATTCACGTCGAAGGAAAGGAAGGATGCGTTCCGGTACGCCTTTTCGGGAAACGGATCGAAATTGTAGAGAAGGAAGTAATCTTTGACGGAACGGTGCCCCTATTTTCTCCCGAAACGGAAGACGAAAATTGCGACCGGTTTGAAAGAGTTGATATGAAGCTCCATTGCTTTTTCGATCCGGAGGGAACTTTTTACGTTTTCGGAACAGGGAAGGGGGCCGAGGGTGTTCCCAAATTTTTCAGGAAAACGAGCAATCGGGAAGAGCTCCGTGTTATCACAAGAGGTGAAGTATCGACGCTCAGTCCGACAGGAGCTGATGAGGTCGGTCAAAAAAGAGTGCGGGTGAAATGGCTTTCCGACAGGACGATCGAGTGCGCTCCCTTTTTCCGCGCTATGCTTAGAGATGAGAACGCCGATGTTGTGAAAGGATGGGGCGAAGATGAGCTGCTCGCCTTCTTTGAAAAATCGGTCAAGGATGCATTTCTTCTCTTGAATCCAAAGCGTGGGGAAGGAATTGTTCTCGGCGATGAGTTCCAGAAATGCGAGCGATTGTCTGACGAAGATGTGCGCTAAGCGCGAGCGGCCGTTTGTCGAGAATGTACGTTAAAGCGGCTACTTGCCGAAGATGTGCGCTAGGGGTTTTCCGAATTCGGTTTCGATGGTCGTGAGGTTGGGTTCGAGGCGAGATCCGTTTGCGTCTTCCAGACTGAAGATGGTAAGATTGCTTGATGACGCGATGTCGTAAGGGTTCGCAAACCGGAAGGTGCATTTTTTCAATCCGTTATGAATGTAAAATTCGGTTGGGTTCAGTCCCCCGTTGTAGCGGGCTGAGACGGCAAAACCGGGGTGCAGGGGGCTGAGGAGCGAGTATCCGTGCGAATTGTAGCGCGTCTCCCGGAAGATAAAGTCGAAAAGGGTTGGAAAAATATCGAGGTGGGACGCAATGTCCACCGTAGGTAAAGGGACATGGGACCCGAAACGGAAGTAGAGGGGAACATGAGTCTGCTCGTCGCTGAGGTTGGAAGCGTGGAAGATTTGTCCGTGTTCTTTAAATTCTTCTCCATGATCGCCTGTGATGACAATCACGGCGTTCGGATCGTCGAGGTTCTTTAGGAACTTGCCGAAAAGACGGTCGACGTTCCAGATGGCATTCTTGTACCTGTTTCGAATTTGATCCAGCTCATGCGTATCATAGACTCCTTTGACGTAGTTGATGACCGGTGTAAAGGGGGTAAAGCGGCTCTTTTTTTCGGGCCAGCTATAGTCAAAGTGGGTCGAATCGATAAAAGTGATGTGGAGGCGTGGCTTTTCGTCGGGAGACCTTGCGCATTGGATCAGGGTTTCTATGGCTGCTCTGTCGCTTTCCCAAGCCTTGATGTCGGCGTAATGAGGAAAGAAATATTTTTCGTCCAAAAGGCAAAAGCCGGGTCCGAAGATTTTTGTTCCCATATCATAAAAATCGAGTTCGGGGGTGACGTAAGCGCAAATGGTATAGCCCGCCTGTTTCAGGGCGGCAATGTGAGGGCTTCCTTGCAATTTATGCGAGGCATTCCAGAGGAATCCGTAGGCGGAATAAAAGATCGTAAACCACGAATTGTGCGTGCAATTGCTTCCCGAGAAGGCTTTGGAAAAGCAGGTATTGGCCTGCTTGAAAGCAAAGATGTGGGGCGCAATTTCAGGTGTGATGTAGTCTTCACGTAAGCTTTCGATAATAAAGAGATAGATCGAAGGCAGAGATGAAGCATCTTTTGCGATGAGCACCGGTTCCCTGAGTGTCGGAAAAGAGGGGATGGGGATGACTTTTTCCTTCGGAACGAAAAAGGTGGTTTTGAAAGGGAGTATTTTTGCCGCACGGTCGTAAGTTTCAAGCCTATCCTTGGGAATGAAGAGAAGGTCGTTCATGAAAAGGAGGCTCAAGGCGCAAGACACCGAATACAAGTGGGGAAATTTGGACGGCGTGGGAATTTTTTTACACAGGTAATATAAAACGGGACCTAGAGCGGAAGTCAGCAGGATGGCGAGAAAGATAAGTGCCCATACCTTGAAAGTCACATTGCTTGCACGGAGCACCTCGATGAAGTTTTTCAGATTTTCCGAAAGCATGATGAAAGAGAGTTTCCACACGTGGGCGCCGATGAAATGGAGAGTAAAGTAATCGATGATCTGTCCCAAACAGAGCCAGAAGGTAAGAAAAAGAAATCCGACAAGAGGGACCCCTTTGAGAAATTGTGCGATGTATGCGATCAGCCACAGTTCAAGGAATAGTTGCAAAAGCGCATCGAAGGAAAAGAGGCACCTCGCGAAAACCGTGAGTTCCGTTTCATGAAATAGGGTCAAGATATGCGTGAAGGCAAGAAAGATAAAAAGAAGCAGGAGGTAAGGAAAATTAAAACGGGATCGCATCATGACTCATGTTCTCGAAAAAGGAAAATTTCGATCGGCCCGGAAAATCCTTTCAGAGAAACCGACCCTTTTGATTCAAGTGGCAGCCCGAGCTCTTTGCACGCTTCGACCATGGGGTCTACGAGGAGGATTTCCATCGGTCCCGCTTCGCGGCACAGGCGTGATGCAAGGTTCACATTGTTACCTAAAACGGTGTAGTTCAGCCTCTTTTCCGAGCCGATATTTCCGGCAACAACTTGCCCTACTTGGATGCCGATTCCGATTTCAAGTGTGCATTCCCCCCGCCGCCGCCGATCGTCATTCCACTCTTTCAAACGGGAAAGCATTTCAAGGGCGCATTCCATCCCTTTTCTCCCGGGATTATCACACCCGACGGGAGCGCCGAAAAGAGCCATGATTTCGTCGCCCATATATTTGTCGATAATCCCTTCATGCCGATCCACCACATCGGAAAGAAGCGAGAGCACCTGGTTGAGTAAAGAAAGGAGATGGTGGGGCTCCATCTTTTCGGCAAGGTGGGTAAACCCGCGAATATCGGCAAATAGAATCGAGACGTTCTTGAGTTCTCCGCCGACTTTGACCCCGTCCCGTAAAATCGTGTCGGCCACTTTTTGGGGTATGATTTTATTCAAGATGGCATGCACCTTCTCCGAATTTTTCATTTCCTCTACCATGGAAGAAAAACCGGTGCACAATTCTTTCACTTCAAGAGAGCCGTACCGGTTTGTCGGAAGCGCGATTTCATCCCACTTTCCTCGAGAGACCGATTTTGTAGCGCGGACCAAAGCAAAGAGCGGTTTGATGATGTGGCGCATGATCGAATCGAGAACAATCATCGCGATGATAAAAATTGTACTGATGAGAAGGGCAAGTCTCACCGATCCGCGAGCAAGAAGAGCGTGAATGCGGAGGTCAAAATCTTGAAGAATGGCAAAGAGGTTCGATCCGGGGGACATCAAGTATAACCGGGTTCTGCCCCCGTTAAAAGTATTTATTTCAACAAGATTATAACCTCCCGGGAGTCGCTTTTGCAACAAAAGGCTCTTGCCGCTTTTCACTGCCTGGAAGGAAGCGGGGTCAAATGAGTCTTTGGATAACAGTTCTCCGTTCGATGCCACAATAAAAGAGTAGCCGCTTTCATCGATTAGAAAAAGACCTTTTCCAATCCCGAGAGCCAGTTCTTGAAACATCAGGGAAATATTACTTCCCACCGTCATTTCGATATTTCCCTTAAAACCTGTAGCGGTGTCCTCATAGTCGAGCAGCATTGTCTTTGTGGCGTATAGGCCGTTAAGCCCTTCCATGCCATGGATTTCTATTTGCGCGCCGCTGCAGGAATTCACACCGGTTTTGAGCGGTTTGATCTGGCAACTTGTATGTGTTGTGATCGGACGGGAAAAGAAGGTATGCGAAGCCATTGTTCCAACTCCCATAAAAGAGGTTTTATTTTTCAGCTGGCTTTCTGAAGCTACGTTAAAATAAGCAAGCCCTTGAGGTGCGTCTGGAGAAAGGGGATTAAAATTCCATATTCCGGTCGTCACCGTATAGCCCAGTTCCCATTGGAATTCGATCGAAAGACGTCTCCGCTGCCAGATATTTATCTCGCCGGCTCCCGCTCTTTCCTGATATAGAGAAGTGTCTTCATTTGAATTGCAGAGATAACTCAAGCAATTGGCGCCGATGTTGTCATGGGCGGATAGGGTTGAATGCAAGCGGAGGTTTTCGGCGATCCATGCTTTTTTGGTTTCCGGATTTTGGAGAGTTTGAATGAGTTCTTTTTCTCCGGAAAAAGCGTTGCGGATCAGTTGAATGACTCCGATCAGTTCCTTTTCTAAATCTTGAAATACGGTGTTACTGTTGATCGCCGTAATCGGCTCGAGTGGAGTGGTTGGAATCAGGATTTCACGGATGATGAGTTTTTCATCATGCGCCCCAAGAAGGTGTTCTGGAGAAAAAAGAAGCCAGTAATCTTTATCGCGGCTCCAATAAAACAAAGGGTGGGGAGTGTCAATTTTAAGTCGCTGAATTTCTTTATTTGACCAGTAAGGAACGCCGATATACACATCAAGCTCATGGTTTTCATTCTGAGTGATGAAACAGGAAACGACCGGATTGATGATGACGCGCAAGATATTTTGTGTATAGGGTGGCTGGGCGATGATGAGAGAGGTGAGTTTATCATTGATTTTGGTTTGGACTAGGTCAATCCAGGGGAAATTTTCCAGAACGATCGATGAGTCAGACCAAAGAGACGTATCATAAGAGAGTTTGGTAGGGATGAACCGGTCAAGCCACCAGTCTTGGTCGCGGATTTGATCGAATAGGGCTTCCATATGGCCCGCGAGGCGATAGAGCTGAACAGAAACATAATCGGCAACGTTTTTTTCACTTCTTTTTTCCAAGAGAACCAGTTGATGTATTCCCTGGCGGTGCGCCGATTCGATATTTTTCTCAGCAAGGAAGTTGGTGAGAAAAAAAAGGAGGCCAAGAATCAGAATCAGAAAGAAACCGGTCCAGGTAAATATCTTCGTTCGAAGCCGCATACTTTTCCTTTAAAGGAAGGAGGTTATTAATGTAAATCGTGAATTTCTACGGAGCCTGTGGTGAGATAATAATAGGCGCTATGAATGCCGAGGCTGCCGGTTGCAATTTTTTCGGAATAGGAAGGCAATTCCGTGAGGTAGTGGGCCATGTTGTCCGCATTTTTTCGGATCGCCTCTTCCAGATTGGGGTTTTGCATTTGGGAAATAACGGGACGAATGAGGGCTGTGATGTTGGGAATATCGCCGTTCCTATTTTCCAGCACTGCATTTACGGCGCCGCAGTTTTCATGTCCCATCACGAGAATGATGCTTGCTCCGAGGATGGAGACGGCAAACCGGATGCTTTCTTCCTGGAGGGGACCGATCACGTTACCGGCGACGCGGACGACGAAAAGATCGCCCACATCCTGGTCGAATAAAGTTTCGGGAGACACGCGGGAATCGCTGCAGCAGACGATGACGGCAAACGGGTTTTGCCGGGAAACAAGGGATTCGCGACGGACGTGGTCACGATTTGGGTGGGCGAGTCTGTCGTGTACATATCGGTCATTCCCGGCAAGGAGTTTTGCTAAAGCTTTTTTACAATCCAAAAGATTTGTCCCCCGGAACCCGGGGGGCCATTGTACTATTTTTTATGTTTTTCGACTATGCCGCTTTTTTGCCTTTTCCTTGGCGATTGTTTCGTTGATTTTGTTGATTGCGATTTTGCGTAGGTTGTTGAGTGCGAGGCTGAACGTTCCTGTTTTGGTTTTGAGACGGATTCTGGTTTTGATTCCGATTTTGCTGTTGAGTGGATTGGTAGTTTTGCCCTCTTGCATTTATTTCTTCCGAGTCAAGCCATTGATTGATTTGGCTGGAAAAGTTCGACGGCAAATTTTGCGTCGAAGGAAACTCTTCGCAAGCTCTATTGTAGAGTTGTTCCGCAAGCTCGGCTTTTCGAGAAGTCCATTCTCCGGGACGTCCGCCCTTTGCAGAATTAAGAAGTTGGTTTCTAATTTGTTGTCTGATGTTTTGATTGTTGTTGGCCATAATTATGCTCCCTTTTTGTAATCTTAATAGTAAACACGTCGAAATTTAATTCAAGAACGAATTTTTTTGTCTTGATTTTTTGAGGTTTGTGGTACGATATCCATCATGAAACGGATTGGATTGTATGCTTTTATTGTAGCGGTAGGGGGTCTGCTTTCCAGTTACCATTTCAGTGTCATTTCCGGGATTCTTCTGTTTCTGGACAGTTCGTATCTTGCAGCAGCTTATGCTAGAGAGTGGATTGTGAGCTCTCTTCTTTTGGGAAGTATTGCCGGCGCCGCTTTTGCGGGAAAGCTCGGGGATCGGTTCGGGCGGAAAAAAGCGCTCCTTTTCTTTGCCGCCCTTTTGATCCTAGGCGGAGTTATCCTACTCTTTGCAAGGAATATGGGCGAGCTTGTCATCGGAAGGATCTTGGCGGGAATTTCGATCGGCGGTTTTTCGGTGGTGATTCCTCTCTACCTTGCCGAAATTTCCCCTTCCAAGAGGCGAGGGACTTACGTCAGCTTTTATCAATTTTCTATCACTGTGGGTGTTCTTTTTGCCTATTTCGTCAATTGGATGCTGGCCGATACGGGTGCGTGGCGGCTTGCGCTCCTGATTCCGTTCGGGATTTCGATCTCGCTTTTTCTGGCCCTCTTTTTTATTCCCGATAGCAGTGTAAAGTGCGATAAGGAAGAAACTTCTCTTTTTACCCGAAAAAATGCCTTTTTGCTCTTTACCGGCATTCTCCTAAGCGCTGCAGTCCAACTCTGTGGGATCAACGCCATCATTTACTATGGCCCCTCGGTTTTCCAAGAATATGGCTCGTTTAGCAAAGCCTCGCTCTTACTTATCTCATTGGGAATCGGAATCTTGAACCTTGTTGCGACACTCCTTGCCATGCTTCTGATAGATCGCTACGGGCGAAGGTCGCTCTTACTGTCGGGGCTGAGTGTGATCGCGCTTTCGTTATTTTTATTAAAGTATCTTCCCTGCCCCTTTTGCATTCCGCTCATTTTTCTGTACATAGCTGCGTTTGCCGTGAGCCTGGGAGTAGTGGTCTGGGTAGTTCTTTCCGAAATATATCCCGCGGCGATCCGGGCAAGGGCGATGTCTCTTGCCACGATCGTGAACTGGGGCTGCAACTTTCTCGTGGCGCTGACCTTCCCCGGTCTCAGCCGTGCAATCGGAACCGGTTGGGTTTTTGTCCTCTACGGCATCTTTGCAGTGTGCACTTGGCTTTTCGTCTACTTTTTTGTTCCCGAAACAAAAGGCAAACCTCTCCCTTCGTAAATATCAGGCTGCTTTTGATTTAACGACGAAGCTCACGCGTGTGTCGATACGATATTTTACGATCCTGTTGTTTTCTACCACAGCGTAAACATGGTCTACATCGATCTGGCGAATGTTTTGCACAGTCTTACTCGCTTCACGGAGTGCGTTTTCCATCGCTTCTTCCATAGAACCACCCTCGGAAATCACTTCAATGACTTTTGCAATTGACATAGGCTTTTCTCCTTGTTTTGTGATCTTGACATTATGATAAAAGGCAAAAGATGCAAGAAGAATAACATCGATCCCAACAAACTAGTTGGGGATGATCAAAATGGCGTCAGAGACGGGGCGAGGTCCCTTCTTCTTGGTGTCGATTTTCCATCCTCGGGGGCGGTTTTTTACCTCTCCCTCAAAGACTAATGTGGAGCTTCCGCCACCGTCGAGGTTCAGAGCTTCGATGCATCCCGCTTTTATCATAAATGTCCGGAGTTCAGGGATGGTCATCCCATCCAGGATGGTGAGCTTATCGACGACGACAAAGAGGAAATGGCCGTTCGGAAGAATCCCTATTGCGGTTCGGGCGTGCCGTCCGTGGAGAAACTGGGGCCGGGCCTTTTCGACATCAAAATCGCGGATCGGACTGCCGTGCCGGATGAGAAGCGGTACCCCGCTTACTATATAATCACACGCGTGCCATCTTTCCGTATCTTCTTTCTCAAGCTGCGGTTCAACGACGGTGTGAAATGTGACAGTCTCTCCAAGGCAAAACGTGTCATATAGGGGATTTTTATTCCCGATCGAGAGGACCACCCCGTCCGAGGGAATCGGAGAGCTCCCCCCTTTCCTGATTTCGGTAATTCGGTTTTTCCGGATCACAACCTCTTCACCGCAAGGCAAGGTAAGGGTAGTCCGGTGAAAGGCGGGGGTAAAAAGAACGACTTCATGATCGGCCCTGGTTCGGTTCAGACCAT
>MGLW01000065.1 GCA_001794905.1 Chlamydiae bacterium RIFCSPHIGHO2_12_FULL_49_11
GCTTGCGATCATGGTCGCGGCAATTTACCAAGGCCTGTGCTGCGCATCGGCAATCCAGGCGGTGGCAAAACAACAGGGACTTTTCGGCAAAACATTCGTTGTGATTGGGATTGTCGAGTCGTTTGCTCTCTTTGCGTTTGTCTTCTCGCTCCTCCTCCTGTCGTAATTTCTTTTACCAAAACCCGCTTCCTTGTATAAGGAAAATATGGGGTATCGGGAAGAAGAAGACACGCTGGGGAAGGTAAAGGTTCCCGAAGACAAGTTTTGGGGTGCACAGACGCAACGATCGCTAGAGAACTTTGCCGTTTCCAATGAACTCATGCCGATCGAAGTGATCCATGCTCTTGCCCTCATCAAAAAGCATGCCGCTCATGTCAATGCAGATCTCGGTCTTTTGCCCGAAGAGAAGCAGGCCCTCATCGCCAAAGCTGCCGAAGAAATAGTCGCCGGCCGTTATGATGCCCATTTCCCCCTTACCGTATGGCAAACCGGTTCCGGAACCCAGACAAACATGAATGTCAACGAAGTGATTGCCAACATTGCAAATGTCCTTGCCGGTACAAGTCTCGGAGCCAAAGCACCGATCCATCCCAATGACGACGTGAACCGGTCGCAATCGTCCAACGATGTGATCCCGTCCGCAATCGCCCTTGCCGTCACCTCCCTCGTGCACCGGAAGCTGATTCCGGCCCTTTCCGACTTCATTAAAATGGTCGAGAAGAAGATGAAAGAGTTCAAAGGGGTGGTTAAATGCGGTCGCACCCACCTAATGGACGCGACTCCGCTCACCCTTGCCCAGGAATTTTCTGCTTATGCGGGCTCGCTCTCCGATGCCAAAGAACACATCGAAGCTGCCCTGAAACAAACGGTACGCCTGGCTTTGGGCGGTACGGCAGTAGGAACAGGTTTTACCGCCCACCCCGATTTTGGCGCCCGGGTGTGCATGCGTCTTGATGAAGAGTTAAAGCTTCCTTTCACCGCGTCAGGCAATAAGTTTGCGGCCCTCTCCACTCTTGATTCGATCCTTCCTCTCAGCAGCGCCCTCCGTTTTCTTGCCGGCGCCCTTTATAAAATGGCTTCCGACATCCGCCTTCTTGCTTCCGGCCCTCGCTGCGGCATCGGCGAACTCAACCTTCCTGCCAACGAACCCGGCTCTTCGATCATGCCCGGCAAAGTCAATCCCACCCAGTGTGAATCGCTCACCCAGGTGGCGCTGCAGGTGATGGGCTTTGACGCCGTCGTAGCGATGGCATCAACGCAGGGCCATCTTCAGCTCAATGTGTACCGCCCCATTGTAGCCTACAACACGATCCGTTCCATCCACCTTCTCGCTGACAGCCTCGTGAACTTTTCCCACCGATGCCTAAAAGGCATCACGCCCAACCTGAAAAAAATCCATGCCCACCTCGAAAACTCCCTCATGCTGGTAACGGCGCTCAGCTCTCACATCGGCTACGAGCGTTCTGCCCGCATTGCTAAACTTGCTCATGAAAAGGGGATTACCCTTAAAGCGGCAACGCTCGAACTCGGCCTTCTGACGGCTGAAGAATTCGACCGCTACGTCGTCCCCGAATCGATGACATGATCATTGCTTCAAAAAATAGATTTGCTAACAATGAAATAATCAACGATTTAAGATTCAGTTATGCTCAAAACTGACAAATGTCGATTTTGAGCATAATAGATTGACATGAACATCATGCTCATTAAAGAAAAGGCTTTTTTGCCTTTTAGTGGGCTGGCTCCGGTTAATGGAGTAACGGCGCAGGATCAGCGCGATACTTTCGCCCGCGAACTTGCGATTTTGTTTAATCTTCCCCCTTTTACTTTCACAGATTGGAGTGATGCTTTTGCGCATCTATCAAGACATTTCACGGCCAAACCCACTGTCATTCTCTTTGATGAGATTTCATGGATAGGTTCAAAAGATCCGACATTTGTCTCCAAGTTAAAAGTTTGGTGGGACCTTGTCCTGCAAATCATTCCCATATCATCCTTAGAACCAGCCGTATAAAATCACTATCCGTTTTTTTCTTGTACTTATATCTATTATTGGTAATAATTCAAGCTTATTTTAAGGAAAGGTGAATTTTATGGATATTTCTGGAGGAAAAGAGTTGCTGAGTTTTCGGTCTTCTAATTACGTCGAGTATGATGAGACTGATTTTTCAATTGATCCCAAAATTGATGATACTGTTTTATCAATTTGTTCCAGATCTGATGTTACGCTTGAAGCAAAAGTAGAGCAATGTTTAGCGGCTATCCGGCAGCATCATGCAGGAAATCTCGATATAGAGACTAATAAATTGTTATCATACAAATTTAGCAGTGGAGGAGTGCCTCGCGCCGAAGATCCTGTGATCCAAATGCTCGTTCGTAGGGGTGCCTTCTCGTCCCTTCCTCTCCCGAAACAGTTTGTCTTAGTTGCTAACTACGGGACCGATGATGATGTAGCGCTATTCTTGTGCCACAATCCATCGGGATTTATCCTAGAAGAGAATTATATAAGCGCTTATGACTTAGAAGACCTGTTTTGCAACACATCACAACTCGTACGTAGAGCCGTTATCGGTGAGTTAAACCGCCTTTCTGGGGACGAAACCCAACAAGAAAATGTAAAAAGATTTGTCGTGAATAGTTTTTGGACAAGTGAGAGTATTTACAAATTAATTTTTTCGAATGCGTTTAGTGAAATCGCATTTACCGAGGATATGCTTGCCTCGATCTTTAGTTATTGTTATACGTTTACTGTGGAAGAATTATGTGAGTTAATAAGCAAAGAACCTTCCGCAAATCTGAAGCAGTTTTTTGATTTTATAGTTTTATTTTATCAATATAGGCCCGATAGAGTTTTACGATTGTATTTGGACAATCGCCCCCAATTTAAAGGCATTCTACCCGAAGTTATCGAAGCCCCTATTCGCTGGGACCCGAAATACTTTTTTCCGAGCTGCCTGGAATCAATTCAGGAAATGATTTCCCTAATCCCGAAGAGTGGTGTTTCTAACAAGTTTATTTCTGAAACTTTAAGAAAAATTATGAAGATCTTATCTCGCAATCGAGAAGCTTTAGGTCAAGCTAATTGGAAAGAAATTTGCACTCTCATAGCTTCCGAACCCGTTCTTTCCTCACTTCGAAATATGGAATTTTTTTCCGATCAGGCAATCCGTGACATGCTAGAGCTCTAGAGAGCGTCAATACGAACCTCTAATCTTGAGCGGACTATTTTTTTGGGGCAAGATCAGTCACGTTTTTGAAAATCTTCATGCTCGATAGTTAGCAATTGAATATTTATAATTATGGCGTGTCGGCGCATCATGTTCTGGAAAAAAGGAATTTTCCGAATAGGATGGGGTGGCAAAGGGCCTCTTTGAGGATGCGGGGCCATGTCACCATATGGGCTTCAAATTCGAAGAACGACTCTTCCCGGGCCAGTTGACAGATCAGATCGGAAAAGGGGGGAGGCATGCGTTTCTCCGGAAGGTTTGCCAGGGAGAAAAAATGGACGGCGCTGACCTCATTTTTACAGGGGATGCCGCGGATGCCGCTAAATTCCATCGTGAAGACGGCCGCCGACCGGATGAAAGGGGGTTTCGGGCGAAGATTTGCCGCATGTCTCACGTTTTTTACGGAAAAGCCAGTTTCTTCCATCGCCTCTCTTACGGCTGCTTCTTGGAGCGTTTCTTCCTTTTCTTTGCCGCCGCCGGGAAGAACCCAGACGGGAATATCACGGCGCAAGATCAGTGCAATCTCGGTGCGTCCGGGATTGAAAATAGCCGCAAAAGTACTCTCTATTTCTTCCATGAACGACATAATAACTCCACTAACAATTAATTCAAATGGGTCATTACGGGAAATTACTTGACAGAGCACTAAAAGGAAACACCGGCTCGGATTTGCGGGAGAGGCATTACTTCCAATTTGTTTCTGCGCTTTTTCTCTATCCCGTACCTCGTTTCACTTACGAGAAGCTGGGTCGAGACCCCGATATCAAAAAATCCGCCCGCGCTCCCTTCCGTTCCAATGCGAAGGGGGACGAAAAGTCCCGGATACAATAAAAAGTGGGTTGACATGAGATCAGTGATGTAGGATCCGCCGATGCCGGCACTCCCGTACCAGTGAGAGCCAAAATGGAAAAGCTCCGAGTAGGAAGCGGAAAGCATGTTTACGAGGAGGACTGAATGAACGTCAAGATCGAACGATCTGTGACTGTTTCGAAAAGAAACCCCGGCTCCGGGCACAATGAGTGTCATGCTCAGATAGGGGACGGCTCTTGTTTCCAGTTGTGCCCAAACCGGCTGAAAGGCAGCCGTGGGCGCCTGTGGCATCTCGCTCGCAAAGAGTCCGGACAAAGAAGCACAAGTCAAAAATTTAATTATCTTTTTCATAATGAATATAATTATGCCCGATCGGTATTATTTATGTCAACAATTCATAAAAGTGTACAAGATGTTTTTGCCTTGACGGCACCATGAAGTTTTAAAAGATCTTCCACATTGGGTCTTGCAATATCAAGGGCTGTTTTTCCGCTACTACTTTCCAAATCGACCTTTGCGCCTCCAGAAAGGAGGGCTGCGACAACATCATAATGCCCCATTTCTGCTGCAATATGGAGAGGAGAATAGCGCGAGGTTGTTACTTTATTTATATCGACGATTCGTACGCTTTGTATTGGAACTGGTTTTCTTTGTAGGGATTGGAGCGGGATAGGTTCTTGTGGATTTTTCCATAGCTTAAATTGAGATGCCGGTCTGCTCACTGAGAGCAATTTATTTACGATGGCACTGTAACCCTGTTCAGATGCATGATACAGGGCAGTCTTTCCGAAGTGATCGGCAACCTCTAGATCAATATTTACATTTTCGAGTAATACCGAGACGATATCAAAGTATCCCAAGTGACAAGCGCACATCAAAGGAGTCATTCCGTTACCATTTTGAATATTAATTTGCGCCTGGCTTTGTAATAATTTCTTTACGGCATCTATTTGGTTATATTCTACAGCAATGAAAAGAGCCGTCTTACCTTCTTTGTTCGTTGTATCTATCAAGATATTTTGAGAGAGCAAGAATCGGATCACGGCGACGTGCCCTTTTTTAGCCGCAAATATCAACGGGGTATTCCCAAAAATATCCCGGGTTTGAAGCACATCTGTAATCCGAAGAAGGGGTGCTTTAAGCAAGGCATTGATGGCATCCATGTTTCCATTGGAACAAGCCGACATCAAAACGGTCTGTTGTTGAGTGTCTCTAATATCGATGCGTGCCTTATTTAGCAGCAATATTTTAATGGCATCGATGCGAGCATTTTGAACAGCAAAGAAAAGAGCTGTCATGCTTCGGTTGTTAGTTTGTTCTATCAGGGCACCTTGAGCAAGAAGGTATTGGATCACGGGAACATTTCCACCTCTAGCTGCCCACATTAGCGGTGTATTCCCTTGAATATCAGAACAATTCAGTTGGGCATTTGCTATCCTCAGAATTTTTACAATTCTGAGATCACCGGCATATGCAGCATGCATCAGAGCCGTTTCTTTTTTTTCATTACAAGATTCGACATCGATATGAAGCTGGATCAAGGTTTCGACCGCTTTTTTATGACCATCGGCTGCAGCCTGCATTAGTACTTTGTAGCTTGCCCCGTTTTTTATGTCTGCTCTGGCGCCATTTTGGACCAGGATCGGTATTACTTCATTTCTATCTTTCTCTGCAGCATGAAATAGAGCCGTATTTCCCGATAAGTCTACAACTTCGATTTTTGCTTTTTTTTCGAGCAAAAATTTGACCGCCCGGACATGACCGTGTCTTGCAGCAATCATGAGCGCCGTCCATCCGTTTATATTTTGAGCGTCAATGTTGCCTTGCCATTCAAGCACCATTTGGAGTATTTCCACAGAGCCCCCTTCTGCCGCACACATTAAAAGGGTCCAATGATCGTGGTCTTTGATGTCCGTTTTGGCGTGACGGTCTTTAAGGAATTTAAATGTGGAGTATCTACCATGCAGCGCGGCGATCATTAATGGGGTATGGCCTTTCTCTGTTTGACTCTCAATTTCGGCACCATGTTCCATTAAGATGGTTACAATCCCATCATGACCGCCGCTCACTGCATACATGAGAGGGGTACATCCATCTTGATCTCTTGCAGTGACTTGTAGCCCTTCAGCAATAAAAAAAAGAGCCGCATCTACATTTCCATATTGTGCAGCCACCATGATGGGTGTGACTTTATTACATGAGGCTACATTGGTAGCTTCTCCCGAATCTTTTAGAAAACGGATGATGGTCATATCGCCGTGCTTGGCAGCAAACAGCATAGGTGTCCAACCCTCTCCATTTTTACTATTTATTTGTTTTGGGTTATAGAGCAGACGCACACTTAAGGCGTTACCTAACTCTATTGCAATCATGAAAGCAGTAGTACCATCTTTAGGGTTACCCTCGAAATCGGCTTTGAACACCCTAAGTTTTTCTATCACAGCGGGGTTACTACTTTTTGCAGCATACACCAATACTCCGCGGCCTTCTTTATCGATCTTTCGAAAATCTGCCCCCCTTTCCAAAAGTTGTGTGACGGTTTCCTCATTCCCGTTCTGAGATGCAAACATCAAAGCTGTTCGGCCTTGATCGTCATGTTCATCAATAGCTGCTCCGGCGTCTAATAGGTACATGGTTGTGATGTGATGATTATTTTGGGCTGCGATGAGGAGAGCGCCTCCTTTTCGCTTGAATTGTAAAGTAAGATTAGTGATTTTCATAATCAGTAGACGCACTACTTCTGTATGTCCCATTTGTGCTGCATACATTAAAGCGATCTTATGTTCATGATCACGCGCACCGATTTTTGCACAGAATTCAAGTAAAATGCGTACGCTCTCCCGGTTCCCGTTGTATGCGGCAGCCATGAGCGGAGTCCAGTCGTGAACATCGGGCTGGTGGATATTCGCTGCCCGTTGGCATAATAGTTCTACTATAGCGGGATACTCTCTTGATGCAGCAATAAAGAGTGCAGTACGGCCGTTACGATCTCTTTTATCTAGGTTGGCACCCGAGCAGATAAGCCACTCTACAGTTGCGCTATGATTGGCGTGGGAGGCGTGCATGAGGGGAGTCCAGTCTTTATTAAAGGCAAAGTTGATATCTACACCACGGTCGTACAACATTTTCGCAATTTCGAGATAGCCCCTTTGTACGGCGACCAGGAAAGCACTTTGATACTCGATTTTGATGTTGGTAGTAGCGAGCCCATCGAACAATTTTCGTACGATTTCCGTGTCACCGCTATATGCTGCAAGTATTAAGGGTGCATTTTTCTGGGGATATTTCTTGGTTACCGAGATTCCTCTTTCAAGAAGAAGTTTGGCCATTTCGGAATGATGATAGAATAGAGCGGTCAGGAGCGCGTCAGTTCCGTCATATTCTACATCATCGATGTTGGCTCCAAGTTCAAGTAATGCTTCCACAGCGGCGCGTTGTCCGTAACGTACTGCAATCAAGAAAGCAGTCCTTGAATCAATATTTCTGTCCCGGATTTGTGCCCCTTGTTTAATCAGCAATCGAATTACGGTTTCATTGCCGTTTCTTGCTGCAAACATTAATGGTGTCCACCGTTTTCCTGTTGGTCTCATTAAGGGCGTCCTTACATCACCCAAGATACTTTCACTGGACAGCACATTTACAGCGGCACCGTTTTCTATCAAAAGTTGAATGGCTTGCAAGCGACCCCATTTTATTGCAAGCATGAGGGGAGTTTTTCCCGTGATACTTCTGCTGTTCGCCTCTGCACTACTCTGTAAAAGCTTTTCAATGACTTCAATATTTCCGTGTTTGGCTGCAAGATGAAGAGCTGAATACCCCCTTGCATCGGTGACTTGTACATTACATGTTTGTTGCAATAAATGATTCACGCCTGCGGTATCATTCGCTCGTGCCGCCATAATGAGAGGGTCGATGAGGGGTTTTTTGGACAGTTCCTGCAAACGTTGAATTTGAGATTCCAGCCAGGCATGTAATTCCGTATTATTCCGAATCCAATTTTCATCTATGAAAAGTTGGATAGCGCGAAGATGCGGCAAAAATAACGGCCCTAAGAAAATATTTTCTTTTTGGCGTTCATCATCTACGAGTTTCCGATAAATCTGAAGGAGAGAGGTAAGCCGGATCTCTTTCATGCGATTATCAACTCGACATACTGTTTGTTGCACCAATTTATGGATATTTACCGTTCCTGTAGAACGATTGATCCGAAATAGAGAATATTTTAAAACATCATTGAGCGCAGTTTCGAAGCATGTGTCAGGCACAAGATCTTCTGTGACTTGCTCAAGGCAAGCGCGTAAGAAGGATAGAGGAATATTTTCGGAGAAGAGATAAGAGCAGTAAAATAACAAAGGTAACCCCAGAGAGTCCTTGTCCCTGAGCTGATCTACGATATTTGTGAAAATCTTACCAAGCGGGTCCGGGACACCGTTCGAAAAATTAGATTTAGAAAGAAAAGCTGTAATGGTCATCGAAGGTTGGTTTAGAATATAGGATGCAATACAGTTGAGCCAAAGGGGCATTTTTCCAATACGATCCACAAAAATGTGGATTATAGTAGTTGACTTCTCGTGAGGTAAGATTTTGTGAACAAGTTCAGTCGCCTCGTCTTCAGATAAATCCTCAATTGTAATTTTCTTACCGGGAAATCCGGATGTTTCTCGGGTCGTGGTAACAACTACACGCTCATTGCCGCTTTTTGGAAGATACGGAATAATTTCACTTGATGCATCATCATAAACAACAAGATATTTGGATTGGCTTTCAATCCAATCCTTGACATAAGTTAAGGCATCGGAGGATGACATGTCGACATCTTGGCGAGTTAAATATTTCCACAACTGTCGGCAACTGTTCTCGAGCGTTTCTTTTGATGAGGCACAAAACCAAAGTCGAATCGGATATTTGCCTATTCCCTTCTCAAATAGGTATCGGGCTAAAGTAGATTTTCCGAATCCGGGTAAACCTTGAATGGAAGCGCTTACTAGGGAAGACTCAGTCTCAGAAGAATGTGCGCCTGCTGAAAGCACTTCCGTTTCAACTTGGGAACGATTCACATAAAGTGTTGTATCGAAGGGGGGTTCTCCCCAAACGAGTTCATTCGATGAGGCGGATGAAGTAGCAGGAAAGATAATAGGAAGAGGCTCACGAGTTGCAGTAGCATTTTCCGCTCTAACAGGGAAGTGGTCGCGGTAGTAACGCCAGTACTTGTCCCATCCCTCTTTTTGAAAGTTGGAGAGGGGTTGAAGGAGAAGCATGGAGGTTTGACTTGCAGGTTCTTTTAAGGAGGAGATGTAATTAGAGATATCCCTTGCAAGTGTTTCGTTATGGATAAATGGCAGTTCAACAAGGACTTCCGCAATTTTGATGCAAATTTCGCTCTTTGGATCTTCCTTGATATGATCTGTGATAAATGCTTCTAAAAGATTCCAAGCTTCTTGTTGTAATTTGGGATTTGTGCTTCGTTTCAGGATTTCCCCGATGGCTTCGATATAGGAAAGCGTGACAAAAGACTTCCTTTCTTGCAAGTAACATTCACCCATGAATTTTAGGGCATCTTTATATCCGGCCATGGCAAGGTAGCATAACTGATTCATATAGAGCACAGAAATGGTTGCCCGATTTGAGATTTGACGATAGAGAACTGTTACGGAATTTAAGATAGAGCCACCTTCAAGAGAAATTGCGGCAGGAATGGCCAGCAAAAACTGAGACCATAAATTTCTATCCGTTTGAGGCAGGTTTAACAGGGAAGTAATGGAATTGATTAGAAAGAGAAAACGAAAATCTTCCGGAACGATTTTATGCAATTGGGAGAATTTAAGTTGGAGATCGGAGATAGCGTTGTTATAAAACACAGTCTCTTCTTTTTCATCCTGTAATTTTGTAATTCCAAGATACAAGTATTGAAGGGCAACTTTCAGATAAAGGAGGCGGATGTGAGGTTCCAAAGGAAAAGGTTGTTGTAAAACATCGGCAATATGTTGAAAAATAGTGATAGGTTTATGGCAGGTCAAGGATAGATCGCCTTGAATATGTCTTCGGAATAGCTCGGGGATAGCTTCTAAAAGTTCGTAGGCGGCGCATAGGGCTGTATTTTGATGGTCGAATGTTTCATGTTTAATAATGGCGGCACTGCCCAAAAGCTCGCTGTCTTCAAGAGAATGCGATGGCTCCTGCTGCTGCAAACTTCTGTTATAGCGAAGGTGCCACTTGATTTGGAGAGCCGTACCAGCGGAGATGGGTCCTTGAAGCGGTCTGTTTTGATTATCAAGAGAGAGAGTTCTTAGATTTCTGTGCCGGACGAAGAGTTCAAGAATTTTTACTGCCCCTTTTTCTCCAATGCAATTTCCATCAAGAACGAGTCCGGTTAAAGTATTGTAGTCTTTTAGTTCTTCGGTGAGAAGGGCGATGGAGCGATTTCCAAGCTTATTGTTGCTCAGATCGATTTCTGTGACAGATTTGTTCTGTCTAAGGATGTTTAATAGATCATCAATATTAGCATAATTAAATTGCCGGCCCTGAAGTACTAGAGATGGAAGTACCGGAACAGTTACTGAGGGTGGGGGAGAGGAAAAAGTTGCCATAAACGCCTGATGAAAACAAGTGTACTTGATTTCTGTATTTTACGCAAGAAATCATTAAAGATTCATAAAGCATGATTTGAAAAATTCATAGAGGTTTTTCCATGAAAATGGTAACCTTAAACAAAAATGCGATTTTTTTGTTTATTTTTCTGGATTGTCCTGACAGGGTGCCGGGGGCACTACCTTTCAATTGCGAGGGAGCCGGTGGGGCCCGAATTTCTCGCATCAACCTTTGTGCGCGCTCCCGATCCGATGAGGAAGAAGACAATGGAGGGCACAAGGCTCTTTGTCAGCTATCGTTTGCCATTTTCATTGGACCCTCAGGAGCACAAAATTGTCCTGGAGGTCCTCTTCAAGGATTTTTCCGTGCAAAAATGGATATTCGAAATGAAGTTTCGGTCCGGCGTCGAATCGGTCACCTTTGTGGACGAAGAGTTCCGAGAGAGGCGGGGCATCCTCGGCTATCGAGCTGTCCTGGTCAATCAGAAGGCAGTCGTGATCGACGAGCGGAAGAGCAGCTTTATGCCACCCCTCAAAAAGTGAAGAATATTAGCCGCTCTGAACATATGTTGTGGTCATGATGAGTTTTTCGTAGAGTTTGTAGATGAGTTCTTTGGTTTCGTCGAAGCCGAGGCAGGGATCGGTGAGCGATAGGCAAGGGTCGGGATGAGCGGAAAACTTCTGTGCGCCGCTTTTGATAAAGCTTTCCATCGTGACGCCAAGGAGGGGTAAGAGGCCGCCCTCCAGGTATTCGGCGATCGTATTGAATGCACGGGCCTGGTCCCGGAGGTTTTTTTGGGCATTGCCGTGCGAAACGTCGATGAGTAGGTTGTCATAGATGCGAGCACGGGTGAGGTGTTGGTGGGCAAGGCAGATTGATTTGGGATCAAAGTTTGTGTGGGTATAGCCGCCGCGAAGGCACAGATGAGCATAGGGGTTTCCCGCGCTCGTGTGGATGCGGTCGTGAAGCTCGCCGGTAACGAGTATGTCGTGCCGCGCATTTGCCACAATCGGCCCTTGCGCGGAAAGCGGTATGTTGCCGTCGGGGGAGTTTTTGAAACTGACCGGAATGTCAAGGCTTGAAGCAAAAATTCGGTGCTTGGTTGAGAGGGTGGTGCGCGCTCCGATAAAAGCCCAGGAGAGAAGATCGTCAAAGTAGGGGTACAATTCGGTGGTGATCACTTC
>MGLW01000066.1:0-147 GCA_001794905.1 Chlamydiae bacterium RIFCSPHIGHO2_12_FULL_49_11
TACGGGTGCAGATATGGAAAGTCCCGTCGTTGCCGATTGTAAAAAAGGGGATCTTGTAGTGGTCGAAGGTGAGAAAGGAGATTTTTTCGCCGTAACTCCGCCGCAGGATCTCAAAGTATACGTCTTCCGCAGTTTTATTCTTGACGG
>MGLW01000066.1:167-3143 GCA_001794905.1 Chlamydiae bacterium RIFCSPHIGHO2_12_FULL_49_11
TCAATGTACGTCTTGCCCCTGATCTATCCGCGCCGGTGGTCGGTTTCCTCAATGCGGGAGAAAAAGTGGCGGGAGAAATCTGCAATGAAAACCACAAGTGGCTAAAAATTGCACCTCCCAAAAATACCCACCTATATATTGCAAAAGAATACATCGAAAAAATCGGCGGCCCCGAAATCAAACAAAATTACGATAAACGATGCGAAACCGTGCAAAAACTGATGGAAACATCTCTCCGTTTCTCCGAATCGGAAATGCTCAAACCGTTTGAAGAGATTGCATTCGAGCGCATTTCTCAAAATTTCAACAGCGTGATCAATAATTACAACGACTTTGCTGAATTGCAAGAAAAGGCAAAATCAAAGCTGCGCGAATTGCAAGAAACCTATCTCCAGAAAAAGCTTGCCTATCTCGAAGCCAAAGCGGTGAACATGAGTCGAACCATCCAGGCAAAAGCCTCCGGAGAAATGCCGGAGAGCGGTACACCTGTAGCTCTTGATGGAGAAAACCAGAAACGTTTTTGGGAAAAAGTGGAAGAATCCCTATTTCTCGAGTGGTCAACCAGCCACTACCAAAAAACCATCGCCGACTTTTATGAAGAACAAAAACTGTCTTCGTCAAAAATCAGCGGCGTTGTAGAACCATACATTGATACGGTAAAAAACAAGCCCGGTCAATTTATTCTCCGCGACAGAAGCCGAGACGTGCCGATCGCCTATTTGTATAGCACATTCTTGGATCTCGGCAAATATGTGGGAAAATCGCTCACTCTCACCGTTGCAGAGCGGCCGAACAACAACTTTGCCTTCCCTGCCTACTTTGTGCTTTCGGCCGAGTAATCATCTCATTCGCCGATAGGCTCAAGTTCGATGGGCTCGTTTTCCTGCGTGCATTCGTGCAGCTTACGAGCCGAAACAAGAACACGCTTTTCATACGATCCCAGAGCCCGATTGTAAGCTTGCACTGACTGCTTCAGATACTTGCCGACCGACTCCACATGCTCGACAAAATCGCCTACGCGTTTGCCCATCTCTAGGGCAAGTTCTCGGATTTTGTGCATCGATGCGGCGACATGCCTCTCACGCCAACCAAGGGCTGCTGTCTTGAGCAGGGTGAGGAGAACGGTAGGAGTTGCGAGTATTACCCCTTTTTGCGCGCTATATTCGAGGACATGCGCGTCCGATTCAAGGGCAGAGCTGAGAAATACTTCGCTCGGTAAAAATAGGATCACAAAATCGAGGGCTTTTTCCCACTTTTCATGATATGCTTTCTTCGAAAGAGCGTCGATATGGCCTTTCAAATGGCGTACGTGCTCGATCAGCTTGCCTTCCCTCACTTCTTCCACTTCCGATTGGCATGCTTCCAAAAACGCCGTGATGGGGGCCTTGGAATCGATGATGATATCATTATCATTAGGCAGGTGTACAATCACGTCGGGCTGGAATAATTTTTCCTCATGCCGGAAGCTTTGCTGCTCGGTAAAATCGGAAAAAGGGAGCATGCCGGAAATTTCCAGGATGCGTTTCAGCTGCATTTCACCCCACATTCCCCTGACTTTCGGCTTTTGAAGAGCTTTGGTGAGATTTTGCGTTTCTTTTTTGAGCTCTTTTTCCATGTCGAGCATCATTTCGATCTGTTTTTCCAGAGAACCGCGGTCGGTCTTGCGTTCTTTTTCCAAATCCCCGAGTTCCCGTTTCAAATTCTCGATGCTTTTCTGGACAAACTCGACTTGCTTCTGGAATGTTTCCTCTTTTTTTATGTCGTGCTTTTCATGACGCGCCGCCAAAGAGTCGACTGCCTGATGGGCAAACAACTGGAAGGTGTCCTTAAATTCGGTCTTGAGGTTTTCGAGGAGGAGCAATTTTTCCCGGGCCGCCGCCTCTTTCTGTTCCGAAATCGCCTTTTCCCTCTCCAATTCGAGCCTGAGCCCTGCGGCCGCCTCTCTTTCCGTTACGAGCTCTCTCACTAGCCGGCTTTTTTGCAGAAAGAGTGATAGAGCAACTGCTCCTGTGAAAGTGAGGGCAATAAGAATCATTGTCATCGATTACCTTTTTCTGAATACACGCATGAATGCTGCCAGCAAGGAAAGACCGATATAACCCCAGGCAACGATAGCAAGCATAACGGGTAAATAGTAGATGGCTCCGTACAGGCAGAAAAGGATCAGAAACGAAGTGACAAAGAGAAGTCGGAATGAAATTTTCCGCAGTGTGAATTGTTTGAAACTGGGAAAGCGAATTTTGCTCACCATCAAATATCCTAAAAAGATGTTGATAACGCCCATGATAAGGGCGAGGAGCCACGGTTCAAGGCGGGCGGAAATGCCGATCCAGGGAGCGTAGAGAAGGAGGGTGATCGAAACGCTTCCTAGCATCGCAGCAGGGATCGGAAGGCCGATGAACACTTTCTTATCGGGGTCGTTAGGCCCGAGCATGGCATGTTTTACATTGAACCGCACCAGTCGAATGACTCCCGATACGGTGTAAACCATAGCGCTGGCAATAATAAAAAAGGCAAAGAAAGAATAGCTGCTCAAACTGAGCGCTTTTAGTAAGAGTACTGACGGGGCCACGCCGAACGACACTGAATCGGCAAGCGAATCGAACAGGATGCCGAACTGGCTTTCGGCATGGATAAGCCTGGCAACGGCACCGTCGATCAGATCGGCAATGGCCGCGAGAAGCAAAATATACACCATTTGTTTCAGTAGGACGTAGCTCGGCTCTCCCGTGAGGTTAACCTTAAAAATCACAAACAAGCCGCAAGCAAGGCCGAAACCGGTGATCAAATTCGGAACGATGTTGATTTTTCTCATAACGTCATGATACCTGATCCGTCACAAAAAAACTATCGTCATCAATTAGACCTCTTGCGTAATTCCATTTGTTTGTTAAAATTGCTCTTTTTGGCAGATTTGCAAGCAAATTACGCAAGAGGTCTATTATTTATGACAGGGTTTCATCGCAGAAGAGATCG
>MGLW01000066.1:3304-14971 GCA_001794905.1 Chlamydiae bacterium RIFCSPHIGHO2_12_FULL_49_11
ATGGGAAAGACCACTAGCGGTGAATTTTGCACCGGACGATACCGGTCAAAGACGTTTTCCTGAGGAATCACTTCGGGGAGTTTTACACCGGACATTCTTTTTTCTGCGGAAACATCGGGACGCATATCAAACTCGGGGAGGCATTCCCGATGATCATCTTGCAAAAAATCCAAACATTGCCGGATCACGGTTTCGATGTGGCCCGCGGAAAAATAGGCAAAATGCTGCAACCGCCAAGTTTTTTCCGAATTTCTAATAACCTGATCGAAGAACTTCCCGAGGCGGTCAAATACTATCTTCTCTTTTTTCTCTCGCGCATTTCGGCTAAATTGTTGAAATACTTCTCTGACGATACCGGCATTGAAAACTTGTTTCTCTTGGTCGTATCCGAAAAAGGAGAGGAGGCCCCAAATATCGCACTCCGGTAAAATAGTGCACCGTTGCCTGTTTTGTTCTACGAGGACATGGCTCCGGGCCGGAGAAAAGAACGGATATTCATACTTTCGGGTTGCAACTCTTCGGGAGGGGTAGGAAGGACAATGGATTTTCTTGGATAAATCCCAATCTATGAAATAATATTTCGCTCTCTTCGTTATCGGATTACGTAAAATGACAACATTACTCACTTTCACATCTCCGTGAATGCGTCCCAATTTTTCATGCGCCGCGCGCAAAATACCCAAAAGAAAGCATAAAATGGACAATTTGTCGACAAGGGGAGTATCACTTCTCTGGAAACCTCCCCCGACACATTCGCCCCCATAGGATTCGACATAAACACCGATCCCTTCGGTAAACTTCAAAAACGGTTTTTCACTTGTCACAACAGGAGTAAAAATATAAGGCACTCCCGTCGGCATTATTTCATACATGGCCTTCTGAGTTGCATAACCCCGTAAAACCGACCGGCCATTCCTGACATCCACAAGATCGCATATTTTTACGGCAACTCCTTTCCATTTTTCGGCATCGTAAAGGGTTCGATGAAATCCCAAATACACTTCTTTATATGTCCCTACTCCGAGCCTGCTCGCGCTGATCAGAGTAAGCTCCGCCCCTCTGCCGTTTTGCGTTATCATAAACGGAATAAACGACGTCACCTCTCTACCGAGAAACCTTTCATAATCTTCTTTAGTAAAACAGAGAACCGGTCCCGTCATAAACCGAAAAGTGGGCTCCTCCAGTCCGGTTATAACATCCCATAAATTCTTCTTGGCTTCCGGAGACAAGGTCAACACCTCTCCGGTTTCCAGCTCATTCCTTGTTATGCAAATACTCATAGGAGAAGTATGATGCACGAACCGAATAATTTAATAAAGCTAAAATGAGCCCCCTGATAATCAGTGTGTTATAATAATTATGTTGCAATTAAAATTTCTATTTTGTTATAATTAAGCTCGGAGAGGTTTACGCATATGAATAGAGCACTGCATTTAGAGCTGTTAGAAACAATCCATGAGCATTTTACTCATGATTCTCCTGTTTCCGACTTGCAATCTTCTCTTATTGAGCAGGTTGGGAATCTACAAGCCCGTTTTCTCGGTTCCTTTACAGAGACCTTGGAATATGGCAAGCGCATTTTCCGTGAAAAAATCTCTCCGCCCTCTTCCCACGGCCCCAAAAGGGTAAAAAACAGGGTCGAACAATGCTTTAACCAGGTTTTGCGGTATGCCCACCTGAAGTCGCAATTCGATAGCCTTCTTGATCCGTTCCTTTTCGGAAATGCCAAAACGACCGAGATCGATAAAACCGTCCATGTCACGAGAACCTATCCCGTCGTAACTCAAATTGAACTCGCCCGCTTGATTTCCCTCTTCGAAGAGCTTCCCCTCCCCTTGCATAGCGGTGTGGCAGGGGACATTTTGAAACGGATTCAAAATCGCCTGCCCGAGGTCTCTTCCGAAGGGTCCTATTCCCTTACCGTTCTTGCGGAGCAGCTGGACATCATCCTAAACCTGGCAAAACGAAAACTCAGGTACAGCAGCATCACATCGGTGACTGAATGTTTGACCGGCGCTTTAGAACGCGGTTTTTGTTTTTCTTCCCTTCTTTACATGGTAAAATCGATTCCCGACGACGATCTTGAATTGAAACTCCACCGGATTTCCCTGTACAAGTTTCACCTGGAAAAGGCTCACATGCAGGTCTCTTCCCGGAAAAAAACTTCTGCCCTTTCAGAATCTTGGCTTCTTCTCATGCAAAAGCAGCTCATGCTTCTCCGAGATACTATTTAACTTTTTTTCTAGACAAAATCTCTTGCCATACAATATATAGTGTTATATAGTACCATCCAATACAATATATGGTATATCACACAAGGGGTTTGATCAGATATGGCAAGGGATTCAGAAGCCACTTTACTCAATAAACCGGAAAAAATGAAGCCGGAGTATGAAAAACTCGACACTTCCCAACTAGCGGTCGTCAAACGGGATGGGAATATCGTCCCATTTCATCGGGAGCGCATTTTTAATGCGATGGAAGCGGCCTTCCGAGACACAAAAAAAATCCCAAAAGAAGAAAAACTGCCCGAAGCGCTTTATCATGCGATCGACCGAATGACGGGCCTTGTCGTCAAGCACGCCCTGGAATTGGGAAAAAAAGGGGTAGCCCTGACAGTGGAAGGGATTCAAGATCTTGTCGAAATGACCTTGATGAAAAACGGCTATCATGATGTGGCCCGTGGATACATCATCTATCGCGATGCGCGAAAAGAAAGTCGCAAGACAAAAAACAAATCTCTCTTTGTGATCCGCAATCGGGACATGCAGAAACTCCGGTTCAACCCGATCAAAATCACCTCTTCCCTTGAGAAAACGTTCCGGAAATCCCATGCCATCGAAGACACCCTGATCGATACGGTACTGATTGCGAGCATCAATACCCTGACCGAAACGATTGTCAGGCGAGCTCTGAGCCGCGAGGAAGATACGATCGAGGTCGACATACTGCAGGATATCATCGAAGAAGAACTCATGCTGGCAGGCTATTTTAAAGAAGCAAAATTGTATATTATACAGCGGGCTGAACAGGAACTGGGGACTCTTCTTTCCAAACCGGAGAAAAAAGCGGAGGAGAAAGCGTTTACCATTGCGACCGACGGCGCCCATACTTTCACCGTTACCCGTGCCGAGATAAAGAAACGGCTTAAATTCATGATCAAGGGGCATGAGAATGAGGTAAGCCTCGACGAGCTTGTAGAACTTGCAATGCTGAATTTCTATGAAGGAATTCATGAGAGCGAAGTCGATACTGCCCTTGTCATGGCAGCGCGTTCCCTTGTTGAGAAGGAACCGGCTTATTCTTTCGTCACGGCAAAAATCCTACTCGACAAATTATATAAAGAAGCCACCGGTTTCAGTATCATGGATAGCCGCATCGAAGAATTGCACCAAACCTATTTTGTCAAAGCGATCAAACTGGGTGTCTCGGAAGAGCGTTACAGTTCCCGTTTATTAGAATTCGATCTCAGCTTTCTGGCCGGCACAATGGAGATCGGACGTGATGCACTATTCCAGTATTTAGGATTGCAAACCTTGTACGACCGCTATTTCGTCCACGTGCGCGAAAGGCGTATCGAAACTCCCCAGATTTTCTGGATGCGCGTTGCCATGGGCCTTGCCTTGAATGAGGAAGATAAAAATGAAAAAGCGGTCGAGTTTTACAATCTCCTTTCCGAATTTTACTACACTTCGGCGACGCCGACTCTGTTCAATTCAGGCACAATGCATGCGCAGCTTAGTTCCTGCTATCTTTCCACTGTAGACGACGATCTGTCCCATATTTTCAAAGTCATTTCGGACGACGCCCAACTTTCCAAATGGGCGGGCGGGCTCGGCAACGACTGGACGAGCGTGCGCGCTACCGGATCGGTCATCAAGGGAACCAACGGCCGCTCGCAAGGAGTGATCCCCTTCCTAAAAGTGGCAAACGACACGGCCGTTGCCGTCAACCAGGGGGGTAAACGCAAAGGAGCGCTCTGTTCCTACCTTGAAACGTGGCATCTCGACATCGAAGATTTTCTGGAACTCCGCAAAAACACGGGAGACGAGCGGCGCCGCACGCACGACATGAACACGGCCAACTGGATTTGCGACCTCTTCATGCAGCGGGTGCAGAGTAATGGTACATGGACTCTCTTCTCCCCTTCCGACACGCCTGATTTGCATGATCTCTACGGCAAAGCCTTCAAAAAGCGGTATGAGGAATATGAAGCATTAGCGGCCGATGGCCGCCTCAAGCTGCACAAAAAAATCCAGGCAGTCGATTTGTGGCGCAAGATGCTGAGCATGCTTTTTGAGACGGGCCATCCGTGGATTACATTCAAAGACCCTTCCAACATCCGCTCGCCGCAGAGCCACAAAGGGGTTGTACACAGCTCCAATCTATGCACAGAAATTTTGCTCAATACGTCAAAAGAAGAAGTGGCCGTCTGCAACCTCGGCTCAGTCAACCTGACGCGGCATGTAAAAAACGGCAAGATTGATGAGAAACGCTTAGAAACCACGGTAACGACGGCGATCCGCATGCTCGACAATGTGATCGACATCAATTTTTATCCGATTGAGGAAGCAAAGACTGCTAACCTCCGCCACCGTGCCATCGGGCTGGGAATCATGGGCTTTCAGGACATTCTCTATTCTGCAGGCATTAGCTATGCCGGTTTTGAAGCGGCCGACCTTGCCGACGAAATCATGGAAAGCGTTTCGTATTATGCCATCCTTGCTTCCAGCAAGTTGGCAAAAGAGCGAGGCACCTATTCTTCATACGAAGGGTCGAAATGGAGCCGCGACATTTTGCCGATCGATTCGATTGATCTTCTTGAAGAAGAGCGGGGCGAGAGGGTCGAGATGGATCGCACAAGGCGCAAAGACTGGACACCGGTGCAAGAGCACATCAGGCAATACGGCATGCGCAATTGCAATACGATGGCGATAGCTCCAACGGCAACGATTGCCAACATTATCGGCGTCACCGCCTCGATCGAACCCACGTACAAAAACCTGTTCGTCAAGTCAAACCTCTCGGGAGAGTTTACCGTTCTAAACACCTACCTTGTAGAAAAGCTAAAAAGCTTGAACTTATGGGACTCGGAAATGCTGGAAGATCTCAAATATTTTGACGGGTCGGTCTTAGAGATTGAGCGTATCCCGCAAGAAGTGAAGAAGATGTTTGTGACGGCGTTTGAAATGGACAGCGACTGGCTGATCGAGTGCGGATCACGCCGGCAAAAGTGGATTGACATGGGCTTATCTCTGAATTTATACCTTTCTGAGGCTTCGGGCAAGAAGATGCACGAGATGTATTTCAATGCGTGGAAGAAGGGTCTCAAGACCACCTATTATTTACGTACCCAGGCGGCGACACAGATTGAAAAATCAACCGTCGACATCAACAAAAAGGGTCTGCAGCCACGCTGGATGAAATCCGAGTCTGCCTCAAGCCGCATCAAAGTGGAACGGGGCATTGCAGCAGCCTGTCCGATTGACGGAAGTTGTGAAAGTTGCCAATAATTTAAATAAGGACATGATATGGAAGCACCGCAAGGAAAACAACAACGGGTTGATGCCGACAAAAAGCGGCTCATCAACTGTACCAAAGTCGACGTAAATCAGCTGATGCCGCTGAAGTACCATTGGGCCTGGGAGCATTATCTGAACGGATGCGCCAACCACTGGATGCCCTCGGAAGTTCCGATGGCCAAGGACATTGAGCTTTGGAAATCGAACAAGCTCACGGACGCCGAGCGGCTTGTCATCAAGCGCAACCTTGGCTTTTTCTCGACAGCGGAAAGCCTTGTAGGCAACAATATCGTGCTTGCCATTTTCAAGCATGTGACGAATCCCGAAGCGCGCCAATATCTGCTGCGCCAAGCGTTCGAAGAAGCGATCCACACGCACACTTTCCATTACATTGTTGAATCGCTTGCCTTAGATCCGGGTGAAATCTTCAACATGTACAATGAAATTCCGGCCATCCATGCCAAAGACTCTTTTGAGATGCAGCTGACCGAACACATATTGAAGGACGGTTTCAATACCGAGACGTTTGAAGGGTCGCAAAAGTTCCTTGAAAACCTGGTCGGCTATTACATCATCATGGAAGGGATTTTCTTTTACAGCGGCTTCGCAATGATTCTCTCGCTCCATCGGCAAAACAAGATGACCGGTGTCGGCGAGCAGTTCCAGTACATTTTGCGTGATGAGACGATCCACCTCAACTTCGGCATCGACCTGATCAACGGCATCAAAGAAGAAAATCCGGAGCTATGGTCGTCCGACTTTCAGAATCACATTTACGATCTCATCGACGAGGCTACCCACCTGGAAATTGCCTATGCGAAAGACTGTCTTCCCAAAGGCATCCTGGGCCTCACAGCCGAAATGTTCGAAGAATACGTCGGCTACATCGCCGACCGTCGCCTCGAGCGCATCGGCCTCAAAGCTCGCTACAACAAGAAGAACCCCTTCCCCTGGATGAGCGAAGTGATCGACCTGGGCAAAGAAAAAAACTTCTTCGAAACCCGCGTCACCGAATACCAGTCCGCCGCAACGCTAGCGTGGTAATGGGAAAGACCACTAGAGGGTGTCAGAATTTTTTTGCGGATAGGATAATTTTAGATTGTTTATTTTAAGGTGGTTGCGGTAGAGCGCAAGAACTCTCTTTCTTTTAAATCAGGGAAAATTATAATGGAAGTTAATTATGAGAAAGAAGCGGATCGTGATTTTGGGAGGGGGGTTCGGCGGGGTTTTTGCAGGAAAAAAGCTTGAGAAACTGATTCGCCATGAGCGGGATAAGTACGAAATTATCTTGATCAGCAAATCGAACTATTTTACCTATCAACCCATGCTGGCCGAAATCGTGGGGGGCTCTGTCGGCATCCTCGACTCCATCAACTCCCTCAGGAGCCTGCTCCCCAATACGAGCATTTATGTGCGCGAAATTACCGAAATCAATATCGCAAACCAAACGATCACCCTCTCCCCCAACTTCAGCCATACCGACTTTGTCGTAGCGTACGACTACCTCTTGATCGCACTCGGAAACGTGGCCGATTTTCAAAGCTCCCCTTCGGGTATCGCAGAGCACAGCATTCCGTTCAAAACTCTGAAAGATACCATCACTCTCAGAAACCACCTCATCGATGTGCTCGAAACGGCTGCGTCCGAAACAAGAAAAGAGGTGCGGAAAAAGCTGCTCACGTTCGTTGTGGTCGGCGGCGGATTCTCCGGCGTCGAAATTGCCGCGGAGATGAACGACCTCATCCGCCGCAAGGTGAAAAAAAATTATAAATCAATTCATCCCAATGAAGTAAAAATCATATTGGTGCATAACAAAAAGAGACTCGTGCACAAAGAATTGGGCAAATCCCTGGGAGAATATTGCGGGAAAATTCTGAAAAAGAAAGGGGTCAAATTGCTGCTCGAAAGGAAATTGCAAAGCGCAACTCCCCATGAGGCGATTTTAAACGATCAAACAAAAATCTACACCAGTACGATCATCACCACTTCTCCTCAGAAAGTCAATCCGCTCATCGAAACATTGCCTCTCGAATTGAAGGAAGGCCGCGTTCTGGTCGACCATACACTGCGGGCCGTCGGTCACGGGAATATTTTCGCCGTCGGCGACTGCGCCTATGTCCCGATGCAAAGTAATATGGGATTTGCTCCGCAAACAGCCCAGTTTGCCGTGCAGGAAGGAAAATGTGCAGCAAAAAATATCATCGCCCACACACAAAAAAAACCGCTCAAAACATTTCACCGGCGCAATTGGGGCATGCTCGCCGGTTTAGGACACCACCATGCGGTAGCAGAACTGGCCGGCGGATTCCGTTTTTCGGGCTTTTTCGCATGGCTCCTCTGGCGCTTTACCTACCTCTTCAAACTTCCCGGATTTCGGCGTAAAGTGAAAGTGATGCTTTCATGGATATTGGAAGGGCTCGCCCCTCAAGATCTGGTGCAGCTCAACACGATCGTGCATGAAGGAATACGCCATCTCCATTATGAAAAAGGGGAAACGGTATTTGAACAGGGGGATATCGGCGATTACCTGTACGTCATAAGCCAAGGACAGGTCGAAGTGATTGTACACCATGACGGTTATGATGAACATATCGCCACTCTCGGCAAGGGAGAATATTTCGGCGAGATGGCCATTCTCAATCAAAAAAAACGCAATGCCACGATCCGATGCCTCTCAGCCTGCGACTTCATCGCAATTCTCAAAGAAGACTTCGAAATTTTAACGACCAACTTCTCCGGCCTCAAAGAAGAATTCCTAAAAACTCAAGAAAACCGGAAATCTTCCTCCTCTGAGGAGTGGAAAAGAGAAGACAGGGAAGCGATGTGATCGCGAGAGACGGGACTCGAACCCGCAACTTCCAGCGTGACAGGCTGGTGCTCTAACCAATTGAACTACTCCCGCATGAACGGTAACTTTTTTGGGCGCAAGAGGATTCGAACCTCTGACCACCTGTGTGTAAGACAGGAGCTCTGCCGCTGAGCTATACGCCCAAAATTTGTAAAAGCATTTTAGACTTTGTGATACATTATGCACAAGTGAGAAATAGTACTTTACTTCTTTTTTTATTCCTCTTCGGCTGCTCCTCTTCCGACCCGGCAGCTCTGCGTGAAGAAGGGAAACGGACTATTTCCCTCTTGACCGAAAAACTTGCCACGTGCGACTCGGTCGCCGCTCTCGAACTGGAAAGATTCGAAATCGAAGAGCTGTTTCAAAAATTTGTTCACCTCATGATATTGCAAAAAAAAAGGGAGCTTAGGAAGGGAAAATGCATGGCGCCGCTGTCGGGAGAAAATCTGGAAATCAGCGCTGCGCTTCAAAATGAACTAGTGCGCCTCTACCGCCTCCCCGGAGGCAGAAAAGTCTTAGAAGAAATGCAGGAAGAGCCGGCAAGGCGCTTGGACCGTTTCTACTCGCGCCTCAAAACTCAGGTTGCAAGACGCTCTGATGAAGGTCGGCCTTGAGAAAAGATATTTTCATCTGTTCAAACCGGCCGTAGTCGGTGAGGTCATTTACCTGGAGAGGCGTACAGGTTACATACCCCTGGGACAGAAGGTAGATATCACTTTCGGGATCTTCCTCACTATATTCAATGCTTTCATCGAGGTAAAAATCAGGAGCAGACCCTCGCGCGCGCACAACCGGATTCCAAAAAGAGAGCCCTTGCCGTGCCATTTTGAGTCCGAGAACTTTCTTTTTCGGCGCCGGAAAATTGACATTCATAACAGAACCCTTGCCGATCGGCGTTTTTAAAAAATGGGCCGTCAATTTTTGTACGACACCCTTTTCCAGCGTGAAGTCATGGGCATCCAACCACGGATAGGAAGAAAATGCAATGGCCGGCAAGTGGTAAAAGGAAGCCTGGATTGTGGCGCCGATCGTACCGCTGTAAAACACATTGCGCCCCGCATTCCACCCGTTATTGATACCGGAAAGGACAAGATCGGGCTTTTTTTCAAGGACGTAATGGAGAGCAAACTTGACGCAATCGGCAGGGGTCGATTTCACTTTCCACGCAGCGACTGCTCCCTCGACCGAAATTTGAGCCGCTTCGAGCTTGCTCGGCAGGGCAATGCTAACCCCCTTGCACGACTGGTTTTCCATCGGAGCCACAAGGTAACAATCGTAATCGTCCCGAAGAGCTTCCACCAGGGCAAGAATGCCGGGGGCATCAAAACCGTCATCATTGGTAATCAGTAATCTAGCTTTACTCATTTACGCCTCCTTCCGCCCCGTCTCTTTGAGGTAACTAATAACAAAAAATGTGACAAAATGACAGAAAAAACCCACGATGATACTCGGAATTGCGCTCCCCATCATGGCGCCGACAAAAGGCCACACGCCGCTTGCAAAAGCGCCGGTGATCACTCCTCCGAGAACGGCATGTTTATCGAGTTTTTCCATGTAGAGTGCCAAAATAAGAGCCGGCCCGAACGAAGCGCCGAGCCCGAACCACGCATATGAGACAACGTTAAAAAGAGAGCCGGAAGTAGCGGCGGCAATCACAGCACTCATCAGAGTCACCAGCACAAAAGAGCTCCGGAGCACCTTCACCTCTTTTTCGGGCGAGACTGCCTTTCGAAAGAGTTTTTTGTAAAAATCTTCGGCAAAATTGGAAGAGACCACAAGGATTTGTGCATTCGTGACGGTGATGGTGACTCCTAAAACAGCACACAAAATAAATGTAGCCGCAAAGGTGGAAAACAGACTTTGCACCAGGTTGATAAAAATGAATTCGCTGTTTAGCACGGGAGATTTGAGGCTCACATGCGCTACAACCCCGATCAGGACGGAACCTAAAAGGGCAAACGACTGCCACGAAATGCCGACCCATTTGGCTTTGCTCATGTGCTCCACCTCACGAATCCCCATAAATTTGGTGAGGATGTGCGGCTGGCCGAAATAGCCGAGGCCCCACCCCAAAAAGAGGTACAACCAATTGCCGAATTCCCGCTGGGTTGCCGGCAGCCAGTCAAAAAAGCGGGGAGCAAATTGCACAGTGGTTTGCCCTGCCGCCTGACTATAGGCATAAATCGGGACAAACAAGATGACAAAGAGGAGAAAAAATCCTTGCACAAGGTCGGTCCATGCGAGTGTGATGTAGCCGCCGAAGAAAAGATACGGGACCGTGAGCACAACGCCGAGAATGACGCCGGCAACGTAAGGAATGTGAAAAATCATCTCGAGGGTGATGCCGAGGCCGATCATGCCGGCAGCGATATACACAAGGTAAAACAGGGTGGAAATCAAGGCCGTCACAATCCGGATCGAACCCGAGGTGTCGCTCGTTTTGCTTTCGAAAAGAGAAGAAATCGTGTAACTGTTGTACATCTCGCTCTGCCTGCGAAGCCGGGGTGCAATGAACTGCCAGTTGAGAAACATGAAAAAGACAAGGCCGAAAGCCACTGCCGCCTGCAATAAACCGTGGGTGTAAACTTGGGCCGGAAAACCGATAAAGATCCAGCTGCTCATATCGCTGGCATGGGCTGCCAGTGCAGTCACGATAAACCCCATCTGCCTTGAACCGAGCAAAAAATCGCCGAGAGTCTTGGCCCGCAGCTTGGATAAGACGGCGATGAAAACCAGAATCAAAAAGTAAGTGATGAATGCAAAAACGGTCATAGGGGTATTATCTTACCCTGCTTACTTTTTCGGCTCAAGCAGAGCTTTCTTACTCCCGTAATTTTCGATGGCATGGAACAGGTTTGTCTTGGTGTGAGGAAATTTTTTTTGAATAAATTCGAGCAGCATTTTTGTTTCCTTCCGTTTCGAATGCTGCCCGATCGGGCACTGGCAGACAAACCGTAAAAAACCGGCCCCTCGGGCAAAGGAGACAATTTCCTTCTCTTCGACGAAATAGAGGGGGCGGATTAAAGTCACCCCGTACCGGTAAAAATAGATTTTCGGTTCCATGGCAGCAAACTCCCCTTTTTGAAGAAGGTTCAACAGGAGAGTTTCGTTCACATCGTCCTTATGGTGGCCGAACGCAACCGTCGTGATTCCTCTATTTCGCATCGCATCAAAAATCATTTTACGCCGCACGCGGGCGCAGGAATAACATTCGGTCGGCATTTTTCCTTCTCCCTCTCCGAGAATCACAAGCTCGATCCCCATCTGCCGCACATGTCCTTCCAGAAAATCTTTAGT
>MGLW01000066.1:14985-17868 GCA_001794905.1 Chlamydiae bacterium RIFCSPHIGHO2_12_FULL_49_11
ATTTTGTGTAAAAAGTGGAGAAGGGTCAGCGAATCCTTCCCCCCCGAAAGAGCAACCGCAATCCGATCCTCTTCAATCATGGCAAAGGACTTGATCGCCTTTCGCATCTTGCTTTCGATTTTTGAATGAAATAGGATTGGAAAATTGTGTTCCACGGTGGTATGATATCACACGTATTATGACTCAGCCAGAAAGAAATGATCCGTGCCCATGCGGCTCGGGGAAAAAGTACAAAAAATGTTGCGGCGTGAAAAAGGGACTCACCCAGCGCTCGATTCACATCTTGCCCTCTACTCCCTCCCCCCTTTCCGAAACCATCACGCGTTCGGGACAAGAGATGGAAGAACTTCGAAAGAAGAAGGACCGGGAAAAGGAAAGTTAACACGCCCTAATGGTCTTTTTGGTATTCGGTCCATTCTCTTTTGTAGTAGTCCATCCCCTCTTTTACAGCCTCTACGAGTTCCCGGGTCGAGAAATAGCCGTCAAACATGACGGGCTCACGTATAATGGTAGGAGAAAACCCGTTCTCTATCAAAAGTTTAGTAAGAATGGCAAAGGCAACCGTACGTTGATTGCCGTCGGTGAAGGCATGTAGAATCTCCAGCTTTCGACAAAGACCTGCGATCGCAAATAACTTGTCATCCTCACTTTTTGCCTCTGCTATTTTTGCATAATACTCGGCAAAAAACGCATCCACACATTCGGAACTTCTCGCATTTTTCAATGAAACGATCATAGACGGACCATCGGAATCAGCCGGCCTAAATCGACCAAGATAATGGAGGAAATCCCCCTTTGCGTCCTCAAAATAAATCAAAGTTTCTTCTTCGGCTTCTTTCCTTGCATCCTCAGTCATATATTCGGGTAAAAAATGATAAGCGGTAAGGTCGTGAGTAGCATACTCGGTTCCCGATTCACTCTCGACCATATTTCCCACCGTTTCAACACATTTCCGATGCAGTATCTTAAACTCTTCAGATGTAAACTTTTGCCCAAGAGTTTCTTGTACGTATTCAAATCCGGATCTCATTGAGGCACAGTATCCCGGTTCCTTGGCATCAAAAATGTTTGAAATGACCTCATACAAACGCTGCTCTTTTTCCTGACCCGATAAAAGCCGCCCTTTCTCTGCAGGCACCATGAGTTGAAGAGTCAAGGCCGTTAGGGCAGCAATATACTCTTCTTCTATTGGATCTTCCGGAAATTGGGGGCCTGCCGGTTTTGTTTGGGATATATACTCTTGAAACCGGTCATTAAATCCCTCCTCAGCAACTATTTTCGCTATCCGGAAGATGGAGGCAAATTGGTTGTTCAACATATCATACATCCGGTTCCAACGCTTTCGATCGATAAAAAGGCGCGGCAAAAATGTATAATCGGGCAAAGACCTTCTTTGAAAACAGTAACGCTCTAATTTAGCTGCAGTTAGAGCTATATTAATATTTTCTTCGACATCAAATTCTTGTATGTTGGGAGATTCAGTCTCCTGTTGAAGAAGGATATCTTTTTGTAGATGACATAACCTTTGAAAATTAAGAACAATTTTTTGAATACGAATGGATTGATCATCAACGGACTGAACAGATTCAAGCGTCTTTTGAAAATAGCCCATGAGGCCTTGAAATTCCGGCGGGATCTGACTCATCTCTTTTCATAATTAACAATTATTTTTGCATGTCAATACGAAATTCGAGACGGAAAGTTCTTGAAAATAAACAGTTCATTTTTTAAACTCAGCGAGATTTTTTGCTGGCGTAGCTCAATGGTAGAGCGCCCGACTTGTAATCGGACGGTTGAGGGTTCAAGTCCTTTCGCCAGCAGACCCCCTTGCAGGGGAGCGTCGCATAGCGGCAATTGCACGAGACTGTAAATCTCGCAACCTAACGGTTTTCGCCGGTTCGAGTCCGGCCGCTCCCATCCTTTTGGACGATTCTTAAAATCCAGCATCGTTAAGAACGGTTCTCTCACTGAAAATGAGAGACTTCCGTCCTTCAATTGCAAGTTCTGAAATACTAAATCTAAAAGTTGACGTTTTTCGTCCACTTCAGAACTTTCAAAAATTTCTCTAGCTCTTGTGGCCAGGTTCATAACCATATTGGCTGTGACATAGAAATTGTGATCGGCCTTTTCATGACGTGCCATTTGTTCGACTAGCTCTGCTTGGCGAGTTTTGTAGTCTTTAACCTTATCCAAATACATTTTCTCATCAATAAGACCATCCAGCTTATCATCGTACATTTGGCTAATCCGCTTTTGAATGCGATCTTGATCTTTTCGTAGAGCTACTAAGCTGTCAGTATGGAAAAGACTTTCGGACTCATGGATTTTCTTGAGATAGCTTGTCACTTCAGCAATTTGTTCTTTACTTAAGGCAATACGGTCAAAATACTGAGATAGAGATTCAACTAATGGCTCCTCTCGTATATAGACCTTTTTACAAATCCGCTTCGCATTCGTGCAGCTGTAGTAAATATAACGTTTTTTATGAATCTCGGGGGTTACAGTACATCCACAATGATCGCAGGTAATCAAGCCCCGAAGAATAAAAGGCTCGCTGATCTTTTTATGAGGCTTTTTATGATATCCAGCAGCCACGTCCTGCGCTCGTTGATATAGAGCTTTTGAAATAAGAGTCTGATAGCGGTGTTCTGCTAATCCATATTTTGTCTTCATCGTACCACAGTAAAATGGATTTTTGAGGATAGAGTCGACTTGAGATTTACCCACTTTTTTTCCTTTTCTTGTGCGTAGCCCGTCCTTTTCAGCTTCTTCTGCCAGCTTTAAGAGTGAGTAATTTCCAGTGGCGTTGTTGCGTAAATAGTCACGGATAACGGAATTCTTTGCGCTTAAATTCTTGATTCTATAAATTTTTTGTTAGTAAAT
>MGLW01000067.1:0-997 GCA_001794905.1 Chlamydiae bacterium RIFCSPHIGHO2_12_FULL_49_11
CATCGGCATCGGAGGCGATCCTACAAATGGCACCAACTTTATCGATGTGCTCAAGCTCTTTGAAAATGACCCCGAAACCGAAGGTATCCTCATGATCGGAGAAATCGGCGGCGTCGAAGAAGAGATGGCGGCAGAATGGATTTCTTCCCATGCCACAAAGCCGGTGGCGGCGTTCATTGCAGGTCAAACCGCACCTGAAGGAAAACGCATGGGACATGCCGGGGCGATCATTTCGGGAGGCAAGGGAACGGCGCAGGACAAGATTTCGGTGCTGAAGAAAGCAGGGGTGAACGTCGCGTCCTCACCCGCTTTTTTGGGACGGGCCATGAAGGAGGCAATCCAATGAAGACAATTCCATTTAAAATTCACGGCGGTTTTTGGCTTGTGGCAGCGCTCATAGGATTTCTCAACAGTCATTCCTTCCCGGGCACGCTGATTTGGATGTTTGTCATCCTCATCTCCATCATGGTGCATGAATATGGGCACGCCATCGCAGCCCGTCTCTTCGGCCTTCATCCCCGCATAGAACTTGTTGCCTTCGGCGGCGCTACGATTTACCAGCCTGTGGGGCTGGCAAAGTGGAAAGAATTTACGATCATTCTCATGGGCCCTCTATTTGGTTTCGGACTCTTTGTGGCGGCGTTTTGCCTTCTCAAATATATTTCTTGGCACAACCCGTATCTGATCGCCACTTTGCGCATTTTCACCTGGGTAAACCTCTTCTGGACCCTCCTGAACCTCCTCCCCATTTTTCCCTTGGACGGCGGGCAGCTGGTGCGCGTCCTGTGTGAAAAGCTCTTCAGAGAGCGGGGACTTCGGATTGCGCTTGCCATTTCGATTTTCTTCGGAATTTTGTGCACCTTGGCCGCCTTTGTTGCAGGATTTTACTTTGTCGGTGCCATCTTGATCCTCATGGTATTTCAAAACTACGAAGTATTCAAAATGTCGAAAAACGTCACCGATTTCGACAAAATGCCTAGCCTGCAAAACCGGCTGG
>MGLW01000067.1:1037-11652 GCA_001794905.1 Chlamydiae bacterium RIFCSPHIGHO2_12_FULL_49_11
TGCCAGGACGAAACTGGAAGCTTTCTGCAACGACGCGCGGCGCGGTGCGCTTTATTTGGAAGCGGTAGAACTACTGGCCAAGATTTATCATGATACGGGCGAATTCGAAGAAGCCTACGAAATTCTTTCCAAAGTGGAAAAAAAGCTGTCTGAGCCGGGAAAGGTCCTCTTTTTTTATGTATCCTACGCGCAAAAAGATTACCGGAAAGCCGCTCTTTTGGCGGGACCGGCTTTTCAGGCAACGCGCCAAAGCAATGTAGCGCTCTTTGCAGCCCGATCGCACGCCCTACTGAAAGAGACCGACGAGGCCGTCCACTGGCTGGATACGCTAAAGCGTCATTTTCAAATAGATGTGGCAAAAATCGTCGAAGGTTCAGACTTTGACGGCATCCGGACAGAAAAAAAGTTTCGGAATTTTCTTTTTTCCGATGATTACAAATCGCGGGATTAATATACTGGCTGGTCAATGGAACTCAATCGCAAGGCAAGGCCTTTTTGAAAAATTTTGTGTCAAACAGCATTTTTTCATGGAAAGAAATAGATGAAATGGTTTATCTACTTGTCTTGTGAATGAAAAATTAACCCAAAATTGGAGGGAAAAAACCCATGAATAAAAATGAACTAGTTGAAGAAATATCAAACAAAACTGGTTTTACAAAAGCCGATACATTGAGATTTGTCAATGCAACGGTGGAAACCATTTCTCAGCAGCTTCGCAAAGGAAAAGATGTGCAGCTTGTTGGATTTGGAACATTCAGAGTAACTCAACGCAAAGCAAGAAATGGGCGCAATCCTCAAACAGGAAAGCCGATTAAGATTCAAGCGAAGAAAGTTGCTGTCTTCAAAGCCGGAAAAGGCCTAAAAGAAGCGGTCAACTAGGTTCGATTATACGACCGTCTCTCTACCTTCAAGGGGAGTGGCGGATATGCAGATTATGACGTTTTTGGACCCTTTCGGTGCTTACGCTCGAAAGGGTTTTTATTTTTTTATTTTTGACGACACGCTGAGGCTTTGACAGAGTAAAACTGGGAAATTATTTGATGACACGCCCCGAGGCTTTGACATAGTCGAAGCGGAGACTGGTTGATGTCACGGTCTAGTCAAAAGTTTTGAACCGTTGTAGTCGCCACCCAGTTTCCCCTTGCTTTTTTATTATGATTTCATTAAAATGATTTATAGTTTTTGAAGAGGAGCTAATATGGGCGGCAGCCAATCTTGCAGCGCAGGCGGTGTTCACCGTTATCAGGGACCTATAGCGATAGGTCCATGCCCGGCAAGGCGGCGTCCAAGCCGGTTCCTCAACTTACGAAAATACAGTGCGTTACGAAATTAATGAGGCGACTTCTCTACGATGTAAAAATGTCACTGTCCGGGGAAACGTAAAGACGCAAGGAGATCTCGACGCTAACGAATTGACAGCCAATTGCATACATGCCATGGGAAACGGTGTGCTAACAAAAATCGTGTGCAATTCTACGGTTACGATCATGGGAAATTGTACTTTAACAGGCTCTACCATAAGAGGTAAAGTGACAGTCTATGGAAAATTGACTGCAACAAACTCTACCCTAGAGGGTCTGGTAATGGTCTATGGACAACTGCTCGCGACTTCTTCCTCCTTCAGAGGCTCTATTACTGTGACCGGCAACGCAGAATTTAACCAATGTAATGAGCTCCCCGAGCGCATTGCGGGATCGGCAGAAGTTTCCCTAAGAGGGGTTCATATCCGCCGCGATCTTACTTGCAGCGCACAAGCTCTTAGGGTGATCGATTCTAGGATCGAGGACCGTTTATCTTCGAGCACAACCGACGTTTCCCTTACCAATTCAACAGTGAAAACACTTGTTTTAGAAGAGGAAGAGGGTTCCAGCTCATCCTCTACAGATCAACCTCAATTTAATTTTATGGGACCGGTTCATCTTGTAGTGGATTCCGGTAATGGATTCCCTAACGCAAATATGCATTTTGCCCGTCCTCCCCAACATGTAGTTACCGGTCGATCGGCTCAGTTTAGTTCAATTTCCTTTACTGATGGGGGCGTGGTTATGACATCTTCAGTATGTGCCGCTTCCACAGCGAAACCGCCGGTTCAGCTCATCGATACAACCGTAAGAAGGATCATCTTTTCACAGGGCGACGGAAGAGTTCTTGTGTCGGGAAATGCAGCACCACCTGAATCTGTCCAGGGCGGAGTCATAGAAAAAAAATAAATACCGAAGAAATCCGGCACGTTTTTCGACTAGAGAAGAGCGCAGCAACAATGGTTTTTATCTGATGAAGAGGAGAAGCTTGACGTCTCATCTATCAAAGAATGCCTTTCAATTAACGAAGAAGACATCGTAGGAGGGGTCTTTATTGGCAGAGGAGATACCGCAGCTCGCGGAAAGAATATATTCACGAGTAATACATTGAGACATGGGACTTCCTCAAAGGAGATATTAAAAGGGGATTTTTCAACAATTTCCATATTGGGCTCCGTTGGAACATCGAGAAGCGGGGCATCTTCCAAATGGAGGTATTGTATCGATGCCTGAAGGGTCCGATGAATCAAAGATGCACTGAAGTATCTTTTCATGTTTGTTCCATTTTCAGAATTTTGCAAAACACGCACGAAAAAGGGAATCAGTTGTTTAAGTAACATTCGTTCTTTTTCAGAGGCCGTCGGAATTGCAAACATTGTTTCTTTACACACTGTAGAATTAAATGCTCCATTCTTCCATCCAAGAAGCACGACTCCAGACCACACATCGGTCTCTTCAAGATTGACAAGCTCCTCATCGACTCTCTCTACCTTTACCTGACCTGCATCTATCTCTAGCTTACCCGCAGCTCTTTCTGCTTCCAGCTGGTCTTCAGCCCATACACGGCTCAAAGGAGAAAAAACCGCATAGTTAATACAGTTTCCGGAAATTTTAACTATCCTCGGACAGACGGCACCTGTAGCCCATTCCCAATCAATAAGACGCAATCTCCCCCGACGACTTTGTACAATATTGGACCACTTGATGTCTCGATGAATAATCCTCGCCTTTTGATGTAATTCTGCAATCAGACCGAACATTTGTTCGAGAAACTCCAATTTTGCACATAAGGTAGGTAATTTACCCGGGCCAACAGAAACTCCTCCATATTTTTCAACATATATCAAGGCATTGTGATGAAAAATGAGCGGCGTAAGAATACGACAAACCATATTAGGTACAATGCCCACCAAATATTTCTGTATCTGATATTCTCTTTTAACATCAGACATATATTCTCTGTAAACATCAGACTGAACCTCCCAATACGGATCGAAAAATTTCACAATACACTTTTTCCATTGATGCTTATTGTCATCAATATACCACCCCGGTAGGACAGTTTTATCACACCTTTCTAAAGCAGATAATTCACAATGGTCATAAATTACGAGACTCATATGATGCGATTGCCATAGCAACATAAAAGGGTACGAACCGGCCGCTTTATTTCCCAAAAGTTTAAAATCCTCCAACGTATCAAAGATGTATGCTCCGTCAATAACGCTTTTCAGGCGTGAGCCTAATTCCTTGAAAATGTAATCGAGCGCTTCCACTTTTTCTGCTTTTACTTCAATAAAATCGTGGGGCATTGTATGTGCAATATTTTGAAGGCTTAACATGAAAGAAATCGTAACTTTACATCTAACTTTCTTGCAAGAAATAATTCGAAAAGTAGAGATCAGGTAACGAGACAGATGTGCACGATTCTTTCTTACCTTCGATCATGGGTGGGAGAGGTGGCGGGGACGACGATATAGGGACGCGTTCGGTCAAACTGAATTTGTACGGGAAGTAGAGCCTCCACAAATCTGTCACCTTGAAATAGGAAGGCATTGTGTCGGTTCAGTTCAGGATTGTAGGCAAACGGACGCTCATATCTTTGTTTATCGGCAAGGGAAGACATTTCGATGAGGATCCCAGACAATTGTTTCTGTACCATATCACCTTCTATTTGATATGGGAGGGAATAGGTGAGAATGTCGTTGAATGCTTTTTTATCGTCCTCGTCATCGTTAAAGTGGCGGACTCCTTGGTAGAGGGCAAAGCCGAGGGAAGCGGCGAGGATTAGCGCGCCGGCAACGATGAGGCCGATCGCGAGGCCTCCGGTGAGGGCAATGACGCCGAGGCTAAGGAGACTTCCGACAACAACAAGGCACGCCCCGCCGATGATGAGACCCCAACCGGCTGTGATGAACGCTTTCGTTTTTTGGACGTTGCGCTCGTCGATTTCTCTTACCTTGGTGAAAATGCGGGCGAGAGTCGGCGCGCAGCGTTCAGGATCGATGCTGTCGAGAGATTTTATGGCTGCTTTGGTTTCGCTCAGCTGGCGAGTTTTGCGGGAAAGGCCCGCCGATGCGGTAGCCACGAGAAAGATGCCGGCAAGTAGAGCAAGGATTCCCATGACGATGGAGACCACGGCGGCTGATTTGTCTCCCGATTCTGAGCTGGAGGCGCTGCCATGGTGATAATGGTTGGTGGTCGTTCCAATATTGTAGGTGGTCGTATTCCCGATCATGATAGGGCTGGAGCAGTACAAGGGGAAAATCCGATGGTGGGAGTCAAACCTTTCGTAGACGATTCGGGTTTTAATATCCGATCCCCCTAAAAAATCTTTGAAAATGCGATTATTTAAAAAATGGCCTATGTTGGAATAATCATCAAAAAAACTTACTGAACTCACAGTTTTCCCTCCGGTTATACGGAAAGTATACACACTTACTTATATTAAGGCCAGGGGTAAAAATTACGCTACCTAGCGTCCGGATGAGGGACTCCATGGAAGCCGGCACGCCCGCTTTGGGTATGATGAATGAGGAAGACCAGTTTCTCATTTGAGACCGACTTTTCGAGTACCGCCTTGAGATTATCAATGGTAAGCATTTTTTGACCGTTGACGACCAGGATCACGTCGTTTACGTGCCACCCGGCGATGGCGGCGATCGAGTTTGGAACCACTTTTGTGATTACGAGCCCTTGATCGTCAGTCTTTAATCGGTATTTATGGGTATTTTCGGGGGTGAGCTGTTCGACGGTGATACCGAGTCTAAAAATGGCATCCCCCTCGATCGATACTTGCTTTGCCTGCGTGCCAAGTTTGACTTCAAGCTGCAGCGATTTCCCTTCACGGAGGAGGGAAATCTTGCACAGGCTTCCGGAAGGCAGCTTCATGATGGCAAGGCGCAGAGCTTTTCCGCTGCGGATGGGCTGTCCGTTGATGTGGGTCACGATGTCGCCGCGGAGAAGGCCGCCCCTTTCGGCAGCCGAGTCGGTCATGATTTCGGCAATAAGAGCTCCGCTGGTCCCTTTTTTGAGGTGGAACGCTTCGATCAGGTTTTCATCGAGATCCTGGATGTAAGCACCGAGGAAAGCGCGGTCAACACTGCCGTTTTCACGGATTTGTTCATATACCATACGGGCGATGTTGGAAGGAACGGAGAAGCTGACTCCGTGGCTGGCTCCGCTCTGGGTAAGGATCGCCGTATTGACGCCGACCACTTTGCTGCTGAGGTTGAGCAGCGGCCCGCCCGAATGTCCCGGGTTGACGGAAGCGTCCGTCTGGATAAAATCTTCGAGCTGCGAAATTTGCAAATTCCCGCGGTGCGTGGCACTCACGACGCCGGCAGAAACGGAGTCGCGAAGGCGGAACGGATGACCGATGGCAAGCATCCATTCACCGACTTGCACTTCATCCGAGTCCCCGAATTCAAGGCAAGGGAAGTTTTCGCCCGCAATTTTGAGAACGGCGATGTCGGTATTCGGATCGATGCCGATCAGTTGTGCTTCGAGTTCTATATTTTCTTCTTCATACCGTTCGATGACAATTTTGGTGGCATCTTTTACGACGTGGTAATTGGTAACGATGTAGCCATCGGGGGAAACAAGGAAACCGGATCCGGATGCGACCTGGCGAGGCGTGTCATGGGGAGCGCGCTCTTGCGGCGAAGGAAAGCCGAAAAATTTGTGAAAAAGCTCATCTTGAAATTGTTCGAAAGGGCTATTCGGATCGTTGAACTGGAATCCATTTGCCGTTTGGCCCATTTCGGCGCGGATATGTACTACGGAGGGACGGGTCTTTTTTGCAACGGCGATGAATGCGCGCGACAAACTCATGGCGCAATGTTCGCAGGTTTCCAAATCGGCTTTGGATTCGGTCGCTGCTCCTAGCGATGCAAAAGACAAAGTCAAACAGACAGCAAAACCATAGTGTAGACGGGTCCAATTCATACTCAAACTCCTTCAATCTAAAATCAATCCGCAGTATAACAAAAAGAAGGGCAATTCCCCAAGAACAATTTAATTAGAAATCAGTTCAAGTTCGAGACATTTACTGTAAAGTGCGAGCAGGGGAGTCCGGTTTTCCGGAAAGAGGCGAAGGTACATGATTACCAGATTTTTATCATAAAAATTCACGTTTGGGGATTGTAACATGCGCAATAAAATAGAGGAGCAGACCTCTTCTCCGGCCACGTTAAAAATAAGTTCGCTCATCCATTTTGCAGACTCTCTCCGACTTTCAGGTTCCGGTATCTGATTGTAGGATTCAAGAGCATTCATGAGGACAAACCCGACCCAGGCTCTTTCCCGGTATTCCTTGGGATTGCAAAGGAGTTTGACTGCAGCTAAACGATCGAGAGAAAAAACAAGCGGGATCTGGAAAAATTCTGGTATCCAAGTATTTACCGAACTGCTTTTGTGGTAACTTTTAATGAGAGCGGACGAGAATTTTTTGGGTGGAACTGTGAATCTGAAAAGAAGGTTTGCTACCATATAAAAGAGCACTTTTTCCCCCTCTCTGCCGAAGAAAAAATCTTCAGAAAGGCGTGTGTAAGACTGTGTGGGAAAGTCGACGGCAATTCCATTTTTGGAAAAAAAAGTGGCTATCGCACTTTCATTCATACGAGTGGCTTTTTGGATACAGGACGGGGGAAGTTTGGGAAAGACGGCAGAAATAACCGGCAGCTTTTCCCACTCGAGTCGCATGAGAAGAGTGTTGAGATGGCTTAAAGCGGCAATGTACCTTGTGACAAGGGGTGCCCCTTCTTGGGGAACCGTTTGCAACGATCCCGTGATTTCCTCGTATACGATTTCATGGATCAGGGTACAAAATTCGCGAGAGACTCTCCTTGTGCGGAGCCTGTCGATTGCAGGAAGATGGCTTAAAACCTGTTGTTTTAGTTCGAGCGGAAGCGTTGCAAATCCGTCTAGCACTACCGGATCGCAGATCCTTGTATTTCTCAAGGAATTTTCCAGGGCGAGCAAAGTAAGGGTAGCACGTTTGTACGCTGAAGCTGTGGCACGCTCGGCAAGCCAGATAAAAAGGCGTGAAAGCAAGGTAAACGGGAAAAAACGGGTGTCCAACCTCTCTTTTGCCCGCAGCACCGCACTGTCAAATTTGCTTTTGATGAGCTGAATGTTTGTTTGCGTAGTCTTAACCCGTCTTGCGAGGTCTCTCTTCAAGCAGGGCACTGGAGGGATGAGATCGTGCGATAAGGAAAAGACGCCCGCGACGGTAGAAAATATCTTGAATGCCCGCATATCGCCGGATTTGCCTTGAGGCTGAGCCGTTTCAACCCAGTCGGGAGGGGCTTTGGCTCCCCCCATGTGACCGTCATTCGTACGGGAATAAATCACCGGTAATGAAAAATAGATTGGGGTTTGGTTCACAATAATTATGATATAATCATTATGAGTTAAAGGGTACCATTTTCATGGGTCTCTTGATTTCCGTTTCCAGTTCATGCCAAGTCTTTTCTTGGGCGGATTTGGGGACGTAGGCAGAGAGGACTGCTTTTTTCAGCCCCTCCGAAATGAGACATGCCGCCTCGCGGATTTCGGCGCGGCCGGTAGTAAGGGCGCGATGCCGGAGCTCATCACGGATTTCAGGAGTGAGGCCGACTTTATGTTGAAAATAGGTGGTGCGGGCGCGAGAGCCGACGGGGACTTTTCCGTCCACATCTTGAATGTAGGAAAGTTTGGCTTCAAACAGGTCTCCATCGGTAAATTTGTCTTTGATGAGTTCGTCGGCAGCGGAAAGGAAAGCGTGGAATGTTGCGGTACAGTTCGGGTCGCGATAGCTATAAATCTGAAACAATCCGGTTAAAATATTGTACCTGGTACGAGCTCCATAAGCGCCGCCTTGTTCGCGGACTATTTTGTGTAGATGGAGGTGTTCCATCATATAGCTTGTCAATTTGATTGCGGCTGCGAGATTATGGGAAAGGGCGACCGTTTCGAAAACGAGGCTATTGGAGAAGATTAAGGTGTCGAGGCCGATGAGTGAGTTTGAGGCCGGCGGGGGTGAGGGAAGTTCGATCCAGGGTCGAAAGGGGACGGAGAGGGAGCCGATTTTAGAAAATGCGGATAAAGTTTTTTCCTGCATCAAACCGAATTGCTCCTCGGAAGCGGTGATTATGACGTGCGGTACATTGAGGTGGAAAAGGGCTTGCTTGATTTTTTCGAGCTTTTCGGGCAAACCGGAAAGGTTTTTTGCAAGGCTGCACAGGAAAAGGTAGTAAGGGCGGCCGTGCCAGAGGGAGCTAACGTAGTCCCACGGCGAAAAGGAAGATTGGGCTTCCAGGAGGCTGAATTTGCTTGCGAGGGACGGGAGAGCGTGGGTCATTTGGGTCACCGTTTGGTCGATGAGATCCTTGAGGCGCCGCGAGTCGGTGACATCGAGTTCGAGTAACATATCTCTGAAAAGGGAAAACAGTTCGGGAATGTTTTTAGAGAGGGCCTTGCCGGCAAGGGAAAAAGTCGGATGGGTGGTATCGGCATTGAATTTTTGGACATTGAGGGCAAGGAATGAGGTGAGGCCGCCGGTGTACAGGTGGATATGGGACAGGTTTTTTGCGAAACTGCGCATTTTTGTTCCCAGTTCGCACATCAGGTCGGCAAAAAGTTTGAGATACATGAGGTCGGACGGGTCCATCTGCGGGATATCCATCACGATTTCGACATAGGCGATATCGTTCGTGAACGCGTTGTGGTGAAAATAGGTGAGGTTGTCATCTCTGATTCTGGTGAGGGGGAAATAGGTCGATTTCGCCGGAATTTCGGAAAGGCTCAAGATGGGAAGTACGTTCGGATCGCTTTTTCTCGCTTGAAAGGCATCCATCTGCCATTTTTCTTCCCGTAGCGTTTCTTTCTCTTTTTCGGAGAGGGCATCCATTCTTTTTTTAAGGAGCAGCGTTTCTTTTGCTTTAGTTTCCTCTCCCAATTTTGTGTGGGGGCGCATGATGAAGGTGAGGCGGTGGGGGTTGTTTAGGAAGTGGGTTTCTATTAACTTTTCGAGGAAATATTTTTCCTGCAGATTTTTGCGCAATTTTGCGATGTGGGAATTGATATGCAAGCCGTCGGTGATTTCTGCTCCTTGCAGGGCCGGGATGACGGCGCGGAAGAACAGGTCGAGGCCGAACGGGTAGGTCGACGCATCGATTTCTTTCCGGGAAAATTCGAGCTGGTGGAGAACCTCTTCGATTTGCATTTTATCGATCGACTTCGACCTAAAGTTTTTGAAAAAGTCGAGGATGAAAGGTTCGATCTTGGCTGCATCTTCTGATTTTATCCCTTCGAGAATGATTCCGTAGGGCACCTCGCGCATTTCATTGTCGAGGTACGAGTATGCATCGGTGCAAAGTTCGGCTTGCAGGAGAGCTTTTTTCAAGAGGGAAGCGTCGTGCTGCATGAATAAGATGTCGAAGAAGGAGATGGCAAAGACCGTTTCGCTATCGGTGATGGGGCATGTGATCCAGGAGACGGAAGCAAAGAGGGTGGCTTTTTCGTCTGTTGCCGGGTAATAGCCCTCATCGTAGCGCGGTTTATCGAAGCGGATGATGGGCGGAAGTTTTTCGATCGGCGTTTGAGCGGGGGCGTGTGAGAGCAGGTGTTCTTCCAAGAATTGCAAATGGCTTTCGGTTTCGATATTACCGTAAAAAAAGTACACGGCGCGGCTTGGATCGTAGTAGCGGCGGTGAAATTCGAGAAATTCACGGTAGCCGAGTTCGGGAATATGTTCCGGAACGCCCCCCGAATCGTAGCCATAGATGTGGCCCGGGCAGAGTTTCTGTAGCATGGTACGGAAAAAGAGGGAAGAGGGGCTGGAAAAGACCCCTTTCATTTCATTGTACACGATTCCTTTAATTTCGAGGTGGGAGTTATCTCCCTCGACAAGTTCGAGGCGGTGCCCTTCTTGTTTAAAGCTTTCTTCTTTGAGAAGGGGGAAGAAGACCGAGTCGATGTAGACGCTGAGCAAATTGTAAAAATCTTGCCGGTTCATGGATGCGGCTGGGTAGCATGTCCACACTTTGGCAGTGAGGGCGTTCATGAACGTATTCAAGCTACGGCGGATCATAGAGAAAAACGGATCGCGCACCGGATACTTTTTCGAGCCGCACAGGACCGTATGTTCCAAAATGTGAGCCACACCCGTATCATCTCCTGGATAAGTTTTCAGCAGGATAGAAAATACATTCTCCGCATCTTTATTTCGGAGATGAATAATCTCGGCCCCCGACCCTTTGTGCCTGAGGTGCACAAAATCGACATCGATCTCCTCAATCTTCGTTTCTTGCAAGGTGGTAAAATTTTTGTAT
>MGLW01000068.1:0-11614 GCA_001794905.1 Chlamydiae bacterium RIFCSPHIGHO2_12_FULL_49_11
TCCATAGATCAACCTTCCTTGTTTTTTTCAGGAAGATGGTAGCATCTCAACTTATTTTTTGTCTCATGACTACACTATCTAGAAAAACAAATTTCAAATTCTCTTCTCGCGCTCACTTCTGACTTTATGGGGGCTCTATTATCAAGCAGTATTTTGAGAGCATGAAAGAGGCAGGTCGGCCCTTTTTGAGCTTTCCTCACGACGCGAGCCAACGAATGATCCCAGGGATTTGGCTTGCCGCCCGGTATCAGGTGAAAGGCACTTAAATCTTGATTTTGAACCGTGTCCATAGTATTCGTTGTAGATGTTACAACGATAGGTAATTATAATCAACGGTTCTGTACATGACAAAAAAGGATGATTCACCACCCGCTCATCGTACCGCTGCGGAGTGTGGGTATCGAAAATCGATTTTCGGAAGTTTGACATTCCGGGTCAAATTCAGAAATTATTAGACGACACGCCCTAATCAAGGATAGTTTCCTGCACCACTTTTTCCCAAATGCGCTGCCCCTCTCCTCTTACTAGGGTAAAGAAAGAGGCGATTTTTTCTTCGATTCCCCCCTCCCCTATCCCGCGAAGGATTTCGGCAAGAGCGTCCATAGAAATCGTGCGGGCAAGTCCGTTTTCTAAAAGGGGATCCACAATGGAACGTTGTTTGTGCATGCCTTCACCAAAGAAAACGTGTGCTCGGTGAAGGAGGGGCTCTATCGGACTATGGCCTGCACCCCCGGGGATGAAACTGGCTCCGATCAGTACCACTTTTGCTTTGGCATAGTAGGTATCCAAAACGCCCATCTGATCGATGAGAATGCACGGAGCATCCCTATTTTCCGACGATCTGGCAAAGGAGATGCCCCGTTTTTTGAGAAGCGCTGCTACCGTATCGAACCTTTCGGGACGGCGCGGCGCAATGACGATTTTCCACGCGCCAAGTACGGGTCCGACCGCATCGAGAAACATCTCCTCTTCTCCGGCATGGCTACAAGTGAGCATCACAATATCTTCTTTTTGCACCGCCCGCGGCACAGGCCGGTCAAATTTGAGATTGCAAGAAACTTCGGCCCGGGGCGCGCCAAGCTCCTCGATGCGCCGCCGGTCAACTTCTGTTTGCATATAGGCGGAGGTGATTTTGGAAAAAAGAGGTTTTGCGATGAAAGGGACCTGCTTCCAACGCCGGTATGCAGTGCTCGACAGGCGGCCGTTGATCAGAATGATAGGCACATCCAAAGAAGCGATCAAGTTGGGCCAGAAATCGGTCTCGATCAAAATAAAAAGGTCGGGATCGATCGCCGCAATGCTCCTCTTGACGAGGGGGGGGAAATCAAACGGCAGGTAAAAAGAGTGGGCGATCTTGGAATTTTTTTTGGCTGCATCGAGTGCGACGGGTGTTCCTGTCGTAGCAATGATCTCATACCCTTCTACGTGGTCCAGGAGCGGAAACGCCGTCTTGATTTCACCGAGAGAGACGCCGTGCACCCACAGACGGGGCCTTGTTTTTGGCGGCATCGATATGCTCCGGAATTTGGCAAAAAAAAGCTGCCGATACTTTTTGTGTATCAGTTTGGGAAATTGCAGGAAAATCCAGAAAACATAAAGTAAGGTCACAGCACCACATTGATAAGTTTATCGGGAACGTAAATCACTTTGCGGATCTCTTTGGTCAGATGCCGCTGCACGTTGGGATCTTGCTTTAAAAGCGAAAGTGCTTCGGATTCGTTGAGCCCCTTCTTACATACCGCCTGCCCGCGCACTTTCCCCATCACTTGAAAGACGAGGTTGACCGTGTCTTCCTCTAGCGAGGAGGGATCGAAATTCGGGTACGGAGCACGAACAAGGTCCCCTTCTCCGCCGAGCATCTCCCACCCTTCTTCGGCAAAGTGCGGCGCAAAAGGAAAAAGTAGTTGCATCACATGGAGCAAACATTCTCTCGGATACGTGTTAAGTTTGGAAAAGTTGTTGAGAAATTCCATCATTTTGGCAATGGCCGTATTGAAGGCAAGGCCTTCGAGATCGGAAGTCACTCCGGCGATGAGTCTGTCGGTGAGAATGCGCGCCTCTCGATTGTTTTCCTCTGTGATTTTTTCGGAAACAAGAAGGTCGAAAAGTCGGTTCAAAAAGCGCCGGCAGCCCATGAGCGCTTCCATCTGCCACACTTTTTCCTTGTCAAACGGGGTCATGAAGAGCACATAGAGTCTGAGCGAATCGGCCCCGACCTCATCGATGATTTCATCGGGGGAAACGCCGTTGAATTTCGATTTCGACATTTTTTCAATCTGGCTGATGAGTTTTTTTCCGCTCGCCTTGTGGATATACACTCCCTCTTCTTCGACCACCTCATCGGCCGAAACGTAACCACCGCTTTCAAACTTGTAAGAACGGCTCGTGACGAGCCCCTGGTTGCGGAGCGACCGGAACGGCTCGCTTGTCGACACCAGTCCGAGGTCAAAGAGCACCTTATGCCAGAATCGGGCATAGAGAAGATGGAGCACCGCGTGCTCGACTCCTCCGATGTAGAGATCGACCGGCATCCAGTAATTTTCCGTCTCTTTCGACCACGCCTCTTGACTATTTTTCGGGTCGCAAAAACGGAGATAATACCAGCAAGAACCGGCCCACTGCGGCATCGTATTGCTTTCCCGGAAGACGCGCCGCTTGGTTTTCGGATCGACCGTTTCGATCCATCCGCGGCACCGCCGGAGGGGGCTACTGCCGTCTCCCGACGGCTTGAACTCTTCAATCATGGGAAGTGTAAGAGGAAGCTCATCGAGCTCGAGCGATCGTTTCGTGCCGTCGTCGTAATGATAAATGGGGAACGGCTCTCCCCAATACCGTTGCCGCGAAAAAAGCCAATCCCGCAATTTGTACTGCACCGTTTTTTCCGCAGCGCCCCGCTTTTCAAGGGCAAGGATTGCGATTTCTTTGGCCTGCACCTCGGTCTTTCCTGCCAAGGGAAGAACATCATCCAGGTAATTCCCCTCCTCATCTTTCACGGCAGCAATCGGAAGTTCATACTTCCCGGCAAAATCGAAATCACGGCTATCATCGCTCGGCACCCCCATCACCGCCCCTTTTGCGTAATGCATGAGGACATAGTCGGCGACATATACGGGGATTTTATTACCGGTAATCGGATGCACGACATAGCCGCCCGTAAAAACGCCGGTCTTTTCTTTGGCAAGGTCGGTCCTCTCCAGGTCGCTTTTAAGCATGGCCGCACGCTGATATCCTTCCACTTCTTTTCGCTGCTTGCGAGAAATAATGCGGGAAACAAGAGGATGTTCGGGAGAGATGGCAAGGAACGTGACACCGCCGATCGTATCGGCACGGGTCGTATAACACTCGAGAACTTCTTTGCCCCCGTCCACTTTAAAACGGATATTGGCCCCCTCGCTGCGCCCGATCCAATTTTCCTGCAATTTTTTTAAATGGTCAGGCCAGTCTAGCCCCGGTAAATCTTCGAGAAGCCTGTCGGCGTAGGCGGTGATTTTCAATATCCACTGTTTGAGGGGACGTCTTTCGACCGGAAAGCCTCCCTCGATCGACTTTCCGTTTTCCACCTCTTCGTTGGCAAGCACCGTACCAAGCGCGGGGCAAAAGTTGACGAGCACCTCGGCCTCGTAAGCAAGCCCCTTTTCATAGAGTTTCGTAAAAATCCACTGCGTCCATTTGTAATACGAAGGGTCGGAGGTGGCTACTTCGCGGTCCCAGTCGTAAGCAAACCCAAGCGCCTGGAGCTGCCGCTTGTAGGTCGCCATATTTTTTTCGGTCGTGATTTGCGGATGGGTGCCGGTGCGGATCGCATACTGCTCGGCTTGCAAGCCAAAGCTGTCCCACCCCATCGGATGAAGCACATTGAATCCCCTTTGCCACTTGTAACGGGCAATGGCATCGCTTCCGGTATAGCCCACTACATGGCCGACGTGCAGCCCCGCGCCGGAAGGATAAGGAAACATATCAAGAACGTAATACTTCGGCTTTGACCGGTCGATTTCAACACTGTACGCCTTCGTTTTTTTCCACTTTTCCTGCCATTTCGGCTCTATAGCATCCGGATAGTATTTCTTCTTCATGCGAGGATATTATCCAAATCTACCGTTTCATTTGCAATCACAAAAATGACGTGGGGAAGAGATGATGTTCCCTCCATCACCCCCTTGAAGTACGCCGCATAATCTTCCGTTTCGGAAGGGGCCTTCAATCCTAAAATAACCAGGTCTGCACCGCTCGATAACAGGCAAATTTCAGATAGCAGTGCCTCTTTTTCATACACCACCCCGAACGCTTTTAGCCTGGCCTTATCGATAAACTGGGCAAGGTATTGCCTCTTTTCTTCTTGGGCCACCCGACTTTTGGCAAACGATTTCACGAGGACGTTTTTTCTGTAAAAGCGGGCATTTTGTTTGAGAAGGAGTGTGAGAAGAATCGAAAACGAAGCATTTTTCCTGCGCCTGTCGTCCCACCACACATCGATATCGCCGTCGCGGCTTTTCCCTGCGTCGCCGCGCACGATAATCACATTTTTTTTCGCTTCTGACGCGATTTTCAAAAGTTTGACATACCCCTCGAAATGAGCCGGATTTTGACACTCGCCGAGAAGCACCGTGTTCGGCTCGATACAGCCGAGGGTATAATTGGAAAGGAGAGACTTGAACCCTTCGGCGAGAGATTCGGCAAGGGCCACCTCCACTAAAGCCTCGACGTGGTTTTTTCGGAGGTTTTCACGGATGACCGCCGTCCACCGGTCCAGCGAAGCGATAGGTACCGACCCTTCACGGATCACCGAAGCCAGGGTCAAAAAACCTCGGCGGTTTGTGAGCATCTCGGAAAAGCGGACAAGGGGCGACTTTTGCGAGGCGTTCTCCGATAAAATGAGCAGGTTCGGGCGCCAGGAACGCATCGACGGCGGCATGAATGAGAGCTTGTAAATCACGCGCCGGGCAAGGGAAAATAGAATACTTTGCCTGAGGTCGTCAAAACGGGAACGGCCGGAGCGCCCTCTCAAAAGACGCGTCATGACCATGAGGAGGACAAGTGCGATGAGACTCACTTCCAGATCGACTTTAAACATCACAAACAGGATGAGCAGGACGGCAAAAATAGACACTTTCCATGAAGTGCGGAGCGTCGGCCGCCAGGAAGGGGCCCCGACAAAATCTTCAATAGCGGCAGCCAAATTGATCATTCCATATACGATAAAAAAGACCATCGCCAAAAAGGGGATCAATACTTCGATCGAACCGAAAAGAAGAAAGGCGTAACACAGTCCGAACGTAAACACCAGAGAAAGCCTCGGATCTTCCACCGTCGAATATTTGGTAAGCCAAGGAAATACAATCTTGTCTTTCGCGATCGCATGCAAAATGCGCGGCGCCGAAAGAAATGCCCCCAGAGCACTCGACAGAGAGGCAGCAATGGCCGCCCCCTTGATGAGAAGGGGAAACGGGGACGCGGCGAACAAATTCCCCTGTTTATGAGATAGGAAATAAAAGAGGATCGCATAAATCACCCCGGCCACTATGACGGTGGCGAACGAACCACGAATCAAGCTAGGCGCAGGATCTTTTAAGTCTCCAGAAAAAGAAACTCCCGTCTCAACCCCTGCAAGCGCCGGATAAAAAAGGGCAAAAATCGTCCAGAACGGCTGCGGCGAAAGGTTTGACGGCCCCGTATCGGGGGAAAAAAAGAGAGTCGAGATTCCCACAAGAAGAAGGCAAAAAATCAAAAATTGGGCGCGCAGGGCCAAATCACGCGAAAGAAGAGCCAAAATAAAAAGGAGGATCATGACAAAAATGCCGAGCGTCTCCGGCATGATCCCTACCATGGGAGCAAGCATGTTTGCCGCGCCCATCACGCAAAGCACAAGCGCTACCGCTTCGGCAATGTAAAGGAAAATCCCGATCGACGTACCGATTTCGATCCCGAAAGAACGGGAAAGGACGAAGTACACTCCTCCCCCCTCCATCTTCCGGTTCGAAATCGCGCTTGATAGGGAAAAAGTCGTGATGAGGGTGATGACCATTCCGAGGAGGAATATGGGAGCAAAAAAAGAAAAACCGCGCGATAAAATCGTCTCGTAGGGAAGATACACCAGACTGCCGAGCATGGTAATGATGCCCGGAACAAAGACGCCGAAAAAGGCGCCGATTTTTCTCTTCTCCCCTGCAGCTCTTCTGGCGGCATTCGGGAGAACCGTAGTGCTTTTCATCGCATGTATCATACATCCCGGGCGAGGCAAAGAGCAATAGAATTGATTGTTGCGTCAAAACCTTCATTCCACTATCATCGGGGCAAGTTTTAGTTTGAAATAATGCAACACTCACAAATCAAAAAAGTAAAGAAAGTTGAACTCGACGATTACGATGTCGCCGGTGACATTCGTTCAAGGCTCGTCTTAAGCGACTTAACAAAGGATGAAGTGACTTTCATCGAGGAACTTCTGTATCTGCCGCTCAAAGTTTCTTTTGACACCCTCCGCAGCCTCTGCCATGCCCCCTGCTTCGACGAAACGATGAAAAAACTCCAGGCGGAAGGGCTTTTGTATCTTCATGACGGGGTGGTATACATTGATAAAGAGCGGCGAAAATATTTTGAAATCCAGATTGAGCGGTTTGTAGAAGATTTTACCCCCTCCCTATCCTACCTGCAGGACCTGCTCCGCCTGCAAGAGCTCGACACCCTGCTTTCGTGGCATCACATCCCCCGCACGGCAAGCAATATTTTTGAAGCGCTTCTGGCCAAGCACTTTTCCACGCCTACCCATTATGAACGGCACCTCAAAGAATATTTTTATCAGGAAGGGATGGGTTCCCTGTATGAGCTCCTCGAAGATGGCGGGTGGGACCTTCCGGCAAGGAACATTGCCGAAATGATGGGACTTGGCGAAGTAGATTTGCAAAAACTCCTCATCCAACTCGAGTGGAACTTGATCGGTATTTCCTATTTTGCTTTGGAAGAGGACAGGTACGAGCAGCGGTTTTCTTTTTTTGAGGAATATAAGAAATTTACCTCTACCTTCCAGCGGCATGAATGCCGGCCAAAAAAAGAGGCTATGGAAGAGGATTATGCCTACGTGCATGAGCTGACAAAAGCTCTCGAATCCCTGAGCACGGAAAATATCGGGCAGGAGCACCTGGACCGCCTTGCCCTTTTCGGCTTTATCAAAGAAGCCCCGGGAGGATACCGGTGTACGACCATCGGTAAAGAATGGCTCGGGCTGGATATCGAACAACGCTCCCACATTCTTTTCAAACACCCCAAAAGCACTGCCCACCTCGAAAGCAAGTGGCCCGACTATTCGAAAGAAACCAATCTTATCGCCATCCAAAAATGTTTGGCCATGCTCTCAAATACCTCCTGGTACGATTTATCGTCTTTCATGAATGCCTCTTATATTCCACTGCTTGATGAGAACGCGGTGACTCTGAAAAAAGTGCGGGGAGAGTACACCTACCCTATTGCAAATTATGACGACCGGGAAAAAGTTTTCGTCCGTGAAGTCGTTTGCGAATGGCTGTATCAATCCGGAATCACCGACGTGCAGCTTTCCGATTCCGAGCATTACATTCGCCTGACCAAGCTCGGCTGTTCCATCCTAAAATAGGTTTCTGAAAAATTCGCTTTCGATTATAGTTGCCGTATCTAAAATTTTTTTCCGTTGGGGGGGGGTAATAGTGATCCGGCAACTTTATGTGTTCTTGTGTTTCATCCGGATTGCTTCACTGGGCGCGGAAAATGAAGATTCGACCGAAATGCAACAGACCCCTTTGCCAGCCCTTGCCGCAAAAGAAGATGTGACCGAAGTACAACAAGTCTCTTTGCAAGAGCCTCCTCCCATTCCCACCGAGCCCAAAATTGAGATTCCGCACCGTGTAGAGGGGTCCCTTCCCGTACCGGTAAGAAAGAGTTCTTTTATTGCAGTGGGCCTCTCCGGCATTTTCCCCGGTTTAGGGCATATCTATTTGAATGATATGAGAAGCGCCGGTCTCATGATGGGAGGCGCAGGCATTTCCATCGGCCTCTCCTCGATTCCGAATGAGGAGCTGAGCTTTACTGCCCTATATACGTATCAAAACGAGTGGTTTTACGGAATGTATGCCGCCTATCGAGATACGCACGCCTTCAATGGCGCCGCCCAATATACGTACCGCATGCCCTCTGACTCCCTGACCGACCTTACGCTGGCTCCCTTCCGGTATGCGGTGTGGAAAAAGCCCGAAGTATGGGGTGGAGTTCTTGGCTGGCTGGCGGCGGGAGTTGCCCTCACCCTGCTTTTCGATCCCGATTACAAGCATGCCGCCCGCACCGCATATCCATTTGCCAGTACGAGTGAAATCAATCCCCTTGTTGCCCTCCCCGTAGGAATCGGGGAAGAAGCGTTCTTCCGCGGCTTTCTCCAATCCACGCTGATCGAAAACTCAAATCCTGTTCTGGGCAGCGTCCTTTCATCTCTTGCATTTGGAGGCATGCATATTCCGAATGCCGCCGAGCTCGACCTGAAAGCGCGCGCCAACTATTATCTCGTTTCCGTCCCCTTCATTTCCGCTTTCGGGGGCTACTTCAGCTGGCTCGCTTACAAAAACCATTCCCTCAAAGAAGCGGTTGCAGTCCATTTCTGGTATGACTTTACCCTCTTTCTGGTCTCTTATCTCACCGCTCCGCCGGCAGCGATCGGCATCCCCCCGTTAAAAATTTCCTTTGCCTTTTGACTATTCTAAAAAATAATTACCATTTTTCCTTTGCAGAAAATGACATGTTTTTTATATCATCTTAATCATGTCTACTGGAATAACGGCCATGCAGCCTCTTAGAACCTTGAAAATGCCCCTCTTGTCTGAAGAAGAGACAGGCCCCCCCGATTCCCCCCGAGTTGAGGAATTCTTCTTGTCTGAAAAAGAGGCCGGCAGCTCTCCCGATTTTCCCGGTGACGACACGCCCCTTGTCGAACAAGCGGGCTGGTGCGGCCGGCTTTATAGTAAGTTGAAGTGTTGCGGAGCAAATACCTACGGAATTGCTTGCAAGACGAGATCGGTAGCGGGCCGGGCACTTTCCGCTATTCGGGAGAACAAAGCAACCTCGATACTCCTTGCAGGAGGCGTCGCTATGGTGACGGCCGGCTCGGTTGCCACCGGCTACGTAGACCCCACCAGCCTTGTTCCCTATGCGACCGCAGCAATCAACTTTGTCGGATCCGCCCTCATCGGTGCCGCCGTCCAGAATCTCATCGGAATTCGCGAGGAAAGGCGTGCCACGGAACAGGGTCCCGAAGGAGCCGAAGCACCGCCTGAAATCGATGAAGAGCAGAAAGTCCCCGAATCATTCAGAGAGCTCGTGCTTCAAGGAAAAGGTTTCGTGAAATCCCATTGGGACAAGGGTTTTGTGACAAGCTTGGGAGATCTTTGTGAATTTCTCACCGGGCGTGCTAAACCAACCATCCATATATTGGCGATACTTGAAATCTCCGGTTATTCATTCCCGTTTAAATCTTCCGCTTTCTTCTTATGGCTTGAGGGAGCTTTTACCGGATTGGAGCTGTGGGAAGGGGTAAGGCGCAATCAGTTGAAAAAAGATCCCGCAAAAGCCTACCTCTTCGCGGGCGAAACGGAGCGTCTTCCTGTCCATTTACATGAAGAAAGTACGCGCCGTCAAGTAATCAAAGGGGTTGCCTATATTGCAATCGGCGCCGGACTTATTGCCATTTCGGTAACTCAAAATCCCATTTCCGGAGCTTTGATTGCAGTTTCCACCCGTGTCCACTCGTTTGTAACAACATACTTGACTTTTCTTGACCAGGTAGGACTTCCCTATCCTAGCGGCATTGAGGAGAATTTTTTGGATAGAATGGTAACCTATCTCGGAGTGCATACTGCTGCACGTCTCATCGGTGAAGTTGTGTACCGAAATATTGTCAAATTGTTAGAAAATAGGGGAAATCATTATGCCTGTACGAATTCCCTTTTAGAAAAAGCAAAAAATCTCCTTGAGCGTCCTGCCCTTGCCTTTACGCTAGCCGGTTTTTTAAACTTGAACTTCTATGACCCGCTCCTTCCGGGCTACCCCTATTATTTGGGACTCATCGTCCCCGGAATCATCACCGGACTTTTTACGGGCGCAGATAGTGAAAAGAAGCGCATCTTCGGGATAGAAACCCTACCGCACCATGCCGATTATAAACTGGCAACCCAAAAGGCATGGACTCTATTCAAGAAATTGGATTGGCAAGGCAAGATTTGCTTCGTTCCCTACAAGTTCCATGGTACTGCAGTCGTCCTTTCAGGAATGCCATATATGATGGCGAGTCCAGGTGGGGATTGGTGGAATATCACTCCCGCAATGTTCTTTGTGACTGCAATGGGTACTTATCTCATCCGGGCTCTACGTTCAAAAGAAAATGCCGAAAGAATGGACAGTCATCTCGTCACTGGCCTAAATATAATGGCTGCATCTCTGTTCCCCCGTTTTTCCATTCTCGTCGGCTGGTCAGCAATTGGCTTTGCATTAGGACTACTTCAAGGGCAAGTACACGATGGTGTAGAAGAAATCCAATACAGCATTTAACCACCCCATCCCGGGACACCAGAATCAAGAAAAAGCGTCACTTCTTTCATCATTTGGCCTTCGGGGAGTATGGGAGGGGCGCTACTGTCGGGAATGATTTTGATTGTGAAGGAGAGCGTGGTTCCTTTCAGAACCGGATCAGACATTTCCATGATAACGAGTTGGGTAGGCTGGCCGGTCGCATTGTCGGCAGAGAGAAAGGCTGCGTTGGGAGGATTCGTTTTGAAAGAGTCGGTGCCGCCCTTATTCCAGTCATTGACGAAGGTGTTGACATCTTCAAGAAAGGCCTTGCGGACGGGACGGTCTGCCATCACCACAACGTGCGGCTTGACTTCTGTCAAGAGAAGCTGCATTCCCGAATCTGTTTTTATGAGCTGAGCCCCTTGCGATTGTACCAGGAATAGGTATGTAGTTTTTGAACTGCCTGACATGCCGCAGCCTGCTAAGAGAAGGATTAACCCTGTCATGAAACGTTTCATAATATACCGCCTTTTTTCTCTGCATAAAAGGTTGGAGAAAATAAATCAAGCGAGTTTTTTCCGGACTGCCGCTATGAGACTCCCTTTCATCAGAGATTCTAGTTCATGCGGAGAAAAGGAGAAGGTGCTACGAAAGGTGCGGCCTTTTGTGGCGTTCTTGATGAGAATGGGAGTGCTGTTTTGCAGGGAGGCATGGATGTCTTCCATGTGCAGCTTGTCTCCTTGCTCGATGTGGTTGTAGTCGTCAGGATTATCAAATGTGAGCGGCAGGACGCCGAAGTTGATGAGGTTTTTGCGGTGGATGCGCGCGTAAGACTTTGCAAGGACGGCACGGATGCCAAGGTAGCGGGGTGCAATGGCGGCATGCTCGCGCGAGGAGCCTTGGCCATAGTTACGGCCACCGACAATAATGCTTCCGCAGTCCCGCACGGCCAAAGCACGGTCATGAAATGAGGGGTCAATGCGATAGTATGTGAACTTGGAAATTTCGGGAATGTTGCTGCGGAAGGGCAATACTTTAGCGCCGGCAGGAGAAATGTCATCGGTCGAAATGTTGTCCCCGACCCGTAAAATGCAGG
>MGLW01000068.1:11622-13138 GCA_001794905.1 Chlamydiae bacterium RIFCSPHIGHO2_12_FULL_49_11
ATTCGTCAGGGAGAGCGCCGAATTCGGGGAAGGCTCCAATGTTCGGCCCTTTGATGAGTTCGTGCGAGAGAGCGTCCGCTTCCGTATCGGGTGGCGGAATCAGTTCGGTGACCGTTTCAATCCGCTCCGGCTCAAGAAATTGAGGATATTCGATTCCTAAAGTACGTGGATCGGTGATCACTCCGGTGATCGCCGAAGCGGTCGCAACTTCCGGAGAACACAGGAATACCCGGTCTTCGTCCGTGCCGGAACGACCGGGGAAATTGCGCGGCACGGTGCGAAGCGAATTTTTGCCGGTGGCCGGCGCTTGCCCCATCCCAATGCATCCGTTGCAGCCGGCCTGATGAATCCGCGCTCCCGCTTTCGTCAGCATGCCCAGGTAGCCGTGCTCGGTCAGCCAGTAAAGAATCTGCCGCGTAGAGGGGTTCACATCAAACGATACATGCTCGCTTACATGAAAATTTTTGAGCATGAGCGCAGAAGTGGCATAGTCGCGAATCCCCGGATTGGCCGAAGAACCAATGTAAGCTTGATAGATCGACTCTCCCGCTACATCGCGCACCGGAACTACATTGTCAGGGGAAGAGGGCATTGCGATCAGGGGTTCCAAATCGTCCAAAACGATCTCGTCATGTTCATCATAGGCCGTTCCCTCATCGGCTAGAAGCTCTACCCAGTCCCGCTCGCGCCCCACCTGCCGAAAATAGGCGCGGGTCATTCGATCAGAAGGGAACACACTCGTCGTCGCTCCAAGTTCGGCTCCCATATTGGCAATCACATGCCGGTCCATCGCAGTAAGGTGGTCAAGTCCGTCACCGTAATATTCGAGAATCTTTCCGACTCCCCCTGAGACCGAGTGCCGGCGTAAGAGCTCCAAAATCACGTCTTTTGCGCTTACCCAGGCAGAAAGCTTGCCCGAGAGACGGATGCCCATAATTTTCGGCATTTTGGTATAGAACGGCTCGCCCGCCATTGCAAGAGCCACCTCGAGCCCGCCGGAGCCGATCGCGAGCATTCCGATCGCGCCCGCTGCAGGGGTATGACTATCGGAGCCAAGAAGCGTTTTACCGGGACGGCCGAAACTTTCCATATGCACAGGATGCGATATTCCGTTTCCCGGTTTGCTAAACCACATACCGAACCGACGTGCGGCCGATTGCAGGAAGACATGATCATCGGGATTTTTAAAATCTTCCTGAATCTGATTATGATCGACGTATTGTACCGAACATTCGGTTTTAACTGTCTTCAAGCCCAGAGCTTCCAGCTCCAGCATGACCATCGTTCCCGTTGCGTCTTGCGTCAGAGTCTGATCGATTTTAATGCCGATCTCTTCTCCTACGACAGGCCTACCGGAAACAAGGTGGCTTCCGATCAATTTTTGAGCAACATTCGGCATTTAAAAAAGGACGTTCGTTCTATTCATGTTATCAAAGAACACGGTCGCCTCTTTCATTTGCCCGGTGGGAAGCTGGGTAGCAGCGCCCGTCGTTGAAACCGGCTTGATGGTAAAGGT
>MGLW01000069.1:0-2390 GCA_001794905.1 Chlamydiae bacterium RIFCSPHIGHO2_12_FULL_49_11
CCTTTATGGTGTGCGGCCATATTTCCGAGGTTCTCCTGCAGACAGAATGGGAGAAATTGCTCCGTGAAAAGATATTACTCCCTCTCAATATGAAAAACTCAACCGCCCTCCTCGCCGATTTCATGAAAAAGGAGGATAAAGCCACCGGCTACCGAGAGGAAGAAGGGAAACTCGTCGCCACCCCCTATATAGACGTCTCCTCGATCGCCCCCGCTGCTGCCCTGAATACTTCCGTCCATGACCTCATCCAATGGATGAAGCTGTTAAACCGTGAAGGAGAGGGGCTTATAGATTCAGCCACTTTTCGGGAAATCACTTCACCGCAAATCGTCTCCCATTCCATCGGAGCCGAATTTGGCCTGCAGGACCTGATCCATATGGAGGCATACGGTCTCGGCTGGATGATACTGTCGTACAGGGGGGAACTGCTCCTCTTCCATGGCGGAAACGTCGAGGGGTTTTCGTCGGTTCTCCTCTATTTGCCAAGGCGCAAGCTCTGCATTTCCATGCTCACCAATAAGAATATGACTCCTCTTGCCTATATTGTTTCAACCTCAATCCTCGATTCGATCGCGGGCCTTCCCCCCATCGACTGGCTCGCCAGGTTCAAACAGGACTTTTCTACCGATCTGCTCCAGCAAGACCTTGGTAAAATTGATGTCGAAAAGATCGATGGAGCGCCTCCGTCAAGGCTCCTGGACCAATATTGCGGCGTGTTCCAAAACCCCGCATACGGCTCTCTGGAAGTCAAATGCGTACAAAAGCGCCTTGACGTCCACTTCAACAATATGGTTTTCCCTCTCGATCATTACCATTACAACGTATTTGCCATCAGCAAAGACTGTTTCCTTCCCCATATCCGTGGGATGAAATTTGCTTTCCGCGAAAACATACGGGGCGAAATTGCCGGCGTCGATATCCCCTTCGAGCCGAAAATCGAGCCGATCCGCTTCGAGAAAGAATGCTCCCCACCCCTCCTCCAAGCCGAGTACTTGGACCGGTTCGTCGGAAAATATTCGTACCTCGGATTCGGATTTACCCTCGAGAGGAAGGGTCTTACGCTGATTGCAAAAACTTCCGGAATAGACCCCTATATCCTAATTCCCGAAGAGACCCTCCGGTTCAAGATAAAAAATAATCCGGGCAAAACCATCCGCTTTTGCACCGATGACAAAGGAGGTGTGATCAGTATCCAGCTTGTGACCGAATCGGGGGTATATACCGCTTACCGCAGTGCATCCCATTAAGGTTCTCGAAATTGCATTATTTCGCATCGCAAGGTTGCATGAAATCCTTAAATTTCCATACTGGAAAGAAAAGGAGGACAAATTTTGTCTCTAAAATCAGAAAAAAGAGCGTCTTCCATCGAGCCCCTCCATCCGGAGCAATCCCATATCACCACGTTTCAAAATCCCCTCCGGGAAACGGATCTTGCCGCTAAGCCAAAACCGTGCATCATCGTTATCTTCGGTGCTTCCGGGGACTTGACCCACCGGAAAATCATGCCGGCTCTCTTTAACCTGTTCCGAGACCACATGTTGCCGGGAAACTTCGTGTGCGTGGGGTTTGCACGGAGAGAAAAAACCCATGAATCATTCCGGAATGAAATACGGGAATCGATCAGCCAATTTTCGCGGACCAAACCGTCAGAAGAAGAGCTGGGGTCGTTTTTGCAAAAACTGTTCTACCACAGGGCTGAATTCCATGAAGACCAGGGGTACCAAACCCTGTTCCATTTTCTGAAAGAGCTGGATACGAAGTTCGGCACCGAGAGCAATCGCCTCTTTTACATGTCGGTCCAGCCCGACTCTTTCCCCCTTATTATCGAAAAATTGCACCAAAACGGACTCGTTTACGATGCAAACGACCAGACAAAATTTTCCCGCGTTGTCGTCGAAAAACCGTTCGGCCGCGACTTTGCTTCGGCTACAGCACTCCAGGCCGACCTGATGCAAAACCTCTCCGAACGGCAAATTTTCCGAATCGACCACTACCTGGGAAAGGAAACGGTGCAAAACCTCCTGGTCTTCCGCTTCAGTAACGGCATATTCGAAAATTTGTGGAACAACAGGTATATCGATAACATCCAAATCACCGTGGCGGAAAATATCGGGATCGGTTCTAGGGGAAGCTTCTACGAAAGGATGGGGCTGGCACGCGATATCATCCAAAACCACGTGATGCAACTTCTTACCCTTACCATGATGGAGCCGCCAACCAACCTCCTGCCGGAAGCCATACGCGATGAGAAGGTCAAGGTGCTGGAAGCATTGCAGCCCTTCGCAAACGAAGAGGAAATTTTACGGAAGGCGGTACGGGGACAATATAAAGAGGGTTTCATCGAAGGGGAAGCGGTCAAAGCGTACCGGAGCGAAGAGAACATCAGTAAG
>MGLW01000069.1:2400-11528 GCA_001794905.1 Chlamydiae bacterium RIFCSPHIGHO2_12_FULL_49_11
GAGAAACGTTTGCGGCGTTCCGGATGCAGGTGGAAAACTGGCGCTGGTCGGGCGTTCCGATCTACGTGCGCGCAGGAAAACGACTTGCAAAAAGGGCAACCGAGATTGTCATCGTTTTCAAAAAGACACCGAATATTCTGTTCCACAAAGAAGACCACCATAATATCCCAAACTGCCTTATCTTTCGCATCCAGCCTGATGAAGGGATCAGCATCCGTTTTAACAGTAAAGTCCCCGGCACCTCAGGCATCATCCAGCCGGTAAAAATGGACTTCGGCTATGAAAAATATTTCGGGAAAGATATTCCCGAAGCGTATGAAAGACTCATTTACGATGCAATGCTGGGAGATTCGACCCTCTTTGCCCGCGTCGACGAGTCGCTCAATTCCTGGAAATTTTTTACCCCAATCCTAGAACATTGGGAATCGGCATCGCTCCATCCCGATGAGGAATTTTACCCCGCAGGGAGTTGGGGACCTTCTAACGCAGACTTTCTTCTGAAACGGGAAAACAGGATATGGAAAAATATCTAGAGGTTCCGACAAAAGACCTCGAGACAAAACTGGAAGAACTCTTCGTAGAGAGGCATGGCGAAAATGCCATCCGCAGCGCTCTCTTCAACTTGGTCATTTATACGAAAAATGAATCGCGCCGCCCGTACTTGCTCGAAATTGTCCGGAACCTGATCAAAAAATTCCCGTGCCGTATCATTTTCGTCATCGAGAAGAAGGACATTGCAGAACCGGCGAAAACAACCATCCGGACCGATATCCCCGACATTTCCGAAAATCCGATCTATTGCGACCAGATTTTCTTCGAAGTGGATGAAAAGAGCCGCAATATGATCCCTTTCCTTGTCCTTCCTCACCTCCTTGCCGACTTGCCCGTGAACCTCTTTTATGACGGAGACCCGTGCAATCGCGATTTCATTTTTCATGAGCTCAGTCGGGGCGCATCACGCATCATTTTCGATTCGGAGAATATGGTCGATTTAACCCGATTTTCAAAACTTTTCACTGACCTTGCTGCCGATACGTACATGGAATACGGCGACTTGAACTGGGCGCGCGTATACCCCTGGCGCGAGCTTTTTGCATCGACATTTTCTACTTCTCAAGACATTCGCCACCTCGGCCATCTCAAAAGCATCGCGATTACTTACAATAGCCGCGCAAATGAGCATTTTTCCCACAACAAAATCCAGGCCCTCTATTTTCAGGGGTGGCTGGCATCGGGACTGGGCTGGACAATCCAATCCCTTTTCACAAATAACGGCGAATCGGCCTTCATTTACCAAACCGGGGACAATATGATTCATGTCACCCTTACTCCTCACGACATGGAAGCAATTCCGCCGGGGCGCATCATCAAAATCGAACTCGGCTTTTTGGATAAAGAATACGTCGTGTTCGAACGGGACCATAAAAACCCTTCTATCGTTTCCAAACAGTCCTCTTCCCAACTCGAATGCAAAATTCCCACCTATCACCGGTTTGATCAGGAACAATGGGGCCTTTCGATGGCCCATGAAATTTATGCAAAGCAAACCAGCGCAAGTCAAGCAAGAACGCTCAACTTGTTTGGACAGTATGAAAAAAAGAGGACAGGATGAAAGAGCAACTTTTCGACCCCAGAAGAAAAATCTTTATCGGCAATAACGAATCGGTCATGGTCGACTTTGCCGTAAACCACTTTATCGCATGCGCAAAACACGCCATCAAAAAATACGGCTCTTTTTTTGTAGCCCTTTCCGGCGGTTCAACCCCAAAACTGATTTACCGAAAACTTTCCTCCGACTATCGGAATGCAATCGACTGGAAAAAAGTGGTTCTTTTCTGGAGCGATGAGCGTAGTGTCGGGATCGATCATCCCGATAGCAATTACAAAATGGCGATCGACTCGGGACTGGGAAATCTCAGCATTCCATCCCACCAAATCTTCCGCATGGAGGGCGAAAAAAATGCCCTCCACGGCGCCGACGAATATGAAAAACTCCTCTATCAAAAGCTCGGAAAACGCCCGTTTGACCTCATCATGCTTGGAATGGGCGAGGATGGCCATACCGCCTCCCTATTTCCCGATACCACCGCGCTGGGCGAAAAAGACAGACGTGTCGTGGCAAATTGGGTAGAAAAGCTCCAAACATGGCGCATCACCTTTACCATTCCCTGGATCAATCAGGCGGAAAACACTGTCCTCTACGTGATCGGCACAAAGAAAAAAGAGCGCCTCCACGATGTTCTCTATGATAAATCCGATTCGTATCCCGCATCCAAAATTGGAACATTGATGCATCCTGCATTATGGATCGTCGATAAAGAAGCGTCGGAACTTTTGCTGAAAGAGGATCCGATCCGGAAAGCTTCGTGAATTTTTAATTAAGCTTGTTATACGTAAGTTTCTTAAACAAGAAGATTAAAATTATTCCTTTACATAACTGAATGATAATTAGCAAGTTCGGTATAGCATGAAAAGAGACGGTACCCGTATGATTGTGCTTCAAAAATGCAAACACTTTCGATTTTATGTTTCTTTTTCATGATGTTCGGGTGGAGTGAGCAGTACACTGCCTCTTTTCCCGGCGTCCCTGCCGGGGAATTTTACCGTTATGTGAGCAAAGTGTGCGGCGTGAATTTTCTCGGAAGTGATGACCTTTTTAATTTCACCGTCCATTTTGTCGCATCGAATCCGACAAAAGCGAGCGACCTTCTGGAAGCTGCCCTCGAGAACTTGAAAGACCACGGACTCTATGCGGAAAAAATGAATAACTGCTATCTCATTAAGCGAATTCCTCTCGACGGAGATTGGGACCTTGCTCCCGCGAAGGGGGAAAAAGAGGAATTTTTCACCTACAAATTGCAATACCAAAACGGTGCCGAAATCCTTGAAGCCATTCGCAGGCTCTCTTCCGACATCTCGAAATCTCCCTTTTTAGCAGCCATCCAGTCTATCCAGTGGATAAAAACCACACAAACCCTCCTTTTCAAAGGAATACCGGAAGCTGCTGCTCGCGTGTCAGAACTGGTTCGGAGTCTGGATGTGCCGCTCAAACAAGTGTTCATCGAAGTGCTCGTGATTGAAACAAGCGTGCATCACTCTCTCGAATTCGGCGTCGACTGGTCTTTTTCTTCCGCTCTCGGCAAAGGGGCGGAAATTGCAACGAGTACGCCCGGAGCCGTGAATCTGAATCCGAAAAGCGGGTCGAACTGTTTTAATTTGGGTGTTTTCGGCAATATCCTCCTCTACAAAGGGCGGATTTTTTCGACCCTTTCTTCTCTCATTTCCGCCCTTGAAGCCGACCACGACGCCACTATTTTGCTGAATCAAAAAATTATGACCCAGGAAAACAAGGCTTCTGCCATCTTCTCGGGTGATACCCTCCCTTTTGCAGGATCAAAAGTGGAAACGGTCGGCTCTTCCCAACAGACCACTTCGAATATCGAATATAAAGATATCGGGGTGAATCTGGTCATCATCCCCGTCCTCGGCGATGAAGACGTCATCTCACTCGACATCACCCAGGAGATTTCGCGACAACTCGAAACGGCACAGTCGGGGGGTCTTTCCACCTCAAAAACCAACATACACACTTCAGTCCACGTGCCCGACAACCACTTTCTCCTCCTCAGCGGCATGACAAAAGAGTCGCACTCCTCTTCGGAAAGCGGCTTGCCTTGCCTGGGAGGAATCCCCTTCCTCGGCTCGCTCTTCGGCAAAAAAGGGAAAATCGATTCGAAGAAAAACATTCTGATCTTTGTGAGACCTCATATCGTCAAGAAATCAACTTTTAGTGACGCTGACGCGGCAGGCGCCGATAAAAAGGAGCTCGGTATGAATCACACCGAGAACGGACTCCAACTCGAGCATTGATTCCACCCGTGATGTGGGAGTGGCGGGATTATTTTCCATCGTCGTTATAACCGCTTTCATGACAGCAATACACTCTTCGATTCTTCCGCTTTGAAATGCTTTGGCCGAATAGGCGGGGGGGCGGAAAAACGGAGCAAACGTAGGATTCCCCAACTGACCGTTAAACTTGAGAAGATTTGTTCCGAAAATGCGACTATCGATCGGCTCCATCGGTAGAGGCCCATCGGCACGGAGAAAATCGGCATCGATTTCGAAAAGGTCCCAATTGATCGGATAGGCACCGTCAAGACCAAAATTGGAAATGTTTGTACTCGGTTTTGTTTGTAGCGCCGTCATGGAGAGGTATGATGCCCTAACTTGCTTTTCTTGGCAATAGACTGATAATATGAGCCGGAGGAATATGTATAGGGGAAAGCGGAACATTACAAGGTAGGGTAGGTTGTATCCGTAAAAGGTGTAGAATTGGATTCGGCCCCTTGCCTTCCAAATGGGCTATTGCTTCTTTTATCCAAGAGCGCAGGTCTTTGGCTCGAAAGGAAGCAAAGTCGGAGCATTCCCAATTTTTGGCATTCCGGAACACTTTGTTACATAACGCGGCAATCAGTTCATGTCCTTTTCCCATCCGGTTGAGCATACGTGCGGGATTCAGATCGACATCTCCACTGAGAGTCCAGAAAAGGGAAACCATATCACTACTAACGGTGGCATCCCCATAGCATCTCTCGTCCGAGAAATATCCACATTCTACATAGACTTCTTTCTGTTTACGTTCTTCCGGAGGGACGCGCTTTTGGGGTGTGGCGCAATCAAAATCCCCGAGCCGGATTTTTCCGTCGGGATGCATCAAGATGTTCGGCATTTTCAGATCGCCGTGAATGTATCCGATATTATGGATACAATCCAAAATTTTGAACACGGTTTTCAATGCACGGAGCTTTTCAAGCGCTGTCATTTTAAAATTCAGGAAATTCATTTCATGGCCGGCAAACTCCTCAATAAAAACCGCCTCATTTTGAAGATGAATCAGCGGCGATAGGATCTGAGGTACATTTTTTGGCCTCAGGTTCATCAAATACTGCTGCATTGCAAACCCAAAGACAACCTTCTTGGGAATATTGCCTTTCCTGAGCAGGACCTTTTTGACTACCACTTGTTTCCACGTACATTTCGGCCCTATCAAATCAATAGAAGCCCCGCGATACACTTCCTTGTACGATCCCTCGGAAAGCATCGCCTTCTCCATTACGGTCAGTATAACCCGATCGCCCTCGCTTATCACAAGAAACGGCGGATCTGCATCCAAATGCACGTAAACACCCTTTTCAAAACCGTGCGTTTTCTCTTCCAAGATTTTAAGTGCGTTAAGCAAAGACTTTTTCTGGGAATTTGGCAAAAAGGAAAGGATTTTCAGCGCTGCTTCAAACGGCAACATCCCTTCCACTTTCCAAGATAGCGCTTCCCAGTGAGGATATTCTTTGTGAAGTCTCGAGATGGAACGCTCCACCTCCGAATGATTCGGCATGCCGAGAATCTGCAGTGAAATGCGGCGCGGATCTTCAAAGAGTTTGGTATAGATAAGTCCTAAACGGACCGGATCCGGGTTCTTGGAAGCAAAATGCTGCATGAGAAGTGCCCTTTGCGGGTCACTGAGGCGGGACAAATGATTGGGTAGCGCTCCATTCACGACAAGCAACAAGCTTTGAGCTGCATTACTGATCACCATTTCTTGGCTGCTTTTACGCTGATGTGTTACCGGCCTCTTAAACACTACACTTTCATCCGGCTCTTTCGGTGGTAAAGGATCGGGTTGAAACACATTCTGATCTATACGGTCCATTTTACCCCGTCTCCTTCTCTTCGAGGAAAATTGCCTCCATTTTCTCCGGACAGGTCGTCAGCGGTGATACATGGACAAATTCGGCCGGGAGGTTGCCGCTTTCAAACCTGACCCGTTTAAGTGCAACCATCCTCCAGGACCCTCTCGGTCCTATCAAATCGATTGCAGCGCCGAGAAAGGTCTCGTGACTCGATTCCACGGCAGTCGGAAACCCTTGTATGACAATCAACACGACCCGGCACCCATTCTTGATCAGGATAAACGGCAAGGGCGGTATGAATCTCGATTTCCCTCCCAATTTCTGCATCTCCGATGCATCCAAAAACAGATATGTCCCCTTTTGCGTTCTCTGTTCCAGGATTTCAAGAGCATTCAAAAGCGACTCTTTTTGCCGCTTCTGCAACGGGAAAAGCGCTTTCGGAAGCGATGCTACAGCCTCATCAAAAGGCACCATCCCTTCTATTCTCCAGGAAAAGAGGCCCCAGCCCGGATATTCTTTGTAAAGGCGGCAAATTGCCTCATTAACTTTGGCATGGGTCGGCATGCCGAGATACTGCCGAGGAATAAGACGGGTGTTTTCGAAAAGATACGCATAAATGAGCCCAAGGTAGGTTAGATCGTGATCCCCCGAATCAAAAAGCTTCATCAAAACCGCTCTTTTGTTTTGATCCAATACCGATATGTTTTCCGGATGCGCCCCTTTATCTATAAGCCACTTAATTGTAGACGCATAAGCCATATTTCCCCGGAGAAAACCGGCAACGGCCGCTCGCAGAGCCTCTTGCAATGCCCCTCTATCGGTCGTATCTACCCGCAGCACTTCATGGGCGATATTGCTGATTACCCTTTCTTGACTGCTTCTCCGCTCAAGAGTGACGGGTATTTTAAATCCCACATTTTCAGTAGGAGAAGAACTAGGTTGAATCACATATCGATCTACGCAGTCCATGATTATTTACCCCAATTAATCCTATAATTATAACATAATTACGATTAAAAGAATATATAATTATTTCTTTAATGATGAGGTTGCCATGTATGGAGTATTACCGCTTTAGGAAGCGGTTTCGACCTCGGAAAATTCTGAGTTGTGAGCGAGGGAGTAAGAGTACTGAGCTCGGGAAACGTTTCTTCCGAAGCGTTTCCGAGAAATGGGTCAAAATATTTAAGTATTTCTTTCACAGTAAACCGGGGCTGAGTGGATTTGGAACGTGTTTTTTGTGCGTCATCATAATCTTTTACCATTACTGCAAAATTGTATTGGTCGGACCTGCTAAGGGGTAGTGTAGCATTTTGATCTTTCAAAAAGGCATAGCAACGTTTTATCACTTTCCTTATGTCTTCTGCCTTGTAACAGGCAAAATCCTGTCGCTCCCAACGGTTGGAATTCATAATAATTTTCCGGGCAAGGAGCGATAAAACGGCATATACCCGGCGTTCCCTGGGTGTAAGTGTATCTTCACGCGCTGCGTCTGCTAGAAAATGTGGAGCCCAATTTTTTTCTTTACGACCGACCAGAGCATACAAGAGTTGAACTTCATCGCATTCAGGAAGGCAATCTCCGTGTATGGCAGCAGGTGTCATATAACCGCATTGAGCAAATCCATCAGAATATTCCCTGTCTGCCTCCGGTTGGCGAAGAATTGTGTGAGCCAAATCAAAATCGCCCAACAAAGGTTTTCCTTCCGGCCTATGGAAAAAATTCGCCGGCTTGACATCCCGGTGCACATAGCCAAGAGAGTGCATGACCGCTAAATTTTTCAGTATCGTTTTGACTTTTGCCATCGTAGAAATAAGTGCATCTTTAGAGAAATTGACAAGAATAATTTCTTCTCCCGCATCTTCTTCCACAAAGACCGCTTGAGCTTTTTTCAGATCTACGACAATGGGAGAACATAGCTTGCACACCCCTCCTTTCTTGCGCGCCTCCATCATCATGAGCTGAACCCTATACCCGTATACGATAGACCAGTGGGGGACAACAGGAGTTTTCGAATGCCGGTCTTTCGGCAAAAGGGGGGAAAACTTGACGACTACTTTGTTCCATGTGGTGCGATCCCCTTTCAAATCTATTTGAATCCCGCGCCGGACAGATTTATAAGCCCCTTCGGCAAACTTGTCGCGCGCTATCAAGGTCAAAGTCACCCGGGTCCCCTCTTTTGTCACTAGGAATGGAGGGAGAAGGCTAATTTCGACAGAATCTCCCAGTACTCGAAAATCTTCTTCGTTCAAAAACAGATAAGCACCGGCCGCCTCAAATCCGCGTGATTTGATTGCAAGTATCTTCAATGCCACTTTCAATGCATTCCTTCCCGATTCGGGCAGCGCAAAAAGGCTCTCATCCAGAGCATCAATTTCCTTTTCCCAAGGCTCCGCTACCACTTCTTTAAGCTGCCACAAATCTACATTCCATTTCGGATATAGACAGGCAATTTCCTGCAATATGGGCTCAATCTCTTCTCTTGCGGCATGGCAGACATCCCTGGGAGAAATATAGGTCGGGTCCAGAAATAAATAGGCATGAATGAGGCCGAGCCGGATTTTATTTTTCCTTGTAAGCTCCTCTCCTCTAGGTAAGTACAGCCGAATCAAAGAAGACCTGTCGTTATCGCTCAATTTTAACAAAATATCCCCGGTTGTTGCACCTGCATCGATCAGCATCTTCATGCTTCTCAGGACCGGGTTATTGCCCCTTTGATAGATATTCACTGCGAAGTAGAGCGCACTTTTAGAATCACAGGTTGTAGCATCGAGGTCTGCCGCCTTCCCGATCAGTTTCTCAAGACAGGTGACCTCCCCCTTTTCTGCCGCTATCATTAGTGCCGTTGTACCGATAGAATCGGTGAGATTTACGTCGGAACCTTTTTCAATCAAATATCCGGCAAGGACTTTGAACCCCTTGGCAAGAGCCCAATTTAAAAAGGGGCTTGAGACATCCCCTTCCATCCTGGCATTATATACTTTATGAATCCACGGAGAAGACTCAAGTCCCTGTAGAATGCCAAGAATGTCAGCTTCGTTTATGGATGCAAATAGCTCTAGGGGAATGGATTGCAAACGGTCATGGTTTCCAAGGACGGTGAGTTTCGCGAGCGCATCTCGGCGCGGAGACCGGAGAGCCGGCAAGGGGGCCTGCAATGGACTGGCAGAATGGGACTTATCAGTCAGTCTCTGAAGAACGGGAAGAGGCACCGCCAAAATACGGGCTCTGGACCTGTACTGAGAGGAAGCCTGTGCGGTAACTTTCCGGGCATGATGCACACCGTAGGATACTAAATTAGCCTGTTCCATAATAAATATTAATTATTATTATAACAAATAATATAATTAATGTCTATTATGAAAGGGTTGGTATTACGCTAGTTATTGAATACAAACGGCGTTGTTGCGTAAATAGTCACGGATGACGGAATTCTTTGTG
>MGLW01000070.1 GCA_001794905.1 Chlamydiae bacterium RIFCSPHIGHO2_12_FULL_49_11
TCCATCATCTTCCGCACTACTTCCTGCCGGAGAGCAGGGCTATCACCGCCCGAAAGGTGCCGGTAATACTTGAGTGCAAACTCAAGAAAAGGCATGGCAGAGCCGAGCACATTGTCCATTTGCCCTTTCAGATGCCTTCGCAAGAAAGAATCGGGATCTTCCCCTTTGGGAAGAAGGGCTGCACGAGCTTCAACGGCCGCGCACTGGAATAGTTGCCCGACTTTGAGGGCGGCAGCATGGCCCGCTTTGTCACTATCAAAGAGAAGTATCGCCTTGGAGATGCCTAGCTGCACGAGCTTTTTCACGTGAGCCTCGCCGAAAGCGGTCCCGAGAGCTGACACGGTGTTTTCAAAACCGGCATATTGCATGCGGAGCGTATCGATTTGCCCCTCGGTGATGATCGCGACCCCTTCGCGGGCAATGGAAAGACGTGCCGAGTCGAACCCGAAAAGGACGCTTCCTTTATGGAAAAGGGGGGTTTCGGGAGTATTGATATACTTGCCACCCGTGCTTTCCTTCTTATAATGGCGCCCTGAAAACCCGATCACCGCCCCCTGGTAATCGCGGATCGGGAACATGAGGCGGGAAATAAAAAAACAGTGATTCTGCCTCTGCTTCATCACAAGACCCACCTCTTTCAGAAGTGGGTTTTCCTTGCCGAGCATTCCCACGATGAGCTCCGGATCGAGAGGGGCAAGGCCAAGCATAGAGCGTTCAATGAATTCCAGGGAAATGCCGCGCTCGAACAGATATTTTTGCGCCTCTTTCCCCTCTTCGGTAAAAAGAAGGTGCAAGTGAAAAAGCCGGGCAGCGTTCAGCATGAGTTCTTTCATTTCCTTGACCGGAATTTTTTCTCCCGCCTCTTCTGCCCTTTCAAGCCGGACCTGGAATTTTTCGGCTAAAAGCTCGATCGATTCAATGAAGGAAAGTTTCAGGTATTGCATGATAAAACCCATCGCATCGCCGTGGGCATTGCAGCCGAAACAATGGTAATGATCCGGATAGACGTAGAAAGAGGGAGTCTTTTCCTGATGGAACGGACAGCATGCCTTGAACTGGGCTCCGTATTTTTTGAGGGGCATATAAGAGCCGATAAGTTCGATAAGATCGACTTTCGAACGGAGCTCTTCGACGGAGGCTGTTGCATAGAGCGGCATACAAATACAATTGTACACATTTTTAACAATGCGTGATACAATATTTGTAATGGAAAAGCATAGAAAAATTTACACAAAACTTCCGCAGGCAGGATCTGCCTTCGCTTCCACGATCCAGCAAGCCAACACGGCAAGTCAAAACACGAAAAAAATCTCGGCCACTCAAACTCCGGATAAAGGACTGAAACACGAATATAAGAAAGCGTTTCTCCCGCTCCTGATCGAGGTATATGAGATGCGCCAGCTTCTGGATAACAGGAAACTGAATCGCTCCACTTCCCTCAATCTGTTTGCCGATGCGCGCTCGCCCGAACAAGTGCTGGAGAAATTCTTGATGCTGCAAAAAGATGTCGAAGAAACTAAGCGGTGGTGCGACGGCGCTCTCAAACAAATCGAAAAGGGGATCATGGAGGCGCGCTCCCTGGTCAACGAACCTGCCGGAAATGTGGCTTCTACAAAACGGAGTTGGATAAAAAGATGGATCGATTGGCTTTGGTATGAGTAATAATCTGACCCCGATGATGCGCCAGTGGCAAGAGTGCAAGCAAAAAGCAAGCGGCGCGCTCCTCCTGTTTCGCCTCGGCGATTTTTACGAAGCTTTTTTCGAAGATGCCGCCGTGTTATCCAAGGCCGTCGGCGTCACCCTCACAAAGCGAGGTGACATTCCGATGAGCGGCGTTCCTGCAATATCCTTGGAGAACTACCTCGAAAAATTGGTAGAGGGCCGCTTCTTGGTTGCGATTGCCGAGCAAATGGAACCGTCCGGCGGCGAAAAAAAACTGGTCGAAAGGCAAATCACGCGGTTTGTTTCTCCCGCCACTTTTTCGGGGGGAGACAAAGAGAGATTTTTTGCCGTTCTGTACTGCCTTAGCGCCACCTATGCCATCGCCTTCATTGACGTGCACCTGGGACGCATCTTTACCTCTCCGGCTTTATCGCTCGAAGACGCCTGCACTGAAATCCGCAAATTCGAACCTCTCGAAATCCTGGTCGACGAGCGGATCGTGCAGCAAGATTTTCCGGTGTTTACCGCACTCCTAAGCGAGATGCCGCTCCGCACCGTGGTCAAACCGCCCGAATTTTTCAGCCTGAAACACGCCGCGCTGCTGCAGGAGCCTCTCCCCTCTTCCGGAGCCCTTGCCGTTGCCCTAGACACTCTGATGCACTACCTGCGGGATTTTCTCCTTTTGGACCTTGGGAACCTTTCGATGGAATCGATTCCAAACGACAAAAGCCGGATGAAAATCGATTTCATGACTGAGAAACACCTGAATTTGCTTGGTCTTGATGCGAAAGAAAAGCAAAGTAGCCTTTTTGCCGCTCTCCATTTTTGCAAAACTCCGATGGGAACAAGACTCCTCAAATCGTGGATGGCAAGCCCTCTCCTCGACATCGAAGCCATCGAAGAAAGGTTTGATGCCATTGAAGCGATCGAACCGTTCGGCAAAGATGTGTTTACCGCACTATCTCAGTCGAGCGACCTCGCAAGAATGGCGGTCCGCATCGGGAAGCAATCGATCGCACCCAAAGAGCTCCTCCGCCTCCATGCTGACCTGATGCAGCTCGGATTCGTGGAGCGCCTGTTAAAAGCCCTTCCGCTGCCTTATTTCACACGACTTCCTAACCCTATCAGGAGACTGATGGAATTACAGCAGCACATCCACACCGCTCTCGATCTTGATGCGGGTGCCCTCTTCAAACAAGGCTACGATGCCAAGCTGGACCGGCTCCAAGACTTTATCCACCGTTCCGGCGATTTTTTGACAAGCTACCAAAATCAGCTGCGCGAATCGCTCGGCATCCGGACGCTGCGCGTCTCTTACAATAATGCTTTCGGATATTTCATCGAAGTGTCGCGTGCACAAGCGGACAAAATGCCGGCCGACTTCGAGAGGCAGCAAACTCTCGTCAATGCCGAAAGGTACATTTCAACCAAACTCAAAGAATTTGAGGTACAAGCCCTCCATGCCGCCGATGAGTTCGAAGCGTACCAAAAAATGCTCTACGGTACGTTTCTCCATTCCCTCCTCCCCTTTTCACGCTCTCTGGAAGAGTACGCCGATCTGATCGCCCATATCGATGCCATTTGCAGCCTGTGTCACGCAAAGCGGCGTTATAATTTGCACCGGCCGCGCCTTTCGGACGATCTCACCTTCACTTACGAAAACGGCCGGCACCTTCTGGTGGAAAAAGAGATCGGCAGGGACGCCTTTATTCCGAACGACCTTAGGATGGCTGAATCCGATGCCACCTTTTTTCTCATCACCGGACCCAACATGGGGGGCAAATCGACGTTCGTCCGTCAAACGGCGCTGATGGCCGTCATGGCTCAGATTGGCTCCTTTGTGCCGGCAGAAAACATGCATCTCGGCATCGTGGACCGAGTTTTCAGCCGCATCGGTGCCAGCGATAATCTCTACCGCGGACAGTCGACGTTCATGGTGGAAATGGTCGAAACGGCCGCGATTGTAAAAGGGGCAACCGAAAGATCGCTCGTGGTCCTCGATGAAATCGGCCGCGGCACCTCCACCTACGACGGGATCGCTATCGCGTGGGCCGTATCGGAAGAACTCGCACGAAAACGCGTTCGTACCCTCTTTGCCACCCACTACCTCGAACTCACCCGTCTCGAAGAAGAATTTTCAAACCTCGTCAACCTGCAAGTCACCGCAATCGAAGAAAATCAAAAAGTCGTCTTTCTCCATAAAATTATCCCCGGCATCGCCGATAAAAGTTACGGCATCCATGTCGCTGAACTTGCCGGAATGCCACCGCACATCGTAAGACGCGCTTTTGAACTCCTTGATCAATTCGAGACGGTCAGACCATGAAATTTGATCCTTCCGCATTTCCGACAAAGACGGGCGTCTACCTGATGAAAGACGGCCAAAAGCGCATCTTATACATCGGGAAGGCGAGGAGTATTGCAGTCAGGCTCAAACAATATTTTTCGCTCCACGATGAGCGTGCGATGGTGCCCATGCTAATCGAACAGGTAGAAACGATCGACACAATCCTTACCCGAAATGAAAAAGAGGCCCTCCTTCTCGAAAATACTTTGATCAAACAGCACCAGCCCAAGTACAACGTCTGCCTCAAAGATGACAAAACCTTCCTCGCAATCCGGCTGAGCACCAAACGCGAGTGGCCTATGCTCGACCTTGTCCGGATGAAAGAACTGTCGTACGATCAGGGGGAAATTTTCGGACCGTACACCAGCGCCTTCTCGGCACGGAAAACGTTCGAGCTGCTCAAAAAGCTCTTCCCTCTTCGCAAATGCACCGATAAAGAACTCTACCGTCGAAAGCGTCCTTGTATTCTGCACGGAATGAAACGGTGCCTGGCCCCCTGCGTCGGGCTCTGCACTGCGGACGAATATCAAAGCACGGTACGCGATGCCATCCATTTCATGCACGGTAATACCAAAGAGGTACTCAGTGACTTGAAACGAAAGAGAGATGCCGCTGCCGAAGAGAAACAGTTTGAAAAAGCGCAAATTTATCATGAACATGTTTTGGAAATCGAGGATCTCGTCACTTCGAAAACGGCCGTCTACCCCCTCTTGCAAGGTGCCATCGACGTGATTGGTTTTTCTCGAAGCGCCGGCTACATTTTCATCGTCATCCTTTTTTTTCGTGACGGAAAGCTCACCTCTCTCGAACATCACGACTTTGCAAATGTCGTATCGGACGATGCAGGAGCCCTTACCTCCTTTCTCATGCAACATTACCAAGAAGCAGCAGCACGGCCCGACCATCTTTTTCTCCCCTTTGAAATCGAGCAGCAATCTGTTGTGTCTTCCCATCTCGGACTCAAAATCACGATTCCCAAAGCAGGCAAAAAGCGCCAACTTGTCGAGCTTGCCCGGATCAATGCGAACGAATTTTACGAACAGGAAAAAAATGCGATCGTGCAAAACGAAGATCTTCTCGCACGAATGCAAGAGACCCTCATGCTGAAAAACTTTCCCTCGCGCATCGAATGTTTCGATACCTCCAACCTCAGCGGAAAAGATGCGGTCGCCGCCATGGTGGTCGCAATCGACGGCAAAATCGAAAAGAAAGAAAGCCGCCTTTACAAAATCAAAAATTCCGAAGGGGACGATTATAATGCCATGAAAGAAGTACTGGAGCGAAGGTACAAGAAAACCGAAAAAGGAAACCTTCCCGACATGATCGTTCTCGACGGAGGCAAAGGGCAGCTTGCCATTCTGGAAAAACTTCTTGAGAGGCATGATATCGTCACGATCGATACCCTTGCCCTTGCCAAAGAAGAAGGCCGGCACGACAAAGGAATCACGCGGGAAAAAATCTACCGTGGACACGGCGCCGCCGCGGTTGAGCTCGACCGTTTCAGCCCCCTCCTCTTTTTCCTGCAGACGCTTCGTGATGAGGCCCACCGACGTGCCATTGGGTATCACAAAAAGCGGCGGGCAAAAACCCTCTTTCGGAGCCTCATCGACAATATTGAAGGGATCGGTCCCAGGAAAAAAGAGAAACTCATCAAAGCTTTCGGCTCGCCCAAGGCAGCCCTTCTCGCACCGGAAGAATTATTGAAAGAAACCGGATTCCTCACCGAAGCTAACATCAAAGCGTTGAAACAGAGGGCCTATTCCTCGATATTTTCATCGGGAGAAACGGAGAGTTCCTCTTGAGGCTGCAAATCCTCTTCTTTGGCTACCAGATTTTTGAAGACAACGTGAACGGAAGAGACGTGCAAACCGGTCAGGTGCACCACATCTTTCACGATCTTCGTCTGTATCTCTTCCGACTTGGCGGGAAGAGAAATGCCATAGACAACGTTCAGTTCGACTTTGATACTGACCGAATGATTTTTCGAATCCTGTTCGACATAGACCCCTTTCACACGGTCGACCGCTTCCCTGCCCAAAAAATGGTCAAAGAAAGTCCCCTCAATGAGGGAAACCCCTTCTATAGAAGAGAGGCACTTCATCACAATGGACTGGAATACACGTGATTCGATATCCCGCACAAACACCGTGTCGGGAAAATCCAGTTCTTTAATATCTATATCTTCAAAACGATCCATAGACTCCTCATTCTACACAAAAAAGGAACGAAATGCAAACAAAAATTATTCTAGAAAGTCCCGATCGAACAGGGTCCGAGAATTGGAAAGTTCTTTGATTTTTTTCCAGTCAGCAAATTCATCGCACCAGATGTAACTTTCTTCGGTAAGAGTCCCATCTGTTGCCGCTTTGCGAAGCCCGGAAAGGGAGACGGGTCCCACTTGCTCACAGCTTTGAGTGATATAATACCACTTCAGTCCCGGATCGAAAGGCATCCGCTGCAAGGGTCGCTCAACGGGAATACCGCTCTCGCCTTCCGAATCGGGCTTAGGATACGCCGCTTCCGAATGAAAGATAGGCCTTTCTACAGCAGGATCGGGAGCCGCAGCATGCCGGTCGGGCAAAAAGAACAAGATCAGATTGGAAAAAGGGAAGAAAAATAGGCTCAGAAAAAACCAGAGAAAAGGGTTTTTTCCCTTCGTCCGGGCATACCAGGCAGTCATGACGCTCAAAAGCATCAGAGCTGCAAAGGCAACCGCCAAGGTAGCGGGTTCGTAAATATCCATTATATCACCCCTTCTTCGCATCGTATCCATGAGATCCATTTGTAGCAAACAGATATTTTACCAGGACGATTTGACCACGCCCGGGATAGCTCCGATGAGGGCTAGCTCCCTGAAACAAAGACGGGAAATCTTGAACTTGCGGAGGATGCCCCGAGGCCGGCCCGTGAGCTGACAGCGATTGCGGCACCGGATCGGCGAACTGTTGCGGGGAATTTTTTCCAATTTTCTTTGGGCTTCGAACTTTTCGGCAAGCGTCGTATCAAGGCTCCGGATCGTTTTCTTTAACTCTTCTCTTTTGTGGTACTTGCGATCCCTAAGGAGGGCGCGCCGTTTTTCTTTTTCCACTAAACCTTTTCTTGCCATAGTTACCTCTTCTTTGCAGGACCTTGTTGTCTCTGCTTCCTGGTTGGATCTTTCTTATTAATAACGTACAATCGGCCCCGCCGCCTCACAAGTTTATCTCCCTTAGACGGGTCTGCCTTTACAGAAGCTCTAACTCTCATTCGTTTCCTTTTCGATAAATGTTTCACAAACAGCGTACCCTTTTATCGAATTATTTACAACCTGAGTTTTGATGACACGCCATAGATTCAGGTTTATAAATATTCTCTGGACTTTATGATCCTCTTTCGCTATTCTGTACTGTCGAAACCAATTTTGAGATGTGAAGATGAAAAGGACGTATCAGCCAAGCAAAATCAAGCGGAAAAGAGTTCATGGCTTCCGTACCAGGATGGCCACTACCGCCGGTAGAAATGTTTTGAGACGCCGCCGTCAGAAAGGGCGCAAAACGTTAACCGTATAATCAATGTGTCAAAAAAATCTTTAAAGGGAAAGGGTGCTTTCGTACACCTGAAGCACCGGGGTGAACGATTTGGCGGCGCCGTTTTGCAATTCCGCTTTTTGCCCGGCCCGGCCCCCGGACTCGGCATCTCGATCCCAAAAAAGTGGGGGAATGCCGTACTCAGAAACCGATGCAAAAGATGGGTACGTGAAGCCTACAGGCGCCACCCCGTATCCAAACTTCCTCTTTCCCTCCATGTACTGCCTCGTAAAAGTCAAGATGCGATCGACTTTAAACGTATCGAAACCGATTTTACCCTGTTTGGTGCATGCGCCGGTTTAACCCTCAGCAGCTAGAAGCGGCTACGGCGACCGAAGGACGTATCCTGGTCCTGGCCGGCGCCGGATCGGGAAAGACCTCCGTCCTTGTCGAAAGATGCATTCACCTTGTCGAAACTTGCAACATCTCTCCCGATGCAATCCTCGCTTTAACGTTCACCAATAAAGCAGCCGGAGAAATGCGAAGCCGTGTGGCGCGTAAATTGGGAAAAGAAAAAGCGGAAAAAATCACCCTTTCCACCTTCCATAGCTTTTGCTACTCCCTCTTGAAAAATGAAATCCATCACCTCGGCTATGCTGCCTCGTTTTCGATCTACCAGGAACGCGAACTCAAACGACTTCTCGAACAAATCGCCCCTTACGCCCTTGAAAAAACCGAGGGGCTTTCGAAAGACGCTCTCTACGAGATGGCAAAACGTCCCAAATCACGCGAAGACGAGAAATTAAAACGGTTTTTATCCGAAACAATGAAAGCCCACAACGCCCTCGATTTTGACGACCTTCTTGAAGTGACTTTACAGCTGTTCGAAAATTTTCCCCATGTTCTTTCGGTATACCAGCAGAGATACCGGTACATCATGATCGACGAATATCAAGATACAAACCGGATTCAATACGAACTCGCAGAAAAACTTGCACATCGGCACGGCAACTTGTTTGTGGTGGGAGATGATGACCAGTCGATTTACGCTTTTCGCGGCTCCGACATCCGTCTCATCCTGGAATTTCCCCACACCTCTCTCATCAAGCTCGAACAAAATTACCGGAGTACTCCGGGTATTCTGGCCATTGCCAACCATGTCATCGAAAAAAATCCAAACCGTCATGGAAAAACGCTCCGGACTGCACAAATCGATCCGAATCTGCCCCACCTGTTTGTGGCTCCCACCGAGGAAGACGAAGCCAAAGCAGTCGTACTGCGCATCTTGAAACTGAAAGAAGAAAAATGCCTCGATTGGAGCGACTTTGCCATATTGTACCGCTCCAACACCCTCGCCCGCATTTTTGAAGTTGAACTCCTGAATGCCCACCGCAAGGAGGGAGACCGGTTTGTGCGCGGAATCCCCTACGAAGTCGTCCAAGGGACCGAATTTTACGAACGGGCTGAAGTCAAAGACCTGCTTGCCTACCTCCGTATGTTCCATAACCCTTGCGATGAAACGGCCATCTTGAGAATCATCAACTACCCGCGCCGCGGAATTTCTCCCGATGCCCTCAAAAAAATCACCGAGCGGCAAAGGTCCCATCATGAACGTCTTCTCCATACCCTCCGCCACCTCCCCGATTCCCTCTCTTCGGCGGCCAAAGCGGGTGCGGCCGGATTTATCCGGCTGATCGAGGAAGGGCAAAACACATTCAAAACAAGACCGCTCGCCGATGCCATCCGCTGGCTTATCCACACGATTGAATTACAAGAGTGCCTGCGGCAGGAAAACAAAGATGACAAAATGTTTCAATTCAAGTGGCAAAACGTCCAAGCCTTCGTTGAACTGGCAAAGACGAGCGGCACAAACGATCTGGGAGAATTTCTCGGGGGGTGCATGCTGGACAGGCTTCATAAACAAAATGCAGGGGGAGAGCGCGATCGCGTACAGCTTCTCACCTTCCACAGCGCCAAGGGACTCGAATTTTCCGCATGCTTTCTCACCTGTCTCGAAGATGAACTCCTGCCGCACGAAAAAAGCCGCGAGGAGGGCACTCTCGAAGAAGAGCGGCGCCTATTTTACGTCGCCATCACCCGAGCCAAGCGGTACCTCACCCTCAGCATGGCGCAGAAACGAAAAAAATACGGCGCAATGAAAGCCACAAATCCGTCCCGCTTCCTCTTTGACATTCCCAAACATTGCCTCGAGATTGAGCCGTTCGACAGGCCCCACACTTTTCTATAAGTGCGCTCGACTTGTCGCTATGTTGCCGGAGGGAAGAGGCACAGAATGACAATGAACAAGCACCTGACTCCCCACTCTCCCTACTTCTTCTTTCAGGAGATGAAATGCGGTGTCAAGTTCTGTGAGATTCTTACGCATGGCTTGATTCTCACTCATTAAACCGGCATTTGCCTTTACAAGTTCATCAACCCTTCTTTTGAGAATATCCAATTCATTTTGTTCGGGAGAGATCTCCAGAACACGCTCTCTATAAACTTCCGTAACGGGTTTCATAACTTTTCCTTGTTTTTATTTGAAATGCACCGATTTTATCTTTTTGGAGAATCAGTTTGCGCAATTGCTTTGCTTCTTTAGTATCGGCTTTTCCCGCCGAAACGAGCTCGGAATATTTTTCGAGAAGGAAATAAACACCGTCGTCTTTATCAAGACCGAGGGTGAGAAGTCGTTCTCTGAAATCAGTAAAGCCCCTCTCCACTGCAGTTTCGTACAGTCCCTTGATCCTCCTCACGGCCAAAGCCTCCGCTTTATTCAGTGCAGTATTGATGCAGGCATAATCGGTCCATATGCCGATGATCGATTTTTTCAAATGGTCGGGATGCATGGCCGTCGCAGGAAATCGGGTAATCAGTCCCCCTTCCGGTCCGATGAGGAGCAAGGAAGGTATGGTTTCCACGCCAAAGTGCCGCTTCAAGGCGTGCGATTCTTCGAGACGCCGTACGTTGCTGATATTATCGAGAGGAATGTCGACGATGAGAAAAAGAGGGCTCAGCTTTTCCTTGAGAAACGGAAACGGCTCCGAGGCATCTTTAAAGTGGAAAAAAAGGAGCGCCGGCATTTGATGCACCCGTGCAAACTCGAGCAAATTCTCAAAGAACCCCTGAGCCCGAAGAGAGAAAGCGAATAAAAGAAAGCAAATTATCCGTACCGTCATGTAATCTTATTCTAAAAATTCGAGCTTTATTTTAGCAAGATGCAAAAAACCATTGTGCTTCGCCACAGGCGCGAAAATAGAAAAAAATGTTCCCTGCAATGCTTGGCAGAGCACCCCGATTTTATCTTCATAAATTATCCGGACGGCATCGTTCCCTCTCTGGAAGGCTTCGTGATGCTCTCCCTTGAAGGCCCCCTACTCACAGAAAGGGATCGTGATGCCGGACTATTTATCATTGACGGCACGTGGCGCCATGCCAAAACCATGGAAAAGTTTGTAGGAGCAGAGTGCCCCAGAAGATCTCTGCCCGCGCATTTTGTAACTGCCTATCCACGGCGGCAGAACGATTGTGCCGACCCTGCGCGAGGCCTTGCGTCCATCGAAGCGCTCTTCATCGCCTTTACCATTCTGGGGCGCAGCACAACCGGCCTCTTCGATCGGTATCGTTGGGGAGCCTTATTCCTTGAATTAAACAAATTTACCGAAAAGGGTGATGAACACTTCGAGCACGACAAAAACGCACAGAAGCGCTAACGTAATCCCTTTGCCCGGCACCTGATCGGCATGGAACGTCTTATAGTAATAGCGTCCCATCGTCACCATGAGAACAGGCATCAGCCCCAGAAGGAGCGTTCCTCCAATACCGCCCGCAAGGCCCAGGGCGGTGAGAAAAATACCCGGATTTGTAAGGGCAACGATGAGAGGAGGAAAATAGACAAAACAGGTGAGGTAGAAAGCGTTTTTCCTCGTCTTCGGTAGGGAAATGCCGTCTTGAAGAAAATCATAGAGGCCGAGCGCCACACCGACAAGCGAAGTAGTCACGGCAAAAAAACTAAAAGAAGCGACGGCAAG
>MGLW01000071.1 GCA_001794905.1 Chlamydiae bacterium RIFCSPHIGHO2_12_FULL_49_11
AACGGCGATGCTCTGCTTTTACCTTCTCTTTTCTTGCGTAAAACCGGGCATGCTTTTCGAAAAACTTCTACGGAAAGAATCTAAAGAATCTCCGACACAGGCGCTGCCCGCACCGCCCGCCCCTCGCAGAGGAGGGGGCCGCATGCGGCAAAGCACCATGTCAAGAAGAAGCAATATAAGAAACCGAGCCAGGCAAAAGAGGGACGAGTCGAGGGTGGCAGCTGTGGATTCTTCGGCTTCCAATCGGGACGTTTTGCTCCAGTCCATCGTCGGACTTCTCCGCTCCATGGACCGGGGTGAGCGGTTACAATTCCGCTCCGCTCTTTCTCAAATCATGAACGAATCGAACGAAACCGGGACAGCAGCGTCTGAGCTTGAAAGGAGGAGAGAATTGCGTGATGCCGCCGGAGCGCTTGACACCACCGCATCGACTATGACATCGGGAGGGGGAAACACTCCTATCCCCAGTTCCACATCCTCTTCTCCGATCCCGCATGAACTTGAAGCGATGAGCGGGACGGCTCTTGTTAAACTGCTCGGTGAAGTTTCTCCTTCTTCCTCCATGCTTTCCCTTTCGGCGGCGTCGGAAAGAAGGTCCCCCTCAGCGGAAGAACAAGGGGTAAGGACGGGCTTATTGAGACTCGGAGTGATGCAGCCTCCCGACGCAGTGGATTCTCTCACCGAAAGCGGCTGGAGAGGAATTTTACAAAATCCGGAAGATGTACTTTTTGATATGGTTTTCCGTCACATATCTAATGGGATGGAGAGCGATCCCGATTTGATCACTTTTCGAAAAGGTCTTAAAGAAGCAAGGGAAACGGTCGAATCGGAATTGCAGGAAACCGGTTTTGTGGATGTCGATACGGCCTTTTCCGAAGAAAAGGCACTTGCCATAATGGAGGGGTACCTGAAAAAATTCTCGTCCTATTGGATCGGGATTGAATCTGACCGGTCCGGTCAAACTCTCCAAGAAAAATTGCAGTCCATGGTAAGACATCTTAGGCAGCTGTCTCCTTTTTATGAAGATAAGTGCAATGATGCCAACAAATTGAAGTCGTTCTTAGAAAAGTTGTACAACAAATTTTGTCATGGGGAAAAAATCGCCGGAGAAAAGCCAAAAACCGATTACATACGGCTTGAAACTGCGATGAATAGCAACCGGCTAGAGGAGCAGTATAAAGGACTGGGAGAATATTATTCGCGCTGGTGGGGAGATTTTCAAACCATCGGAACCGAAATCAATCCGGCCATGCGCTCTTTTGCGGAAATGGTAACGCCGAACGTAGCTCGCGGATCGGAATTAGCGAGTAAAATCGCGGTTGAACTTCAGCAGCTTCTCAAAGAGACTGTAGCAGGGCTCCCCGCTTTTCCCGTTATTGAAAGAGAAATGCCTGCAAAAGAGGCGAAAGAGCGCATCAATGCGCTCCGGCTAGACTTTATCGGGCGTCAGGTATTCATCAAACAAAAGCTCATGGACTGGTTTACCCACATCATGCATGATATATTTTCCAGGGAACACGGCGGCAAGTTCCAGTTGGTCGGGTCGGAAAAAAAGATGGTGTCGTGGTTTGTATCTCACAATTACATCGACCTCATGAATAAGTTTCCGCATAATTTCGTGTGGCATGACGTCCTATCCGAATTCTGCGAGATCGACACTATCTAGGGTTGGTATTAATTATCCAGGTAGGGTTTGAATACTTTGTAGGAGGAGGTGAGATGTTGGCTGAGCCTTTGGATATAGACAAAGACGGCAGGGATTACGAAGAGGGTGACAAGCTGCGCGATGATTAGCCCGCCGACAACGGCAATCCCGAGAGGGGCTCGCCCTTTTGCGATCGTGCCGCCGATGCCGAGAGCGATAGGAACGGCACCCATCATGGCCGCAATTGTCGTCATTATGATAGGACGGAAGCGGATGCGGCATGCCTCAATTACCGCTTCCTCAATGGAACATTGCTTCTCTTGAAGCTGTTCGAGGGCAAAGTCGACGACGAGGATTCCGTTTTTCATCACAATGCCAAGGAGCATGATAATTCCGATCAGCGCATAGATGGAAAGCGTTTGATGGAAAACAAGGAGGGAAATCAGCCCTCCGAAGGTAGCAAAGGGTACCGATGAAATGGGAGTGAGGGGATGGAGGAAATTTTCGTATAGGATGCCTAAAATGACGTAAATCACAAAAATGGCGACGAGAAGCAGACCGAGAAATTGGCGGATTGCTTGCTCGAAAGCGGCCGTCTGGCCGACGACTTTATGGATGATGGACGGGCTAAGCATGCTTTCGGCAATGGAGTTGATCTCGGAAATGGCTTCACTGAGCGGAACGTTCGGCGCGGCATCAAAGGAAACAGTAACTGAGGGGAGAGCATTGACATGGTTGACCATTTCGGGAGTCGTTTTCCACTCGCCTTTCGTGACCGAATTGATCGATACGGGAGGCTCATTCTTCTGAGAGTTTGTGAGATACAAATAGCCCAGTTTCTGCGGATCGGTAATATACGGATTGTCCATGTCCAAAATCACATAATACAGGTTTTCGGGACAGATCATATTCGAAATGTAAGTTTCACCAAGGGCATATTGGAGGTTATTCTCAATACCGGTTGCCGTGATCATATTATACGAGTACGCCTGGTCACGCATGATTTTCATTTTGTAGGAGGGAGAATTGGGTAAAAAGTCGGAGCCCACATTGGCAAGCTTATCCGATGCTTTCAATTTCTCAATAAAGGCGGGCGCCTGTGCAAAGAGGGCTTTCACATCGAAACTTTGGAGGAGGTATTGTTCATTGGCAAGTCCCGATTGGGTCGAACCGATCTGTAAATTGATGAGCGGGTATGCCTTTTGCAATACTTCGACGCCGACAACTTCTTCTTTGAGCGTAGCGCCCACTTCGCGCATCACTTGCCAGATATCGGGCCGCTTGCCGCTTTTTAGAAAATAGAAGACAAGGGTTTCATTATCAACCGGGTTCGAGTTGGCGTAACCGATCTGTTCGACAAAAGGATTTTTCCGAATGGAATCGACCACGTGGGATGTGTAGTCCAAGATTTTTTCAGGAGAGGTGCCTTCGGGAGCGATGATGACCGCTTGCACGAGTCCTAGGTCGTTTGGAGGAAGGAACTCTTTCGGCATGACTTTTATGAGCCATACCGAGACCGCAAGAGATGCAATTGCTGCGATGATGACGACGGGTTTAAAGCGGAGCGTCTTTTTGAGAAGGCGCACGTAACCATTTGCAAGCGTCGTATTGAGCCAGTCGGAGAACCGTTCGATCCGCGATTTTGTGCGCGCTTCATCATACGGAGGGAGGAAGCGGGAAGCGAGCATGGGAGTGAGCGAGAGGGAAATGAATCCGGAAAAAAGAACGGCCACAATGATAACGGCGGCAAACTCATGGAAAAGTTGACCGGTAGAGCTTCCCAAGAAGAGCATCGGCAAGAACACGGCAGCCAGGCACAGGGAAATTGAAATCACCGTCACGATGATCTGTTTTGCTCCCTTGAGAGCGGCCTGAAGGGGGGAAAGCTTTTCCGCCTCGGCCCAGCGCACGATGTTTTCGAGGACAACAATCGCGTCGTCGATGAGAAATCCGATCGAAAGAGTAAGCGCCGAAAGAGACATGATGTCGAGGCTAAAGCCGAAAAGGTAGGTGAAAATGAAGGTGCCGAGGACAGTGATCGGTAAGGTGATGATGGGAATCAGACTGTTTCGGATACGGCCGAGGTAAATGAAGACCACGACCACAACGAGAAGAAAGGCGACGACAAGTGTCAGCTCCACTTCCCTCACCGCTTCCCGAATCCAGTCGGCAAGAGAGAAGGGGACAAAGAGGTCGATCGATCCGGGAATCTGCTCCTTGAGCTGGTTTAGCTTCGCCATGATTCCGTCGCATGCCTGGACTGTGTTATAGCCGAGCTGCCGATAGATGGCAAGGCCGGTAGCAGGTTCGCTCGTACCGTCCCGAAACCAGTAAAAATGGTTATGGCAGTTTTGTGTTGTGTCGAGCAGCTTAGCCACATCCTGCAGCCGGAGGGGATTGCCGTCGACATACTTGATCACGACATCTTTGAACCCTTCTGCGCTGAAAATTTGCCCCTCAACCGTAGTGACCATGCTTTGCTGCGGATTGTAAAATTTTCCCGTTGGCACGTACGGGTTGGCATTCGATACCGCATTTGCTATCTCCTGGAGAGTTACATTGCGCGCGGCCAAAGCTTGAGGGTCTACCTGGACGCGCACCGCATATTCGAAGCCGAATGCCTGGATGTCGGCAATGCCGTTAACGGTGCCGAGTTGCTGTCCCAAATAGCTGAACCCGTATTTGTACAGGTCAGCCTCATTTTGGGTCGGGGAACGCATGATGACATAGATGATGGGGGTGTCGGCCGGGTTGTATTTGGTATAGGTCGGCTGCTGCGGCAGATCGCTGGGCATGAACGAGAGGGCCGCCTGAATGGCTTGCCCCACCTCTTCTGCTGCCGTGTTGATATCGACCGTATCGTAAAATTGGAGGACAATCGACGATGATTGGTACGTATTGTTCGATACGACAAATTCAATCCCTTGCATGAGCATGAATTGCCGCTCGAGAGGCGCCGAAATCAGATTGGCCATCTGCTCGGGAGAGCTGCCCGGATAACTGGTCGTTACCATGATCGTCGGGAACTCGATTTGCGGGAGGCTTGAAACGGGAAGCAATTTGAAGGAGAGAATTCCGAAAAATACGAGAATAATCATGAGTAGCGAAGTGAGAACGGGTCTTAGGATAAACGGTTTTGACAGATTCATTGAGATGCTCCCTTGATTCGGACCGGTTTTCCGGGCATGACGTTGATTTGTCCGTTTGTAACCACTTTTTCACCGCCGGAAATTCCCGAAACAACCTCAATCGTGTCGCCCAAAATTTCCCCGAATTCGCACATACGCATTTCGGCAATCCCTTTATCATTGATGACAAGAGCGTACCGGCCCTTTTGGCCGCTGTTCATGGCCGATATCGGAACCATCACCGTCTCGGGTTTTTTTGTTAAAATCAGTTCGGTGCGGATGAATTGCCCGGGCCAGAAGAGGCGGTCGGGATTTTTTACGATCGCCCTGAGGGGAATCATGCCGGTGCTGCTGCTGATCTCGTTGTTGACGACGATGAGCTCTGCAATGAAGTCGCAGTCGGGATAATCGGGAAAGTGGAGATTGACGGTAAGGTCTTTAGTGCTCTGATATTGCATAAGGCGGAAAAAATCGCGTTCGGGGATGGAAAAGTCAATGTAGATCGGATCGAGCTGCTTGATAGTCACAAGGGTATCACCGTTATTGGTAATGAGGTTGCCGATATCGACCTTCTTCTTTCCGCACAGGCCCGAAAAAGGAGCGCGGATGTAGCAGTAGCCGAGGTTGATTTCGGCAAGACGGATTTGTGAATCATTTTTCTCCACTTCGGCAGTAAGGCTTGCCACCTGAGTTTGATATTCATGGAAATTGAGGAGGGAAACGTAGCTGTCCGACACAAGGCCCGCATACCGTTCTACCTTTTCTTTGGCAAAGTTGAGCTGGGCAACGTTCTGGAGCCTTTCTGCCACGGCAAGGTCGAGCTTGGCCTGATATGGGCGTGGGTCGATCGTTACTACCGGCTCGCCCTCGAGGATCATCGCTCCTTCCGTGTAGTGGATTTGGGTGAGAGCTCCTTCTACCTGTGACTTGATTTCCACCGAGTTATAAGCCACAAAATGGCCGAAAGCCGGAACAAAAATCGGAATCGTCTGCACTTTAGCTGCACTCACTTCGACAAGGGGCGGAAGAGGTGCTGCCGCTGCCGTCGGTTTTTTCGTATGACACCCGAAGAAGGCAAGGATAATCAGGACGATACTCAAAATTCGCATTATTTTTTCTCCTCAAGTTGTGGATTGGACATGCTTCCCGTCGCAAAGGCGATTTGGATGAGAGAGGCAAAAAAGTCTTTTTGGGACTGTATGAATTTCGCCCGGGCGTCGGACAAAAACGCTTCGGCATTGAACACATCAATGATCGTGTTCACGCCCTGCTTATATCGAGCTAAGATGGAATCGAACTGCTTTTGGGCAGCATCGAGATACTTCATGCTGCTTTTGTAGTCTTCTTTAGAAGTAACAAAGTTGGTATAGGCAGTGCGCACTTCTGCTACGATGTCGTTCCAGCTGCGGTCCACTTCGGTTTGTGCCCGTGTCACTTCTTTTTTCGCTTTTACAATCTGATTTTTGTAGTAAAAGCCTTGAAAGAGGGGAAATGACAGATTGAATGTGATCGTGTAGTCCCCGTTATCGGTCAGGCCGCCCGTGAACCAGTCCTGTCCGCCATTTCCGGTGAGATTGATTTGCGGCAATATTTCCGCTTCGGTTTTACTCAAGTTTGCCTTGGAACGGAGCATGTTTGCTTTAGAGGCCAAGAGGTCGGGTCGCAATTTTTCAGCCTGAGAGAGGAGGATCTCCTCGGAAAACTCAAACCGTTTCAAATCGATCATCGGAAAGGCGATTGTTTTTACCGCCGCCTTTTCTGCAATGCCGACCGAGCGGAGCAGGTTGATTACCGCTTTTTCAAATGCATTTTCCTCTTCGGTCAGGTTCAACTTTTTTTGGTAGTAGCTCGTGGTTGCTTGCATGAGCTCACTTTCATCGATGATGCCGAAGAGCATTTTTTCTTTGGCCGCCTTCAAAGTCTCTTTTGCATCGGCAAGATCCTCAAAGCGGGCTTGGACCAGCGCTTTTTCTGCCAGCACCATATAATAGTCGAGAGTGACTTCTTTGAGAGTAGCCTGGATTTGTTGTGCCTGCTGCCAGTTTTGGTATTGGACATATTGATATGCCGCTTCCACCTCATTTTTCCTTACGCCGCAATCGAAAATCAGGTAATCAAAAGCGACGCTCGGGCCGTAGACGTAATATTTGGAGGTGAATGCCTGACCATCATAGACGGATACATCGCTCAACTTTGTCCAGCTGCCGTTGAACTGGAATGAGGGAAAGTATGCCGATTCTGTAGAAGCGTACTGATAGGCGGCAATTTTGGCATCTTCCCAACTTACTTTCAGGTCGGGATTATGCATGAGGGCAATATCGACCAGATCGATGAGTTCTAGAGGCTTTGTGGGATCAATCTCGAATTTCGACGGACAGATCCGGTCCACGCGCTTTTTTTCCCGGACATTTGCCTCTTTGGGAATGCCGCTCGATCGGGACACGAGTGACGAAGGATTAAAAAAGCTCGGGCCCGTACAACTTGAAGTCGAAAGGAGTATCAGGATAGCAAAACAGCGGATCATTCTCGACTATACCCCTTACATCGGGACAGTAGAGAGAAGACCCCTTTTTTGTCAATTTAGAGTGTGGAGATAGCAGCCAAAAATTTATCTATCTCATATCGCATGCTTGCAAATTTCATATCTTCTTCAAAATCCTCTGGTTTTTTGCGTTCAAGCCGCTGAAGAACCGTCCGCAGTTCTTCGCTGAACCCGTGTGGTATAGCTTGCGCATAGGTTTTGGCCAACCCGAAATTTTTTTGGAGCCGATCGAGCTCTCCCCATGCATTCACGCCGCTCCTGATACACACAAGTCCTGTGAGAACGAGAAGTCCGCCTAAAATAACCGAGGCAATGATTTTCGTGATGATGAGGGCAAGAGGTCCTGCAGGGAAAAGGAAAAAGAGGCCGACGGCAGCAGCCACGGTAAGTGCGATGAGAAGAATACCAAAGGTGATGCTCAATACGGCACCGACACGGAGAGAGGTTTTATTCTCTTGAGCCACCTTGAATAATTCTCCCGCCTTCGTAACTTCGTTCGTCGCAAAGGCAAACATGCGCAATTTTTCAATTTTTGTCATTGCATTATCGTCTTTCACGTAAGCATGAAAAACGTCAACATGTTCTTTACTTACCACATTAATTAAACTCATAAAAACCTCACTAATTAGGTTATAAGTTTACCATAATATTCCATAATAGAACAACAACTTATTACGTCGGCATAGGACCTGTAAGTTGCGCCAAGAAATCGAGGAGAGAGTGAACCCGGTTCAAGACGGTTAAAAAAACCGGTGCCCTTTGGGAAAGGCATGCCATTTTCTGCCCGTCTGACAACACAGTTTTAATTTTAGGGCCACCCATGATCTCAGATACTTGATCTCGAATTTGTTGCGTGTGATGCGACACATCAAGTACGTACGAAGTGATTTTTTCACAATCGGAAACGAAGGAACGTATCTGTTGAAGGTCATTTTGGAATTTTGTCAAAAAATATACATGGTGAGCCTTTTCACACTCTTTCTTGAGCCGATTATACTCAGAATCTCCCCGTACATTTCGAGTCCTTGCCAGCATCACGTAATTGTGGGCAAAGCAGGCAATGCGTTTTATTTCCGCAGCGTTATTACGCAGCTGTGCCTTTGCCAGACCATCTAACTGCGCGGGACAATCGTCGAAAGGGGGGTCATGTAAAGGATACGCTTCCGCCTTTTGCCAAAATGCACCGCACACAGCTTCCATAAAAATCTCCGTTTTTACGAAAGCTTAATGAAATTAAAAATTTAATTCTATGTTTAAGTTCGTTTTAGAAATTTTAAAAGGGCGGGAGGGATAAGGAAGCCAAGGTCCAGGTTTTCTTCGACCCGCCGGACCACTTCCACTCCTCTTTTTCTCTCAGTTGATAGAAGAACACCCGATGTATGGTCGAATATCTCTTCCGGAGAAGACTCCAGACTTACCTCAAAAAGCTTGCAGAGAGCAGGCTCGTGTCCCTCCGAGGCTTCCGGCTCTAACCGCTCTTTGGCGTATTCCAGACGAGCTTCGGGAGTGGGAAAACGGACTTTAAAAACTTCGAATCGAAGATTGGCGAGGCGGCACTGGTGCAAAAAAGTCTGGGCAAACGCGTGCACTATTTGGGCATCGCTCGGGTATTTGCCAAAATAATAAGTGTAAAGGTGGTCAAATCCTTTCCGGATCATTTTGGGGAGGAAGTGGACATCCTCAATCTTTTCCCTTTCGGAATACGATCGGAAAAGAAAGAAAAGGATCGAAAAATACTGAATGCGGAAAATCGCATGTTTGACCTCACTTTTCTCCATGATTTGCATAAACTCTTCCATGGCTGCGGAATGATAGCCTGTTATAGAAACGCCGGAGCCTAACGCATTCCGGAATTCTTCCATGGCATTCAGGGTAGTTCGGTCAACGGATATATCCATAATAACAATTATGAAGATAGTACAGGAAAATCCAAATTCCGGCAAGGTAAAAAGTTATACCAATCCCCAAGAAATAAATTGACGTATGTAAAAGAAAATGTTAATTTTACGCACGCTATGGGAATTTGGGGTTGTATTGACGGTTGTGTTGAGGGAATCGCAGGAAAATATGCGAGCTGGGAGGCCGACTGCCCGTACGGGTCAGTTTTGGATGTGGTGGCAAAGCGCATCTCCGGCCTTGTGATGGCGCTTTTTACCCCCAATATCTTGGCTAGAGCCGCTCATGCTTTAAAGAGGAAAGTAGCCAAGCCGCAGGAGAGCACAAATATTGCAAGGTCAGCTCTGGAAGTCAGACATGCGGCAATAGGCGAAATCGAACGGGTAAAGCAGGATCTTATTCACGCAAGAATGCTCAAGGACCGCAGGGCGCTCGTAAAAGAGTTTCTGAAATTCAGGCGCGCCCCGGGGGGCGGTCTTTTTTTAGCAGCGGCCCCGGTTCTCTTATGGATGTGGGGACAAAAATGGATTCCGGATCCGGCATTCTGGGCTTCCCATCAGATGATGTTTGTTGTCATTTCCGGTTCGGTTGCTGTCGGAACGATATTAATGGCTGTCTTTGAGCGTTTGGAGGGCTACCATCAATATATCCTTTTCATGCAGGAGTTTCACCGCGAGGAAAAAGCGATAGAAGAACGGGAAAGGAAATTTAGGGTGGGATGTTTTAATTGTACCAGGGTTGGCATGACAAGGTTACTTGCCAAAGGGCCGGAGGAGCCTATCGGGTCGGCGGAAAGGTTTCTCATGGCTTATTTACTGCCTTGCCTTACCGAGGCGTTGTGCCGCAGGTATCGCGGACAAGAAATCAGGGGCTTCGAAATCATCGGTCAAGATTATCAGGGGCAAAGGTACTTGCAAGAGTATCAATTGGAGAGGCTTGCGATCGGAAAGCATGCCTATGCCGCGCTTAGAAAAGCGATTGCCCGGTGGGACCCGTGTTTTCTGAAAATGGCCCTCGGGGCGCCGTTCATCATCTCTTCGGTCCTCATGTACCTCCATCTTCCGGATGACAGCGCCCGGCTGCCTGCCATTTTAGCATCCTCGACGATGATGCTTTCGGGTCTATTCTATGAAGTCCAGGGAATCATCGGTAGAGCCGTCATCGCACATAAGATGCTAAAAGCGATTGAGACGGTCCCTGATACTCAGCGAACTTAGTGCCCTCCTCAAATTCAACATAAGATATATTATCAGACGTTGAATATACGTTCAAAAAACACTCTCATTATATAACTTCTAAGGAAGAAGACGAATTTATAAGAGCATAGTTCCATCCACTCGCCTTTTCAAAAGTATCTTCAAAAGTATCTTCGAAAATCTTCGGAATGCAATTCGTCAGAAATCCAAGAATTTCCTCTTCGTTGCAAGTTAGTGAAACTGTAGCAAGTCCGTTGTTGGAATCCAAGAAATATAGAGCATTGTTTAAGTGAATAAATCCCATGCGATGACCACTTACACCCTCCTTTCCCAAGGAAAATTGATAATAATTGGATCGGTGTTTTGCCAATTCAGATGCCAGTGGTCGGAAAAATTCCTGCGGGCTTTCTTGCAGAGTCAATTCATTAGAAGTTATATAATGTTCTCCGTTAAAATACATTTTTTGTCCCTGACCACCGTTAATGCATGCAACCTTTAGTATTCCTTCCGCTCTTTGCTTTAGGGCAGCTCTATTCTGTCTTAATTTCTCGATAGCCTGTTGCGAAGCCGATGTGCTCATAGCTGACCTTACTAGCTCTATTCGCTGCTGCCATATTTGCCCAACCAGTTGATATGTTTTAGATGATATAAGTTGAAGCAGTGCAATGTCTTCAGGCATGCCGAATTCAAAGTATGCGACGACGCGTCTCAAGATTTTTTCCTTATCCTCCTTGGGACATGCGGCTACCAGCTGACTGTGCAAAGCGAATATTGCCGTGGTCATTGCAACGCAAACTCCCTGCATATCTGTAAAACCTATTGGATAGATTCTTTTGCTCTGCACACTATTTTGACAAATTGCTTTATCAAAGATCTTATCCAAAGATTGTAGCGAGTTCAATACTTTCTGACAGTATTGCAAAGCGTCGAAATCAGATGATTGCAATTGGATTCTGGAGATGGTTGCTTTAGATAGTGTAGTCACAAGACCTCTGCCCAGAGAGCAATACATCTGATTTGAACGGCTGCTAAAAAAGATTCTATGTTTTTTGCG